>JAABSI010000037.1 GCA_011390455.1 Trueperaceae bacterium
ACGGTGCGCGCGCAGCGGCACCGGGGCGTGCGATGGGGGGGACGAGCGATACGCGGGCACGGGACGACCTCCGGCAGCCTGGAGATGGATTTCACGCAATAGACGCTCGTGATCATCGCGCACGAGCCGCGCCCGGCGTCGGGACATACGTCCCTAGCCTGACGGCCCGTCGACCGCACCGACCCGGCGGCCGGGTCCGGTCAGCGCCCCTCGACCGACACGGCGAGCGAGGTCGACCGCACCGTCCCGTCCGGGTACGTCACGTCGACGCTCAGGACCCAGTCGCCCGCCATGTCGAACAGGAAGTCGTTCGTGCGGTAGGTGCCGCCGCCCACGTCGGTCGCCTCGGCCACCACGGGCACCATGCCGGCGTGGGTCATGTCGCCGACCACGCGCACGGTGGCGCCGGCGACTGCCGCACCGTCGAGCTGGGGGCGGACCTCCACGACCGCCGGTCCCACGCGCGCCGGCCGGTCCAGGAGCGCCACCGCGATCGGGCGCCGCGGATCGGCGTCGCCCTCGGACGGCGGATCGCAGGCGACCAGCACCAGCGCCAGCGCGAGAGCGAGCAGAGCGCGCATCACGCACGCCCCCGGCCGACGTCGGCCCACGCGCCGGCCGCGTCGCGCGCGAACGGGCGCCACGCCAGGCAGACCGCGCGGACGGCCACGTCGGTGCTCTTGGGCCGCACGGCGAGCGCCTCGATCGCGTCCTCGTCCACCACACCGGTGGCGAGGTCGGCGAGCTGCCGCTCGAGGTCGGCCTCGAGCGCCGCCAGTTCGGACGCCACCGCGGACGCGGTCTCCTTGGCGCGTTCGACCTCGGCGCCGCCGCTCGAGGCGCGGTTCACCGTCTTCAGGGCGGTCCCGATGCGCGCGGCGGTCGGGCTGCGGCGGCCCAGGAAGGAGCCGAGCAGGGTGCTGCCGACCTGGATCGCGGCGTCCATGCGCCGCTGGTTCGCGGCTTGCGCGTGCCGTTCGATCGTCTGCTCGGCGCGGCGCAACCGCTCGGCGAGCGTGGCGGCCTTCTTCTCGAACTTCGCGCGCAGCTTCTCGCGCGCCGCATCCCGCGCCTCGTGCGCGGCGTGGCGCACGCGCGCCCGGAACGCCGCCTCGTCCTCGTCCGCGCCGGAGATCAGCTTGAGCCCCTTGTGCCGGTGCACGGTGAGCGGCAGGTCGCCCCGGACGTGGCGTGCGAAGTCCTTCTCGACCTGGGTCCACGTGCGGGCGTCGAGGTGGGCGGCCGGCGGCTCGAAGGCCGCCCCGTTCAAGGGCGCCTCGTCGAGGGCGTCGAGGTCGATCGCCGCGGCCTCGCTCGTCGTCCAGTCGACCGCGACCGCACCCTCGCCCGGCTCCACCGCCCGCACCACGCGCCGGGCCTCGTCGACGCCATAGGTCCCGTGGGTGTAGCGGACGTCGGCGAAGCCGACGACCTGCGGGTGGTACGTCACGTCGCGCACGCCCGGGTGCGCCGGCACGAAGCGCTCGAGCACGGCCGGTGGCAGCGCCGGTCGCGCCCCGGCGGCGCGCGCTGGCGCGGTCGCAGGCGCCGCCGGAGCTACACCGTCGCCGACCACGGAGGTGGGCAGCCGCCGCAGCTGCTCGCGGGTCATGGGGCCGGCCAGGTACGACATCACCCAGCGGGTGGTGAAGAGCGCAGGAGCGTCCTCGTGGACGTTGTGCAGCAGGAAGGTACGCCCGCCCAGGCTGCTGAGCGTCGCATCGAGCGCCGACCGATCGAGGCCGCCGCCACCGTCGGCGGAGAGCAGCCCGGAGAGGAGCCGTTCCTTGTCTTGCGCGGTCTGCAGCCGCCCGACGAACCAGGTGCCGGCGTTCGAGAGCCCCTTGTAATCGAGGTCGACCGGGTTCTGCGTCGAGAGCACGAGGCCGACCCCGAAGGCCCGCGCCTGCTTCAGGAGCGTCAGCAGCGGCGCCTTGGTCGGCGGAGCGGCCACGGGCGGCATGAAGCCGAACAGCTCGTCGATGTAGACCAGCGCGCGCAGGCTCCCGGTGCCGCTCTGCGCGCGGGTCCAGGCGAGGACCTCGTTGAGCAGCAGCGCGATCACGGTGGTGCGCTCGTCGTCGTTCAGGTGCGCGACCGACACCACCGCCACGCGCGGGCGCCCGTCCTCGCGGTAGAGCATCCGGCCGACGTCCATCGGCTCGCCCTGCAGCCACGTCGCGAAGCCCGGAGAGGCCAGCACGGCGTTCATCGCCATCGCCAGCTTGGTCCGCTCCGAGGGGGGCGCGAAGGTGTCGACGTCGAGGACCCCGATCTGGGTGAACGGCGGCGTCTGCACCCCCAGGATCAGGTCGGCCAGGCCGGCGTCGCGCCCCGATCGCCAGAGGTGCTCGAGCAGCGTCGCGACCAGGACGTGGTCGCGGCCGGTCGGTTCGGTGGAGCGTCCGACGAGCGTCAGCAACGCCGACACCGAGGCGGTCAGGCGCTCGGCGAGCAGCTCCGGGTCGTCCATCACGACGTCCGGGGGGCGCCCGAAGGACTTGAGGATCGACAGCGGCCGGCCGGCCGTGGAGCCCGGGGTGTAGACGCGGACGTCGGCCGCCTCGCGGTACCGGGCGACGCGCGCGCCGTCCTGGCCGTGCGCCGCCAAACCGTCGCGCCACGCAGCGGCCTGTTGGACCGCGAAGGTCGCGACGTCCACGCCCTTGCGGTTCGCGGTGGCCGGATCCACCCACGGCTCGAAATCCGTCGGCGCCAGGTCGGGGAAGGCCAAGGCCAGGTTCGCCAGGTCGCCCTT
Source organism: Trueperaceae bacterium (assembly GCA_011390455.1). The sequence continues at coordinate 2,759 of JAABSI010000037.1, forward strand.
GGGATCGATCGCGAGCACCGGTACACCGTCGAGCACGGCCTCCTCGATCAGCCCGACGCCGAGGCCGGTCTTGCCCGACCCGGTCATCCCCACGATCACCGCGTGCGTGGTCAGGTCCTTGGCGTCGTAGAGCAGGAGCCGCTCGCTGGGCGTCCGCCCGTCGGCCTCGAGCTCCTGCCCGAGGTAGAAGGTGCCGAGCTTCTCGAAGTCCATGATGCCGGCAGTCTAGCCCGCGCGCCTGCGTGCGCGACGTCCGCGTCGGTGCTGGGCGTATGGGTTCCGAGAGCGCCGGTGCGCCATCGTGTGGCCATGAGCGACGTGCCGTACTTCCTCGAGACCCGGGTGCGCCAGACGCTGGTGCGCGCTCGGGAGCTCGCCCGCCAGAAGGGCTTGACCCACGCCTTCGACGCCGAGCTGTTCGCCGCCGACCGCGCGGTCCACGAGCTGCTCGGTGCGCCCAAGACCGGCGAGGCGGCGCGCACGGCGGGCGCCGGCACCGCCGAGGGTGGCCGCGCTGCCCAGGGCGTGCTCGCCCACCTCGACGCCCTGATCGCGCGCCTGCAGTCCGCCCACGACCGTGGGCCGCAGGGCGGCGACGCCCCCGTCGGCCGTGCGGGACGGCGTCCCCCCGGCCGCCGCTGACCCGTTGCGGCGCGACCGCCGCGCTCCCGCCGCGCCGCGGCCGCCGTCCGCACCGCCGAGGTGGGCTAGGCTGACCGCGACGTGAAGACCTTCTACCTGCTCGACGGCCACGCCCAGGTGTTCCGGGCCTACTACGCCCCCTTCCGACCGCTCACCAGCCCATCGGGCGAACCGGTCAAGGCCGTGCACGTGTTCACCCAGCTGCTGCTCAACATCCTCCACAAGGAGCGCCCCGACTACCTGGCGATCGCCTTCGACGTCGCCGACGCCACCACCGAGCGGCGCGCCGACTACGAGGCCTACAAGGCCCAGCGCGAGGAGGCCCCCGACGACCTCGGCCCGCAGTTCCAGCGGGTCTTCGAGGTCGTGGCCGCCATGGGCATCCCGGTGTTCATGGTCGCGGGCCACGAGGCCGACGACGTGATCGCGACCATCGCCGAGCGGCTGGCCGCCGACGGCGCTGAGGTCGACCTCCGCATCGCCAGCAAGGACAAGGACCTCCACCAGATCCTCACCCCGACCGTCCGCCTGTGGGACCCGACGAACGGCGCGCTGATCGGCCCCGACGAGCTCTGGGAACAGAAGGGCTACACCCCCGCTCAGTCCGTCGAGATCCAGACGTTGGTCGGCGACCCGACCGACAACGTCCCCGGCATCCGCGGCGTGGGCGTGAAGACCGCCGCCAAGCTGATCGAGAAGTACGGCAGCGCCGACGCGGTGATCGCCCACGCCGACGAGCAGACCCCCAAGCTCCGCGAGAACCTGCTCGCCGGCGCCGACGGTCTCGCCCTCACCCGCCGGCTGGTGACCCTCAAGCGCGACGTCGAGCTCGAGTTCGACCTCGAGGCCTGTGCCACCCCCAAGGTCACCAAGGCCGACGTCCGCGAGCTGTTCGAGGTGCTCGGCTTCCGCGGCCTGCTCGACACGATCCCGGACGATCCGGCGGCCGCCGAGCCGGCCCGCCCGCAGGCGCCCGCCGCCACCGCCTACCGACGGGTCGCCACCGAGGCCGACCTCGCCGAGCTCGTCGCCGCCCTCGAGGGCGTCGCGACGCTCGCCATCGACACCGAGACCACCGGCCTGTCGGTCGTCGACGCCGACCTGGTCGGGTACGCGCTCTCGTGGGAAGCCGGCACCGGCTGGTACGTGCCGGTCCGCAGCCACGCCGGGCCCACCCTCGAGCCCGGGCTCGTGCGCGAGGCGCTGCGGCCGGTCCTCGAAGACGAGGGGGTGCGCAAGGTCGGCCACCACCTCAAGTTCGACCTGAGCGTCCTCGAGCGCGAGGGGATCACCCTGCGCGGGCCGATCTTCGACACCCTCATCGCGGCCGCGCTCCTGAACCCCGAGCGCCGCGGCAACTCGATGGACGATCTCGCCCGCGACCTGCTCGGCCACACCTGCATCCCCATCACCGACCTGATCGGCAAGGGGAAGAACCAGACCTCGATGCTCGACGTCCCGCTCGACGTGCTCTCGACCTACGCGGCCGAGGACGCCGACGTCACCTGGCGGCTCTTCGAGGTCCTCGAGCCGCAGCTCGCAGCCACCGACGCCGACCTGGTGAAGCTGTTCGAGGAGGTCGAGCTGCCGCTCGTGCGGGTGCTCGCCGCCATGGAGCGCGCGGGCGTGACGATCGACGTGGCGCGGCTCGCCGAGTACAAAGCGGAGCTCGCCGGGCGCATCGAGACGCTCCGCGCGCAGGTGCTCGAGGCGGCCGGCTGCGACTTCAACGTCGACAGCCCCAAGCAGCTCTCCGAGGTGCTCTTCGGACGGCTCGGCTTCCGGGTGGTCAAGAAGACCAAGACGGGCGCCAGCACCGACGCCGAGGTGCTCGACACCCTCGCCGCCGAGACCCGCCACCCGCTCCCCGAACGGGTGCTCGAGTACCGCGAGCTCACCAAGCTGCTCGGCACCTACGTCGACCCGCTCCCCTCGTACGTCTCGCCCACCACCGGGCGGCTGCACGCCTCGTTCCACCAGACCGGCGCCGCCACCGGGCGGCTCTCGTCGTCGGACCCCAACATCCAGAACATCCCCATCCGCAGCGACGCCGGCCGCGAGATCCGCCGCGCCTTCGTCGCCCGCGACGCCGACCACCTGCTGCTCGCCGCCGACTACTCGCAGGTGGAGCTGCGGGTGCTGGCGCACTTCAGCGAGGACCCGGCCCTGCTCGAGGCCTTCCGCGCGGACCGCGACATCCACGCCTTCGTGGCCTCGCAGATCTACGCGGTCCCCATCGACGACGTCACGCCCGGCCAGCGCGCGGTCGCCAAGACCGTGAACTTCGGGATCGTCTACGGGCAGACCGCCTACGGGCTCGCGCGCACCCTGCGCATCGACCCGGGCGACGCCCAGTCCTTCATCACCACGTACAAGGCGACGTACGCCGGCCTCGACCGCTTCCTGCAGCGCTGCGTCGAGGAGGCGCGCGAGCACGGCTACGTCAAGACCATCCTCGGCCGCCGCCGCCCCATCCCGCAGGTGGCCTCGCGCAACTTCAACGAGCGCGCCTTGGGCGAGCGCCTCGCGATCAACACGGTGATCCAGGGCTCCGCCGCCGACCTGATCAAGCTGGCGATGGTGCGCCTGCATGCGCGCCTCGAGCGCGAGGGGACGGGCGCCCGGATGCTCATCCAGGTGCACGACGAGCTGGTGCTCGAGACGCCCAAGGCGCACGCCGACGCAGCGCTGCGCGCGGTCGTCGAGGAGATGCAGGGGGCGATCGCCTTACGCGTGCCGCTCAAGGTGGACGCGTCGCTGGGGCCGAACTGGTTGGAGGGCAAAGGCTGACCCGGGCCGCCGCAGCCGCGGTGCGCGTCTTGTGCGCAACGCAGGCTTCGCTGCGCGCCCTTCAGCGCAGCGAAGCCACCATGGAGCGCAGCGCCGGCGCCGAGATCTCGCCGACGTGCACGTCCACCAGGCGCCCTTGGGCGTCGAACGCGAAGGTGGTGGGCAGCCCGGCCACCCGCAGCTCGGTGCCGACCGCCTGGCGGCGGTCGAGGAGCACGCCGGCGGTCGGCAGCCCCTCGCGGGTCAAGTACGTGCCGATCGTGGCGGGGTCCTCGCCCTGGTTCACGAGCAGCACCCGGACGTCCGGTGCGGCTTGCGCCGTGGCGACGAGCGCCGGGAGCTCGCGGCGGCAGGGCGGGCACCAGGTCGCCCATACGTTCACGATCGTCGGTTCGCCGGTGGCGGCGAGGTCGACGGTCCCACCGTCGAGCGCCTCGAGAGCGATCGCGGGCGCGACGACGTCGGCGTTCTGGGTCGCGGGCGCGAGGAGTCCGGCCGGCACCCACCAGGCCATCAGGGCCGCGATGCCGAGGCTGGGCGCGATGCTGCGCAGCGCCGGCGTCCGGCGCACCTCGAAGGCGGTGTAGACCGCCGCTGCGGCGACGCCCCACCAGGCGGCGAAGCCGCCCTGCCAGAAGGCGAGCGCGCTGAGCGGTGCGGCGGCGAAGTCGCCGGCGTGGGTCGCGACGAACCCGAGGCGCGCGCCGACGAAGGCGATCGCGGCGGCGCGCCACCCCCAAGCGGCGACCGACGGGCCCGCGCGGCGCGCGAGCCACTCGGCGCCCACGAGCAGCACCAAGAAACCGAGCCCGGCGTAGGCGCGGTCGAGCGAGAGGACGAGCGGGCCGAGCGTCAGCGCGCCCATCGGGGTGCCTCGAGGAGAGGGGTCATGCGTTCAGGATACCCCATGGGGGTACCGCACGAGGTCAGTCGTCGCGGTCGAGCTCCACCCGCACGCGGTCGCGGCCGCGCTCCTCGACCTCGACCTCGAGCTCCCACCCGCCCCGCCGGTACTCGGCGTCGATCTCGTCGCGCTCGACGTCGAGGTCGGTGCGGCGCCAGCCGTCGGCCGCCAACTCGGCGTGGAGGCGATCGTAGACGGCGCGGACGCCGGCGCTGCCGATCACGACGTAGCGCAGCTCGTCGCCGTCGGCTCGGACGTCCGCGACCCGAGTGCCCGGTGGCACGGTGACGGGCCAACGGGCATCGACGCGCGGGCTGCCGACGGTGGCGACGACGCCGCCGCGAACGCGGACGTCGGCCTCGCCGGGGGTGAAGGTGACGGTGCAGGCGGAGAGGAGCGCGGCGGCCGCCACGGCGCTGACGAGGGTCGGTAGCGATCGCATCATGAGCCAACCTTGGCACGCGCGCCTGAAGCGCGCCTGAACCGCGGCCCAGGGCCCGCGCGCGGTACCATCGCCGCATCATGCGCATCCTGGTCAGCAACGACGACGGCGTCCACAGCCCCGGCATCTACGCCTTGGCGAAGGTGGCGCAAACCTACGGCGACGTGCGGGTGGTGGCCCCCGACGTCGAGCAATCGGCGATGAGCCACGCGATCACCGTCCGCCGCCCGCTCCATTACGCGCGCCAGAAGCTCGACGGCCTCGAGGCCTACAAGGTCGACGGCACCCCCGCCGACTGCGTCGCGCTCGGCGCGCACCACTGGGACAAGGTCGACCTGGTGCTCACCGGCATCAACCTCGGGCTCAACATCGGCCACAACATCTGGCACTCCGGCACCGTCGCCGCCGCCAAGCAGGCGAGCTTCCTCGGGATCCCCGCGATCGCCTTCAGCGCGCCGGCCACCGAGGGCGACGTCGACTACGCCGTGTACGAGCCGTACCTGAAGCAGGTGCTCGAGCTGTTCCTCGCCCACCCCGACCTGCCGCTGCTGAACGTCAACTTCCCCGACGAGCCCAAGGGGTTGCGGTGGACCAAGATGTCGGTGCGCCACTACGAGGGGTTCGTCATCCCGGGTGAGGACCCGATGGGGCGCATCCACTACTGGTTCGGCGAGGAGCCGCGCGAGCGCGTCGAGGAGGACACCGACCGCTGGGCGATCGAGCAGGGGTACGTCTCGCTCACGCCGCTGCGCCTCGATCTGACCGACGAGCGGCGGCTCGCCGCGGCGCACGCGGCCGCGCCCGTCTGAGGGTTCGAACATGGGGCGGCGCGAACGGCGGGCTCGGCGCGGTGCGGCGATGACGTACGAGGCCTTCAAGGTGATGGTCGAGGAGATGGTCGACGAGATCCCCGACACCTTCCTCAAGGGGCTGCAGGGCGTGCACGTGATCGAGGAGCCCATGCCGGAGGAGGGCTACGTCGACGTCTGGCGCCTGGGCGAGTACCTCGACCCCGGCACCGAGGACTTCCTCGGCGCGGGGGAGGGGCTCGGGCGCCACGTGGCGCTCTACTACGGCAGCTTCGTCGAGGTGGGCGACGGCGACCCCTCGTTCGACTGGGAGGACGAGGCCTGGGAAACGCTCACGCACGAGCTTCGCCACCACGTCGAGTCGCTCGCGGGGGACGGGCGCCTGATCGAGCAGGACGTCATGGACGCGCAGGGGTTCGAGCGAGAGCGCTGAGCCGCTCGGCTACGCCGGCGGAATGAGCGTCGCGACGCCCGCGAACCGGTCGAAGTCGCGGTCGAAGGTGACGACGGTCGCGCCGTACTCGTCCGCGAGCGCCGCGAGGTAGGCGTCGTTCGAGAGGTTCGCGTGCGCCCCTCCGGTCCGCAGTGCGTGGCCGAAGCTGGCGACGAAGCCCTCCGACGGTTCGGGGTGGACGACGCTCGGCTGATCGCACCAGCCTTCGACGACGGCGATCGCCTGCTGGAGCGTGAGGGGGTTCGGGAAGACGGAGGGGTGCGTCGCGATGCGTACGAACGCGAGGAGCGACAGCCACGGCAACCCGACGCGGGCGTCGCCCGCGAGCGCGGCGTCGAGCCAGCGCTTGGCCCGCGCATGTTGTGGGGACGCGGCGTTCACCGCGTACAAGAGCACGTTGGCATCGACGATCGTCATCGGCCTTCGAGCAGCCGGCGGATGCGCTCGTCGTCCTCGAGGGCGCCCGCCAGCGCGAGCGCGCGATCGAGGTCGGCCCGCGGCGTTCCGAGGTCGAACGTGGGCGTCTCGTGCCCGCCCACCACGGCTTTGGTGCGCAGCGCGGCCCGCAACCCTTCGTTGACCACGTCCTTGAACGTGGCCCGGCGCTCGTGCATCCGGCGACGGATCAGCTCCTCGACGTCGGGATCCAAGGTGATCGTGGTGCGCATGGACGCATCATAGCATCACAGCGCATGTGCGATGATGCATCTACACGGGCTCGCCGAAGAGCGGCCCCTGCACCACGCGCGCCGCCCTCGGGATCAGCCCCGACGCCGACACCCCGATCAGCCGCACCGCCCCCGGCGGGCGCGCGACCTCGAAGGCGAGGCGCTCGGCCACCGGCCACAGCTCCACCGCGTCGGCGACCGGGTTCGGTGGCGTGACCGAGCGGGTGACGATCCGGAAGTCGGCGTACTTGACCTTGACCGTCACCGTCCGTGCGGCGAGCTCGCCGCGCTCGAGGCGCCCGCCCACCGCCGCGCAGGCCTTCGCGAGCTCCGGTGCGAGCTCCGAGACCGTGCGCAGGTCGCGCCCGAAGGTGCGCTCCGCGCCGATCGACTTGCGGCGCCGGTCGGGCACCACCGGCCGCGGGTCGTCGGCGCGCGCGATGCGCGCCAGGAAGGCGCCGAGCTTCCCGAAGCGCTCGACCAGGTCCGTTGCGTCGCGCGCGCGCAGGTCGGCGCCGCGCTCGATGCCGAGCGCCCGGAGCCGCTCCGCGGTCTTGGGCCCGACCCCGAAGAAGCGCTCGATGGGCAGCGCGTCCGTGAAGGCCTGCGCCTCCTCCGGTCGCACGACCGTGAGCCCTGCCGGCTTCTGCGTGCCCGACGCCACCTTGGCGAGGAACTTGCCGGGCGCCACGCCGGCCGAGGCCGACAAGCCGACCTCGTCCGCGATCGTGGCGAGCACCGCCCGCGCCAAGGCGGTGGCGGCGTCGACGTCGAGCGGCACCGCCGGCGCGGGCGTTCCCTCGCGCGGTCCCCCGATCGCGTGGGTGACGTCGAGGTAGGCCTCGTCCAAGGAGAGCGGTTCGACCAGGTCGGTCACCCGCTCGAAGATCGTGCGCACCGCCCGGGAGGCCGCCTGGTACGCCTCGAAGCGCGGTGGGACGACCACCAGCTGCGGACAGCGCCGCCGGGCGATCGCGGTCGGCATCGCCGAGCCCACCCCGAAGGCGCGCGCCTCGTAGCTCGCGGTCATCACCACCCCGCGCTCGCCACCGCCCCCCACGGCGAGCGGGAGCCCGCGCAGCTCGGGGCGGTCGCGTTGCTCGACCGAGGCGTAGAAGGCGTCCATATCGACGTGCACGACCGAGCGCATCCCCTCCACGGTACCCGCGGCCGTCGGGTCGTGTGCCCGTCGGACCGCCTCGGCATGGCCGGGGCGCCGGTCGCGATGGTCCATGATGCCTCCATGCGCATCGACCAGATCGAGCTCCGCGAGATCGACCTCCGCCTCCGCTTCCGCTTCGAGACCAGCTTCGGCGTCGAGCAGGACCGCCGGGTGCTGCTCGTGACCGTCCGCGGCGAGGGCGGCGAGGGCGTCGCCGAATGCGTGGCCGGCGAGTTCCCGGGGTACTCCTACGAGACGAACGAGACCGCCTGGAGCGTCCTGAGCGACCACGTGGCGCCGCGGGTGCTCGGCCAGGACTTCGCCACGCCGGCGCAGCTGCTGCACGCGCTGCGCTTCGTCCGCGGCCACAACATGGCGGTCGCGGCGGTCGAGATGGCCTTCTGGGACCTGTGGGCGCGCTCGCTCGACGTGCCGCTCTGGAAGCTGCTCGGCGGCGTGCGGACGGAGGTGCCGGTGGGCGTCTCGCTGGGCATCCAGGCGACCGCGGAGGCGACCGCCGAACTCGCCCGCCAGCATGTTGCCGAGGGGTACAAGCGCGTGAAGCTCAAGATCAAGCCGGGTTGGGACGTGGCACCGGTGCGTGCGGTGCGCGAGGCGCTCCCCGACGTCGACCTCACGGTCGACGCCAACAGCGCCTACCGGCTCGTCGACGCCGCGGTCCTGCGTCGCCTCGACGACTTCGACCTCGCCTACGTCGAGCAGCCGCTCGCCTACGACGACCTGGTCGACCACGCCGAGCTCCAGCGGCAGCTGCGCACCGCCATCTGCCTCGACGAGTCGATCCACTCCGCCGAGGACGCCCGCAAGGGGCTGCAGATCGGCGCCGGCCGCATCCTCAACGTCAAGGTGGGGCGGGTGCGCGGCTACACCCAGGCGAAGCGGCTGCACGACGTCGCCGTGGCGTTCGGCGCGCCGGTGTGGTGCGGGGGGATGCTCGAATCGGGCGTCGGTCGGGCGCACAACCTGCACCTCTCGAGCTTGGAGGGCTTCGTGCTGCCGGGCGACACGTCCAGCGCCAGCCGCTACTGGGACGAGGACATCGTGGAGCCGCTCCTCGACGCCGTGGACGGCGTCCAGCAGGTGCCGCAGGGCCCGGGCAGCGGGGTGACCCTCAAGCGCGACCTGGTGGAGCGGGTGACGCGCCAGGTGGCGACGCTCAAGCCGTAGGGCGCTGACGCGGGTGCGTGCGCGGTGCCACGACCGCCGCGATGCCGCCCAAGACGAGCACGCCGGCCACGACCAGGCGGGCGTCGAGCGCCTCGCCGAGGAGCACGACGCCGCCGACCGCCGCGACCAGCGGCACCGCCAGTTGCACGACGGCGGCCGCAGAGCGCGACAGCGCCGGCAGCGCCACGTACCAGGCGGCGTACCCGAGCCCGGACGTGAGCGCGCCGGCCGCGATCGCCAGCCCGACGCCGGGGCCGGTGGTCCCGGCCCAGGCGCCGGGCCACGCCGCGAGCACCGCCGTGGCCGGCATGGCCCAGGCGAAGTTGCGGGCGTTCGCGGCCAGCGCGGCGCGCTCGCCGCGCCCCGCGAGCGAGTAGGCGGCCCACGCGACCCCGGCGACGATCATCGCCGCCGCGGCCCACGGTTCGGGCGCCTGCGCCCCGGGCAACAGCAGCACCGCCATGCCCGCCGCGGCGACGGCCCATCCCCAGCGCGCGCGGTGGTCCAAGCGTTCGCCCCGCGCGTACCCGACCGCGCCCATGGTCAGCTGCACCGTGCCGAACAGCACCAGGGCGCCCGTCGCGGCGCCCAACTCCAGGTAGGCCAGCGAGAAGGGGAGGGCGTAGACGACGAGCGCCAGGACCGCGGCGACGGCGCGGCCACGGCTGGTGCCGGTGCCCGCCTGCCCCAGGTTCCTGGGCCCGGCCAGGAGCACCAGCGCGAGCGCCCCGGCCCCCAAGCGCAACGCGGTGAAGGCGACCGCCCCGATCGCCGGCGCCCCGCCGGGTCCGGGGCCGAGGGCGGCGCGTGCGAGCAGCGAGTTGCCCGCGAAGGCGAGCAGGGCGAGGACGGTGAACGCGACGACCTGGGGGCCGCGCGTCACCGATCGCCGCCCACGCGCATGAGCACGTGCAGCGTCAGGCGCGCGTCGTCGGTCGAGCGGTGCGCTTGCGCTCCGGCGGGCAGCACGCCGGTCTCCACCGCGGCGCGTTCGAGCTTGGCGCGGCCGTGCTTGAGGCCGCGCGCCAGCGCGTAGGCGCGCATCGCGCACTCGAAGCCGCGCAGCCGCTCGCGGCGCCCGCATGCGGTCGCCGACTGGCGCACCATCCGCTCGTCGAACGGGGCGTTCCAGGCGATCACGCGCCGGCCGTCGGCGACCTCGAGGAGCGCGTCGTACACCTCGCCGAAGGAGGGTGCGTCCCACAGGTGGTCCATCGTCAGACCGTGGATGCGGCTCGCGCCGGCGGGCACGATGCCCGAGCGGGGTCGCACGAGCGACTCGAGCAGCACGGAGCCGTCAGGGCCGACCACGCCGACCTCGATGACCTCGTCGGCGTACCCGAGCCCGGTCGTCTCGGTGTCCAACACGACGAAGTCGTCGAGCAGCAGCGCCCGCACCCAGTCGCGGCCGGCCGCGATCCGGCTCGCCGGATCGGCGTCGGTCCGGACGGCCGCCCGGTGCAGCGAACCGTGCCCGGGGAGCGCCACGACGTCGCGCCGCACGCGCGCCGCGCGGGTGCCGGCGCTCCCGGCGGGGCGGTCGTTGGAGCGCGAAGGATCGATGCTGCCGGGCGGGGGAGGCGGCGGCTTGGCCGCCCTGGGCGTGGCGTCCGCCTCGCGGTAGAGCGCCACCTCGCGGCCGTCGAGATCGAGCCACGCCACCGGCTCGCCGCGCGGTTCGAGGCCGGCGAAGCGCAGATCGTTCTCCGGTCGCAACCCGTCGGGGACGTCGCTCCAAGCTTGGTACCGGGGGGCGTCGGGCACGCGTCGAGGGTACCGCGCGGCGACCGCCGCGGCGTCGCTGTGACGACCGTCACACCTGAGTAAGAACCCCGTAAGAGGCGGTGCGTAGACTTCGGATGTGGATCGAAGGTCTCCTCCCAAGACCTCCCGCCCTCTTCCGAACGACGAACCCCGCGCCTCCCACGCGGGGTTCAACACTTTTGCTCAGCTGGTGGTGGCCTCCCACGCGGGGTTCACCCGTTTCGGACGCCGTGGTGCTCAGCTCGTAGGCGGTCAGGCCCCCGGGAACAGGGCGCGCTGCCAGGGGATGCCCGCCAGGATCACGACGAGCGACAACCCGAACCAGATCAGCGTGCGCGTGTGCTTGGCGCCGTCGTCCTTGGCCTTGCGCACCATCACCGAGCCGACGTGCGCCAGCACCAGCGCGACGATCATGTAGAAGGCGTGCTCCACGACGAAGAAGCGCAGCGCGGCGTCGCCCATGGCGGCGCCGATGTTCGCGAGCCCGGACCGGATGAGCGGGCTGACGAAGTACAGCAGGAGCCCCAGCACCAACTGCAGGTCCATGCTCGCCACGAACGCCAGGTTGGCGATGCGGTGCTGCTTGCCGAAGGGCTGTTTGCCGAACCGCCCCATCAGCGCGAGCGCGAGGGCAGCGACCGCGGCGATCAGGACGATCCAGCGGGTGAGGTTGTGGGTGTGGAGCAGGGCAAGGTACATGAAGCGAACCTCCGGGGCCGGGCGGCGACGGGTGCCGAGCGGCCAATGCCCACCAGAGTACCCGCTCGGACCGTTCGCCCGCGCGCCCACCGACGGGTACCATCGAGGCTCCGAACGGAGGTGCGACGTGGCGCGCGTGGTGGTGTCCGAATGGATCGACGGCGAGGCGGTCGAGGCGTTGGCGGCGGTGCACGAGGTCGTGCACGACCCCAAGCTGCATGCCGCCCCCGCCGCCCTGGCCGAGGCGCTCGCGACCGCCGAGGCATGGGTGGTCCGAAACCAGACGCGCGTCTCGGCCGACGCGCTCGCCGGCGCCCCGAACCTGCGCGTGGTCGGACGCGTCGGCGTCGGCCTCGACAACCTCGATCTGGGGGCGCTGCGTGCCCGCGGCGTCGCCGTGACCTGGGCGCCGGGCAGCAACGCCGCGAGCGTCGCCGAGTACGTGCTGGGTGCGCTGCTGCACCTTTGGAGGCGCTTCGGCGACGCGACCGAGCACGTGCGCGGCGGCGGTTGGGACCGACCGGCGTTCATGGGCGAGGAGGCGTACGGCCGCACCCTCGGGTTGATCGGCGTGGGCGACATCGGAGCGCGCGTGGCGCGCCGAGCCCGGGTGTTCGGTCTCGACGTCGTCGCGCACGACCCGTTCGTGCACGAGGCGACGTTCGCGGTGCAGGAGCTGGGCGTGGAACTGGTGGGCCTCGACGAGCTCCTCGCGCGCTCCGACGCGGTGAGCCTGCACGTACCGCTCACCGAAGCCACCCGCGGGATGCTGGACGAGGCGGCGCTGCGGCGGATGCGCCGGGGGGCGCTGCTCGTGAACACCGCCCGGGGCGGGCTGGTCGACGAAGCCGCGTTGGCGCGCGCGCTCACCGAGGGGCACCTCGGCGGCGCGGCGCTCGACGTCCGCCCGGTGGAGCCGCCGGGGGCCGACGACCCGCTCGCGAGCGCGCCGAGGCTGCTGCTGACGCCGCACGTGGCGGGGGTGACGCGGCAGTCGAACGCGCGGGCGTCGTGGCACGTCGCGTACGAGGTGCTGCGCGCGCTGGCCGGAGAGCCCTTGCGCACGCCCGTGCGCTGACCACGGGTCAACCGCCGACGGCCACCGGAGCGCCGCTCGAGAGCGAGGCCTCCACGGCCAAGCACAGCGCCACCGCGGCGCGCCCGTCCGCCGCGGTGGCCGGCACCGGCGTTCCCTCCCGCACCGCGCGCACGAAGGCCTCGGTCTGGCGCACCAGGTCGTGGGCGTGGCCGGTGGCGGCGGGCACGTCCTGCACCTCGTCGACGCCAGCGTGGTGGAGCACCAGGCGCACGTCGGGATGTGGGTCGACGTCCATCGCGCCGGCCCAGTGGGCGCGCAGCGCCGCCTCGGCCCCGACGAGCGTCAGGTCGATGCGGTGGCCCGCGGCGGCGATCGAGCGGGTCACGCGCGCCCAGCGGTCGCCGCCGTCGGCGGCGGGTGCGAAGCGCAGGCGCACGTCCAGGTTCTCGTGCAGCGCTGCGCGCCCCGGCCGCGACGAGGCCCAGGCGAGCACCTCGGTGGGGTCGCCCAGGTACCAGCGGGCGAGGTCGAGGTAGTGCACGGGCTCCTCCAGGATGGTCGAGCCGAGGCGTTCGGGGTCCGCCTTCCAGCCGCCGGCGCCCGCCCGGTGCGGTCGGCGCCAGAGGTCGAGGCCCAGGTGGAGCGGTTCGCCGAGGCGCCCGGCGTCCAAGAGCGCCTTCACGCGCTCGAACAGCTCGAAGACGCGCATGGCGTGCCCGACCGCCACCACTCGGTCGGTGGCGCGCGCGGCGGCGACGAGCGCGTCGGCGTCGGCGACCGTGAGCGCCATGGGCTTCTCGACCAACACGTGCTTGCCCGCAGCGAGCGCCCGCCGTGCTTGCTCGGCGTGCAGGTCGTTCGGGCTCGCGACGATCACCGCCTCGACGTCCATCGCCAGCAGCTCGTCGAGGTCGGTGGTGGTCGGCACGCCCCAGTCCGTTCGGACCCGCGCCGCGCCGGCTTCGCTGCCGGTGGCCACCGCGACCAAGGTCGCGCCGGCGCGGTGCAGGGTGGTGCGGTGCGCCGCGGCCCAACGCCCGGCGCCGATCAGCCCCACCCGCACCGGATCGGTCACAGCACCCGCACCTGGGCCCTGGGTCGGCCGGCTACGTCCTCGAACGGCCAGCGGGGATCCCACGTCAGGTTCGTCAGCGCGCCGTCCTGCTCCATCAGGAAGGTGTCCTCGCTCTTCGCCCACGGGAGCGACGGGTTCCATGCGACCGCCATCCCCGCGAGGAGCGGTCGCTGCGCACCAGGCACGGCGAGCCAGTCGCGCGGCAGGTACCCCGCCGGGCCCCCTTGATGGTGGTCGCGCCAGGCGTCCGGGACGCCTTCGGTGGCGTACGCATGGCGTGCGGCGTCCAGCACCGCCTCGGTGGCGACGCCCGGTCGGGTGGCCTCCAGCATCGCGGCTTCGACGCGAAGGACCCGTTCGAGCGCCGTCGCCACCGTCTCGGGGACGGACCCGAACGCGACCAGGCGCGAGAGCGACACCACCAACCCGAAGCGTTGCGCGCACACCACGAGCAGGCCGACGCGGCCGAACGGTGCGTCGGTCGGGACGGGATGACGCACGTGGCCCAGGCGCTCTTCGCCGGCGACGAGCGCGACCGGAAGGTCCGCGCCGGCCGCTCGGATCGCTCCGTGCAGGCGGGCGGCCACCATGCGCTCGGTGAATCCGGCGTCCAACGCGCCCGCGGCGTCGCCGAGCGCGCGGCTCGCGAGCTCGCCGATCGCCGCCAAGCGCGCGCGCTCGACCGGTAGCAGCGGGTTCCGAAGCTCGCCCAAGTCGACGTCGGCGTCCGAGAGGGCCCGGCGGCTGCCGATGAGTTCGTGCGCGCGCGCTGCCCGCGCCCCCGGCGCGAACCAGGGCACGACCTCCGTCCGCGCGCCGGGGGGCAGCTCCTCGGCCACGAGGCGCGCCGCCTCGATGCGGTTGGTCGCGACGACGAGGTCGTCGCCCGTCGCGATCGCCTCGGCGATCGGCGCTCCCTCGCGGTGCACCATGAAGTCGCCCCCGCCGGTGATCCACGCGAGGTTCTCGGCGCGCCGCAGGTGGAGCGCATCGGCGCCGCGCGCCTCGAGCCAGGCGCCGACCCGGCCGAGCTTGGTCGCCAGTTCGGCGCGGCGCTGCTCCGCTTCGAAGCCGAGCGCCGTGGGCATCGTCCCGAGCGCTCGGGCAGCGCGCTCGAGGCGCGTGCTCACGTACCTGCCTCCAGCAGCGCGTCGGCCTCGCCATCGAGTCCTTCGGAAACGGCCGCCGGCGGGTCGTCGCTCGCGACGTCCGCGAGCGCGATCGGGCGTCCCTCGGCCACGGAGCGCAGCACCGCCAGCGAGGTGCGCAGCGCGTCGATGCCGTCCTGGATGTCGGGGACGCGGCGCTGAGCGCCGGTGGTGAGTTCCGCGTGGAAGGCGAAGATCTCGTCGCGCCACGGGTCGCTGCCGCTCTGGCTCCAGACGTGCTCGCCGTGGCCGTCGTAGCGCACGACGCGCTCGGGCCAGTCGACGGTCACCAGGCCGTCGGGCCCGACGTACGTGTGGCGCTCCACGGGCGCGACCCCGCTCGGGAGGCCCCAGGAGACCTGGACCTGCCCGACGGTGCCGCCCGGGTACGCGAGCGTGATCAGCGCGCTGTCCAGCGCCCGGTGGGCGATGTGGGCGACCTCGGGCTTGCCGTCCGAGAAGGTGTAGCCGCGGGCGGCGACCTCGGTCGGCTGGCCGTCGAAGAGCAGCCCCCACACGTAGAACAGATGGCAGCACATGTCGATGATCGGCCCGCCGTTGGCGTGGGCGTCGTGCATGAGCCGCTTCGGTCGGATGCCGGCGGTGATGGTCGCTTGCGCCAGGACCGGGCGCCCGCTGCGCCCGCCGGCCTCGAGGAGCGCGTCCAGCGCCGGGTCGAAGCGGCGCATGAAGCCGATCCGGAGCTCGGTTCCGGCGGCGCTGGCCGCGTCGCGCATCGCGTGGGCGTCGGCGAGCGTCAGGGCGGCCGGCTTCTCGCACAAAACGTGGGCGCCGAGCTCGAGGGCGGTGATCGTGGTCGGTGCATGGAGGAACGTCGGCGTGCAGACGCTGACGACGTCGGGGCGCAGCGCGAGCGCTTCGTGCAGGTCCGTCATGGCCCGGGCGCCGGTCTCGTGGGCGGAGGCTTCGGCGCGGGGGAGATCGGGGTCGACGACGGCCAGGACGTGGGCGCCGGCCGCCGCCCAGTGGCGGGCGTGGCGCGAGCCCATGTCGCCCGCGCCGATGACGACGGCGGTCAGGGGGGCGCTCATCGGTAGTCCTGGAACCACGTCGGCGAGGCGTCCGCGACGACCGGTGCGCCGCCGTAGCGCCGGTGGCGGTGCCAGGGCAGGCCACGCTGGACGATCCCGCGCAGCTGCGCGAGGTACGGGACCGAGCGGTCGTGCAGGCGCGCCTTGACGGCCTCGAGGTCGGGGTACGCGCCCAGCGCGTCGTACCAGACGGCGCGGCCGGCCAGGACCCCGCTCGCGCCGGCCTCGATCGCCAGCTCGACGTTGAGCGCGAACTCGCGTGGGCCGACGCCGGCGGAGAGCAGCACCCACGGCACGGGGGAGGCCGCGTCCAGGTCGCTCAGGAAGCCCTGGACGGCGCTCACGTCGTAGACCGCCTCGCGCGCGACCCCGTCGAGGGCGCCCGCATGGAAGCCCTCGGTGCGCCGGAGCTCGGCCGGGAACTCGAGCTTCATGAGGTCGACGCCGAAGCGCGGGTCCGCGTAGCGCTGCAGCGAGCCCAGGACGTGCGCCGGTTTCGCGCGCGCGTAGGCGGCGGAGGCCGGGTCCTCGCCCGGCAGCGGGTAGGCGAGCAGCTCGAGCACGAACGGCAGGTCGTGCTCGGCGCAGGCGCGTCCGACGGCCTCCACGAAGGCGTCCTGGTGCGCGTGGGTCGCTTCGGAGACGTCGGGGCGATGCCAGGCGAGCAGCTTGACCGCCATGGCGCCGCTGCGTCGGATCTTGGCGACGCTCCAGCCGGCGATCGCGTGCGAGCGGCGTTCGCCTCCCTCGAGGTCGAAGCCGTAGTCCTCGAGCGTGGACAGCAGCCCGACGCGGCCGGGGACCGACCGCAGGTGGTGCGGGTGGGTCCAGACCGGATCGAGCAAGACCGCGGTGGCGTGCGGCGCGAGCACCTCGACGAGGGCCCCCTTCACGGACGCGACCTCCTCGTAGGTGACCTGGGCGGGGTCGCGGTCGCCGTGGCGGGCGAGCGCGGCGAAGATCGGCGGGCGCTGGTCGACGGCGATCATCGTGAAGCGCCCGTCGTCGTCGGCGAGGGTGGTGAGGCCGCGCAGCTTGCCGGCGCTCAGGGCCGCGGTGTTGGGGGCCGCGGTGTTGGGGGCTGGGGTGGTGGGGGGGTGATCGGGGTTCATGCGCGTCCTCCGGTCGAGGGTCCAAGGTCGTTCGGGGCGGGCAGTGCGTCGGCGACGGCGCGCGCGGTGGCGAGGTCGGGCAGCGCGGCGCGCCCTTCGCCCGTGCACTTCAGCGCGGCGACGGCGGTGGCCAATCGGAGCGCGCGGGCGGCTTCGTAGCCCGCCGCGATCCCCACGGCATACGCACCGTGGAAGGCGTCGCCGGCGCCGTTCGTGTCGACGGCCGCGACGCGCGGGGCGACCTGGTGCCAGATGCGTCGGCCATCGTTCCAGACGCACCCGCGCGCGCCCAGCGTGATGGCGACGAGCTGCGTCGGGGCGTCGCGCAGGGCGGAGGTCGCGAGTGCGGCGGCCGCCAGCGGATCGTTCGGTGCGGGTACGCCGCGCTCCGCGAGCGCCAGCGCGCCCGCCTCTTCGGCGGCCACGAGGTGGTCGACGCGCGCGCGCAGCTCGGGGTGGCGGTCGTCGCCCCAGTCGCCGACCCGGGGGACGCCGCGCGCTTCGGCCCAGGCGAGGGCATGCGCCGCCAACTCCGGGTGGCGGGCATCGACGAGCACCGCGCCGCAGCCCTCGAGCCCGCGCCAGTCGTGGCTCGCCGGGGCGTCCTCGAGCCCTTCGCCGCGGTACGGGAAGATGCTCCGTTCGCCGTTCGGATCGACGAGCACGGCGCTCACGAAGGAGCGCGCCCCGGCCGGGGCGCGCACGCCGCCGAGGTCGACGCCGTGGTCCGCGAGCTCGGCCGCGTTCGCACGACCGTCCTCGTCGTCGCCGTGGATGGCCCAGAGGCGAGCGTCGGCGCCGAGTCGGGCGGCCGCCACGGCGGCGGTCGCGGCCGGTCCGCCCCCCTCGGCGCGGTAACCCAGCGCCGGCGTGCGGGAGGCGGTCGGCGGGAAGCGCTCGACGCGCCATGCGTGGTCGCGGCACGAGAGCCCGACGAAGGCGACGGCGGGGCGATGCGCGCCCCAGCCGGCGCCGGGGCCCGCGCTCACGCGAGCCCGGAGCGCGGGGTCGGGTCGAGCACCCGTGCCCCGATCCGTTCGCCGAGCTCCAGGAGGGCGTGCCGCACGTCCCCGCCGGCGAGCGCGAGGTGGTGGGGGAGGCGGTGGTCGAGGATGCCCGCGACCGCGCGCGCGGCGCTCACCTCGGTCCGCCCCCACGTGAGCCCGCCCCACCAGCCGCGCACCCCGTCGAACGACGGCCCGGTCGCGCTCTGCACCTGGCCGCCGATCACCAGGAGCGCGACCCCGGCGCCGTCCGGCAGCAGCCGGAAGCCGGTCGCCGGACCGGGCGCGAGCGTCTGATCGCGCACGACGCCCACGCCGTCGCGGTTGAAGTGCGTCGTGAGGCGGGTGCCGGACGCGTCGGCCAGCGCCCTAGGTGCGTTGCCGCAGTGCCACAGGAGGAGGGCGTCGCGCTCCAGATCGAGGTCGGAGAGGTCGAGCAGCGCGGACGGGGCGTCCGCGACCTCCTGCAGCACCCGCATCGAGGCGGCGCCCCAGACGTCGCCCTCGCAGGCGGCTGGGGTGCGCCGGTCGGCGGCGCGCCCCATGGCGGCGCAGGCCATGGCGCCGCACGCGTCGGGCAGCTCGGGCCAGCAGCGCACGGCGAGCGCGTTCGCGCCCTCGTCGCGGGCGAAGGCGGCCAGGGCCAGGTCGATGCGGGCAGCGGCGACCAGGTCGTCCCACGACGCCTCGAGCGGCTCCTCGGCGCGCCAGGCTTCGGCGTGGCGCTCGGCCTCGTCGGCGTCGATCGCCGCGACGCGGGCGAACAGGTCGGCGAGCGGTCGCTCGACGACGGTGGCGCGCCCGGGCAAGCTCGGCAGCTCGAGGCCGTAGAAGGCCGGCGCCGTCCCGCCGATCGCCAGCACGCGGGTGGTGGCGAAGGCGCGAGCGCCGCGCTCGACGCGCAGGAGCGTGGTGAGCCGGTCGCGGGCGAGGGCGTCGGCCGGGTCGCCGTAGCACCAGGCGACCGGACCGCGCGCGCCGCCGAGCGGGCCCTCGGCGAAGGAGAGCGTCATGTTGAGGCCGCAGAGGCTGTTGAGCGGCAGCGGTCCGCGGACGCCGTCGGGGCCGCCTGCGCGCGCGCCGGCGCGCTCGGGCACCGCCCACACGACGACGCGCGGCGCGGCCGCGAGGAGCGGCGCGAGCAGGTCGCCGGTCGCGAAGGTGGCGTGCTGCACCACGAGCAGGTCGAGGTCGGCGGCCGCGAGTCGACGGCCGGCGTGCACGGCCTCGTGCGCGTCGCGAACGGCGCCCTCGTCGGCGGCGAGGACGCCGCCCTGCGCGGCGACCAGTTCGGCCACCGCGGCGAGCGAGCGGGCGGCGACGGCCGCGCCGTCGCCCTTGAAGGCGGGGCGCACCACCGCGACGAAGCCGACGCGCAGCGGCGTCACCCCTTCACCCCGCCGGCGGTGAGCCCGGCGATGATCTTCTGCTGGAACACGAGGATGAGCGCGACCAGCGGCAGGACCCCGACCGTGATCGCCGCGCTGATCGTGGCCCAGGGGAACGCGAACTCGCCCTGGTACATGGTGATGCCCACGGGGACGGTGCGCATCGACATCGCGGTGTTGAAGTTGAGCGCGAGGAGGAACTCGTTCCAGGAGTTGACGAAGACGATGATCGCGGCGGTCACGACGCCCGGCGCCGACACGGGGGCGACGATGCGGAAGAGCGCCTCGATGCGCGTGCAGCCGTCGACCAAGGCCGCGTTCTCCAGGTCGCGCGGGATGAGCTGGAAGAAACTGGTGAGGATGAGGGTGGCGATCGGGAGCGACAGCGCCACGTACGGCACGATCAGCGCCGCGTGGGTGTTGAGCAGGTTGGGCGACGTGACCTCGGTCGGCAGGAAGCTCATGCCCAGGTCGTGCAGGAACCCCACGAGCTGCGACAGCCCGGGGATCTCGGTGCCGAGGAACATGCGGTACAGCGGCACCAGGAGCACGAGCGCGGGGAACATGCTGGTGATGACGATGCCGGTGAGCAGCGTGCGGCGGTACGGCATGTTCAGCCGCCCGAGCGCGTACCCCGCGAAGGCGGCGACGAGGACGCAGACGATCGTGGCCGTCACCGACACGATGGCCGAGTTCCCCATGAAGCGGGCGAAGGGGAGCTGCTCGAACACCTGTACGTAGTTCCCGAAGGTGGCTGCCTCGGGCAGGTAGGTGATGGGGGTGCGGATGAGCTCGTTCTCGTCCTTGAGCGAGGTGAGGATCATCCAGATCAGCGGGAAGGTGCCGTTGATCACGAGCAGCGCGGTGCCGAGGACGATGGCGACGCGCGCGAGGGGTCCGGAGCGGGTGCGCACGTCAATCCTCCGTGTAGATCCACCGCAGGTAAAGCACGGTGATCGCCAGGCTCATCGCGAAGAGCGCCACCGAGAGCGCGGCGGCGTAGCCGAGGTTCAGCGAGTTGGTGGTGCTCGAGACGTAGATGCCCAGCGTCTCGAGGGTGCGTCCGGGTCCGCCCCGGGTCATGGCGTACGGCACGTCGAAGGTCTGGATGGCGGTGAGCGTGCGGAAGATGAGCGCCACCGCGATCGACGGGCGCAGCAACGGCAGCGTGATGCTCCAGAAGCGTTGCCATGGGCTCGCGCCGTCGACCATCGCGGCCTCGTAGAGGCTGCCGTCGATCGACTGCAGGCCGGCGAGCAGGATGAGCGCCACGAAGGCCGAGGTCGCCCACACGATGGTGATCGTCGTCGCCCACACGGCCGGATCGGCGCGCGCGAGCCACAGCGGCCCCTCGACGCCGACGCGCCTCAGCAGGTCGTTGATCACGCCGTTCGAGGAGTTGAAGAGCCAGGCGAACATGACGCCGACCAGCACCCGAGGCATCGCCCACGGGATGAGCAACGCGATGCGCACGAGCCAGCGCCAGCGCGAATCGACGTTAGCCAGCAGCGCGAGCGGCAGCCCGACGACGAAGGCGCCGACGACCGTGCCCACGGTGAGCAGCAGCGTGACCGAGAACGAGTTCCAGAAGCGGGCGTCGTTCCAGCGTCCGTCCGCGCCCGGGTGGTACCCCATCCACCAGCCCGCGACCAGGACGACGACGATCGTCCACGCGATCGCCGTGGTGCGGCCGACGCTCCCGCGCAGGGTCCCCCACCAGAGGCCTGCGACGGCCGCGAAGGCCGCGAGCCGCCAGCCGAGGAGGTGCTGCAGGTCCCAGGTCATGTCGGTGCCCCAGAGCATGCGGCCGTAGTGCTCGAGGCCGATGAAGGGGCGCCCGCGGGCGGGGACGTTGAGGCGTTCGTAGTGGAGCGACTGCCAGAGGACCTGCGCGATCGGCCAGAACATCACGAGGGCCAGGACGAGCGCTGCGGGGACGAGGAGGAGGAAGCCGAGCTGCGCTTCGGTGAGGTTGCCCGAGCGCAGCCGGCGCCAGAAGCCGGGTTTGCGGTACGCGCCTGCCGGGGATGCGGTCAAGAGGGGGCGGCCTTCCTGAACGAGAGCAAGATAATGCCGATGCCGCCGCATCGACAGGGCGGTCGGCGCGCGCGGGGGAGTCCCCCGCGCGCGCCGACCCGTGCGGTCACTCGGCGAGCGCCTCCTCGACGCCGCGCTGCATCTCGGCGAGCGCCTCGTCGGCGGAGAGCTGGCGCGCGAAGAACGCGTTCATCGGGAACCGGATCGCTTCGGAGACGTCGTTGTAGAACGGCGTCACCGGCCGCGAGCGGGCGTTGATGATCACGTCGTAGAAGCCGCCGAAGTGCGGCGCCGCCTCGAGCACGGCCGCGTCCGTGTACAGCGACTCGCGCGCGGGGATGTTCGAGGCCTCGACCGCGAGCACGCGCTGGCTGTCGGGGCTCGCGAGGAACTCGAGCAGCCGCCAGGCGGCGTCCTTGCTGTCGCTGAACGGGTTGATCGCCCACTGCCAGCCGCCGATGCAGGTGGCCGAGTCGAAGCCCTCGAACGCCGGGAGCGGCGCGACGCCGACCTTGCCGGCGACCTCGGTCGCTTGCGGGCTGTTGCCCTGGAAGTGCGCCCAGGCGTAGCCCCAGTTCAGCATGAAGACGACGTCGCCGGCCTGGAACTGCTGGCGGGAGAGGTCGGTGGACATCTCGGCGATGTTCTGGACCGTGATCCCGCTGGCGAGGGTGTCGTCGTACCAGGCCATCGCGCGCTCGGCTTCGGGGGTCTGGAGGGTGACGTTGCCGTCGCCGTCGGTCCAGTTGCCGCCCGCCGACCAGAGCGCTTCGAGGAAGGTGCAGGTCGTGCCTTCACCGGCGAAGCCCTGGTAGTTGAAGCCCTGGAGGTTCGGGTCGCCCTCCTGCTGCTGGATCGTCAGGGCCTGCGACTTGAGCTCTTCCCACGTGGTGGGTGGCTCGAAGCCGTACTTCTCGAGCAGGTCGGCGCGGTAGTAGAGGAACTGGGCGTCGGTGAAGGCCGGGAGCGCGTACAGCGTGCCGTCGATCAGGTTCGCCTCGATGGGACCGGGGAGGAAGTCGGCGAGGTAGTCCATCATCGCGGCGTCGGACGCGAAGTTGTCGTTCAGAGGCTCGGCCCAGCCGGACGCGGCGTACTGCGCGGGCCGGACGACGTCGATCAGGAAGATGTCGATCTCGCCCGACTGGCTCGTCAGCACCGTGTTGAGGTACTGCTGCTGGACGTCGCTCGTGGCGCCGCCGACCTCGAAGGTCGCGACGACGTCGGGGTTCTCGGCGTTGAACTGCTCCAGGAGCGGTCCGATCACGTCGGGGCGCTGTTGGCCGCCGATGAACACCGTGAGTTGCGTCTGCGCGAGGCCGAAAGCGGTCAGCGCGAACAGGATGAGGACGGAGAGGGTGCGGCGCATGGTGCCTCCAGAGGGGTCGGGGGGTGCGGGCGTGGACGAACCGATGGGGCGAGGTCACCTCCTGGTTCCAGCCGGGCACGGACGGCGCAGGGCGTTCGGCCGTCCGGTCCTTCGCGTTCGAGTGGCTTCACGGTAGCACGGCGTGCGCTTCGAGATGCCGAGGAATGGCGTGGGCGACGTCTCAACGGCCCCGTTCGTCGCCGTCGCCCACGGCGGCGAACGCGACGCTTCCCGCGCGTGCGCGCTTGGCGTGGTACATCGCGCGGTCGGCCGCCCGCAGGAGCGCCTCGGGATCGTCGCCGTGGGCGGGGAAGAGCGCGACGCCGATGCTCGCGTGCGCCTCGACCGTCGTGAGCCCGAGGTCGAAGGGCGCGGCGAACGACGCGGCGATCCGCTCCGCGACCGTGCGGGCGTGGTGTTCGTCCTGCAGTTCACGCAGCGCCAGCGTGAACTCGTCGCCGCCCAGGCGCGCCACCACGTCGCCCTCGCGCACCGCCGCCCGCAGCCGGTCCGC
Source organism: Trueperaceae bacterium (assembly GCA_011390455.1). The sequence goes on from JAABSI010000037.1 coordinate 26,019, forward strand.
GACCTCCTGGAGGAGCACGTCGCCGGCCTGATGGCCGTGCGTGTCGTTGACGGCCTTGAAGTCGTCGAGGTCGACGAAGCCGACGGCCACGAGCTCGCCGGTCCGCTTGGCCTGCGACAAGAGGCGTTGGACGATCGCGTCGAACGAGCGCCGGTTCGGAAGCCCCGTGAGCGGGTCGTTGAGCGCTTGGTCCGCCAACAGCGCCTCGAGGCGCTTGCGCTCGGTCACGTCCCGGAGCGTGCCTTGCGTGCCCAGGTGGCGGCCGTCCGGTCCTCGGCGCGGGCGCACGATCAGCTCGAACCAGCGGTGCGTGCCGTCGGCGGCGCGCAGGCGCGCTTCGGTGCGGACGTGGCCGGCGCCCTCGCGGAACTCCGCCCCCAACAGCGTCGCGACGGCCGCGACGTCGTCCGGGTGCACCAGGGAGAGCGGATCGCGGCCGATCAACCGCTCCGGGTCGTAGCCGAGCCCCTCCCGGTAGGACGGCGAGGCGTACGAGATGCGCCCCTGCACGTCGGTGGCGTACACCAGGTCGACCAGGTTGGCTGCGAGCAGGCGCAGTTCGTGCTCGCGCTCGGCGAGCGCGTCGGCGGCCTGGGCCAGGGCGCGTCGCTGATGGCGCAGGGCGCGCGTCATGCCGTCGAAGGCTGCGGCCAGCGTGCGGAGCTCGCCCCGGCGCGCCGCCGGCGCCACGCGGCTGGTCAGGTCGCCGTCGGCGACGCGTTGCATGGCCTGCTCGAGGACGCGGATCGGTCGGAACACGAGGCGCGAGAGCGCGAGCGAGGCGACCGCGAACAGGCCGCCGAGCACCGCGATCGTCAGCGCCGCCGCCCGCCCCACGTTGGGCCGGACGTCGGAGAACAGGGCGTTCGTCGGCACGGCGAGCACGAGGGTGGTGCCGTCGTCTTCGGCCAGGACCGGCACGGCGGCCAGGACGAGCGACGCACCCTCGGCGTCCTCGTCGCGCACGGTGGCGATCGTGGCGTGCCCCGACGCGCTCAAGCCGGAGGCGTCGAGCGCGAACGGCGTGCCGACGCGCTTGCCGTCCGGAGCGTCGAAGGCGATGCGCCCCGACGGGTCGACGATCGTCAGGCGCGAGCCGTCGGGCATCCCGGCGGCCGCGAGCCGCGCGGCCAGGGCGTCGACGTCGATCGCGGCCGCCAGCACCCGCGTGCCGGACGCCTCGTCGACGCGCCGTGCGACGACCATGACCTGGACCCCGTGCCGCGGCGACGCGAAGGCTTCGGAGACGACCGCGCCCTCGGTCGCGAGGGCCCGTCGGAACCAGGGCCGTTCGGCGACGTTCAGCGCGGCGTCCGGTCCGTCGCTGTGGCAGATCGCGGCGCCGGCGCCGTCGAAGACGGCCATCGAGACC
>JAABSI010000038.1 GCA_011390455.1 Trueperaceae bacterium
GCGGAGCTTCGAGCCCGCCGGCGTGCGATCGATCGGCGACAACCTGGTGCTGCTCCTCAAGACCATCCAAGGCATGCGATGAGCGCCCGCGCCTGGCGCGTCGCGGTGCTCGGCGCCGGGCTGGGCGGCCTGAGCGCCGCCCACGCCATCCGCCGGCGCGCGCACGAGCTGGGCCACGAGCTCGAGCTGGCGATCTGGGAGGCCGCCGACCGGCCGGGCGGTCAGCTGCGCACCACGGTCGAGGACGGCTTCGTCGTCGAGTGGGGCGCGAACGCCTTCCGCACCGGCGTCGGCCCCACCGCCGACCTGGTCGCGCGGCTGGGGCTCCAGGACCAGCAGGTCCACGCCGACGCCGCGGCCAACCGGCGCTACGTCTTCCACGGCGGGCGCCTGCACCTGCTGCCGAGCGACCCGATGTCGCTCCTGAACTTCACCCCGATGTCGGTGCAGGGGCGCTTCCGCGTGATGGCCGAGCCCTTCCTCGCGGAACGGGTGGACCACGACGAATCGGTGCACGACTACGCCGCCCGCCACATCGGGCCGGAGGCGGCCGAGGTCCTGCTGGGCACCATGGTGCGCGGGGTGTACGGCGGCGACGCCCACCAGCTCTCGGTCGACGCCGCGTTCCCGGTGATGCGCGAGATGGAGCGCGACCACCGCTCGCTCGTGATCGCCGGCCTCGCCGGCATGAAGGAGCGGATGCGCGAACGCAAGACCACGTGGTGCTTCCGGGGCGGCATGAACGTGCTCATCGACGCGCTGGCCGACGACCTCGGCGACGCCGTGCAGCTGGGCCGCCGCGCGGGCGCCATCGCGCGCGACGCGGCCGGCGGCTACCGCCTGGAGGCGGCGGACGGCACGAGCGAACGCTTCGACGCGGTCGTCCTGGCGCTGCCGCCGCGGCCCGCCGCCGACCTGCTGGCCGCGCTGGACCCCGAGGCCGCCGCCGACCTGCGCGCCATCCCCTCGGGGCCGATCGGCATGGCCGCGCTCGCGTTCGAGCGCTCCGCCCTGCGCGAAGTGCCCGACGGCTTCGGCTTCCTCGTCGCCCCCGGCGAGGACCTGCCGGTGCTGGGGGTGCTGGTCGAGTCGAACGTCTTCCCGCACCGCGCCCCCGAGGGCCACGTGCTGCTGCGGGTCATCCAGGGCGGCGTCGCCCGCCCCGACCTGGACGATCTGGACGACGAGGCGCTCCTGCGCGCCGCGCTCGACGCGGTCGACCGCGCGTGGGGGATCGCCGCGCCGCCGGTGCGCACCTGGGTCGGACGCCAGCAGCGCGGCATCCCGCAGTACGTGCTCGGGCATCTGGAGCGCCTGGAGCGCGTCGAGGGGCACCTGCGCCGCCTGGGCGGCCTGCACGTGGCGGGCAACGCCTACCGGGGCATCGCGGTGGGCAAGCTCGTCGAGGACGCCGAGCACGTCGCAGCGGCCGTATGGGCGGAGGTCCCCGCGCCGACCGTGGCGTGAGCGGCGCCGGCCCCCGACCGCGAACGAGGCGCCGCTAGGGGCGTCGCCCGGGAGGGTCCTGGGGCGGGCCGGGCGGACCGTCTTCGGGCGGGCCGCCTCCGGGCGGGCCATCTTCGGGCGGCCCGGGCGGATCGCCTCGGGACGGACCGTCTTCGGGAGGTCCGCGCCCCTCCACCGGACCGGGCACGTCGGCCGGCGGACCCTCGCCGACGCCGGGCGGCCAGGCGTCGCCGAGCTCCGTCGCACGGCGCACGCGCACGAAGGCGAAGCTCTCGGGCAGGAGCGACGTCAGGTCGACGCCGTCGACCCAGACCGCGCCGTCCGCCACCACGACCTCGATCGTTCGCACGGCGCCGTCGGGCGCCAACCACACCAACGACGCAGGACCGGCGAAGCCCTCCTCGAGCACCAGCTCGAAGCGCTCCCCGGCGACCGCGTGGCCGATGCCCACGATCCGGCTCTCCGCATCGGTCACGAGCACCTCGGCGTCCGTCGGGACCTCGAAGGCGACCGCGTACGTCGCGATCGCGGCCACGAGGATCGCGCACGTCCACGCTCGCACTCGTCGCATTCGGGCACCTCCCTCGCCGTGCTGGACGCCGGTCCGGTCACGTGCCCGCAGCCTAAGCCGCGCACCTGACGGGAGGCTGACGGGCGGACGACGCTCCGTGCACCGGTGCGGCGTCACGTCGGATCCCCCGTGGCCGGCGTCGCCAACCGCGCCGCGAGCGACGGCAAGCGCACCTCGAAGACCGCGCCGGGCCCCGCCTCGGCCGCGACCTCGATGCACCCCCCATGCCGCTCGACCAGGTCCTTGGCGATCGACAGGCCGACGCCGCTCCCCTCGCCGCGCCGGTAGCCGCGCTCGAACACGCGCGTCCGCGCTTCGGCATCGAGCCCCGGTCCGTCGTCCGCGACGCGGACCACGTGCTCGTCGTCGCGCGCTTCGAGGGTCACGCGCACGCCGTGCGCGCGGCCGGCCGCCTGGACGCCGTTGCGCACGAGGTTGCGGAACACCTGCGCCAAACGATCCGGATCCGCGACGACGTCGCCGCGGTGCTCTGCCTCCAGCACGACGCCGGGGTAGGCGCGCACGACGCGCTGCAGCACGTCGCGCAGCGCCACGACCGACATCTCGAGCGGTCGCGCGTCCTCACCGCGCGCGACCACGAGCAGGTCTTGCGAGGTGCGCAGCAGCTCCTCGGCGGCCTCGGCCGCCACCCGCAGCGAGACGTCGTCTTCGCGGTCCCGGCGCGCGGACCCCAAGTGGTAGTGGACGAGCGTCAAGGGCCCGGCGAGCTCGTGGGCGACCTCCAGCAAGAAGGCGTGCTCGCGGTCCGAGCGCTCGCGGATGGCGGCGAGCGTCTCGTTCAGCGCATCGGTCACGACGCGCAGCTCGTCGTCGCCGCCGGCGTACGCGATGGCGCCCGGCGCGGACGGGTCGATGCGGCGCGCGTCGGCCGCCACCCGCTCGAGCGGCCGCAGCGCCCGCCGGGCCACCGTGCCGGCGAGCCACGAGGCGAGCACGCCGGCGACGACGCCCCCGGTCCACAGGCTGCGCAGCAGCGCGGACCGGGTCGCCAAGGCGTCCTCGACATCGTGGGCGACCCGGATCGTGGCGCCGCCGCCGCGCCATGGGGTGCTGCCGACGATCGCGCGGCGCCCCTCGACCACCCGGATCGCGGGCGGCGCCACGAGGGGCAGCTGGGTGGTGATGCCCCACGACAGCACCGTCGCTCCGTCGGGCGCGACGATCTGGACGCCGTACCCCGGGACCGCCGGGTCCACGAACGAAGCGCCCAGCACGGGACGCTCGAGGAGCGCCGCCAAGCGCGCCAGGTCCTCCTCGAGGAACCGCCGCATCGACGCGTCCTGCTGGCGCACGAAGCCCAGGTACGCCAGCGTGCCGAACGCGGCGACGACGGCGAGCGTCAGCGCCGCGCTCCCCAGCGCGACGCGCGTGGCCAGCCTCAAGGACCCTCGCCGCGCACGACGTAGCCGAGCCCCCGGATCGTCTCGATCATGGACGTCAGCTCGACCGCGGCGAGCTTCTTGCGCAGCCGCGACACGAGCACCTCGATCGCGTTCGAGTCGGGTTGCTGGTCGGCGTAGAGCCGGTCCTCGAGCGTGCGCTTCGAGAACACCCGGTCCGGATGCTCGAGCAGGAGCGCGAGCAGGTGGTACTCCTGGGCCGACAGGTCGACGCGCTCACCGTCGACGAAGCAGCTCCGGTCGGCGAGCGTCATCTCGAGCCGGCCCCAGCGGATCTGGCCCGCGCGCGAGCGCGTGCGCATCCGCGCGTAGACCCGCGCGAGCAGCTCCTCCATGTCGAAGGGTTTGCTCACGTAGTCCGCCGCCCCGGCGTAGAGGCCGCGGACGCGGCTCGCCACGTCGCTGCGCGCGGTCAGCATGATGACGTCGGCCGGGTTGGCCTCCAACTGGGTGGCCACGTCGATGCCGTCCATGTCCGGCAGGTTGAGGTCGAGCAGGACCAGGTCGAACCTCTGGGTCTCGGCGAGGAACAACGCGTCCTTGCCGGTGTCGACGACGACGGTCTCGTACCCACGCCCCAGTTCGCGGGCCACCGCCTCCGCCAAGCGGTCGTCGTCCTCCACGATCAGGATGCGCCCTTGGGCCACGTCGATCTCCTCACGACGGCGCGGCCGACCGGACCGCAGCCGTCCCTTCGAGTGTCGGCCCAAGCTCGGGCCCTTGGAGCAGAATCGGTCACTCCGCCCGATCGGTCGCGGCGCCGTCAGGTTGGGGTCAGGTACCGCGGGTACCTTCTTCGTGGACATCGACGTGTCCACCTCGGTGGCGACGAAACCCGGCCCGCACTTGGGCGCCTGGACCGGGTCGAGCCAGTGGCGCAACCGCCCGAGGAACCCACCGCCGTGCGCCCGCACCGGCTCGACGCCCTGGAGGCGATCGCATGAAGCGTACGTTGTTCCCCCTGATGTTCTTGGCCACGTTCGGCATGGCGCTGGCGGGCCCCCCCGTGGACTACCAACTCGTCTGCGGTACCGGCGAGGACGCGTCGCTCGTCGGCGTCGCGAGCCTCGTCGAGGACGAGTTGCGCGTGTCGCTGATCGAGGGCGCGCTCGAGGCCTGCGAGGACGGCGTCTACGGCGTCCTCGGCGGCGAGGCGGCCTTCACCGTGAGCTTCACGGTGTTGGACGACGAACTGGACCTCCAGGTGGAGTTCGACGCGGACCCGGACTACGTGCCGGCGCTCGAGTACGCCGAACTCCCCGCGGTCGCCGTCGCGGGCAAGCTCGGAGCGCAGCAGAACCGCGAAGCGGCCTTTGAACGGGCCGCTCAGGCCCGCGAGCGCGCGGCGGAGCGCCGAGGCGGTCCGCCCATGGACGTGCCCGGCGACGACGGCGACGGCGAAGAAGAGGCCGAGGTCGACGGTGAGGACGGCGACGGACCGCCCGCCGACCTGCCGGCACCGGCCGGCCACGGGCGTCGCTGAGGGCGCTCGACCGAACACCACCTACGCAGGCGGCGGCGCCCGGAGCTTCGGCTCCGGGCGCCGCCGTTCGGTCGCGCGTCGGGGACGATCGCTACCCGGCCGTCAGCGCGAGGGCACGAAGTGCCAGGCCACCTGCGCCCGCGGGAACGGCTGCACCGAAGCGTGGACGTCGCGGCAGTCGCAGTAGCCGATGCTCTCACCGACGGCGACGGTCTCGAACACCACCGTGTTCCAACCGGTCGCGAGCTCGATCTCGTAGGTCTCCTGGCCCCACCCGAAGGTGCAGCGGCCCGTGACGGTCGCCGGCCGGTCGACATGGATCCAGCGGACTTCCACGTCGCCCGTGGTCGCGAGGCTGCCGTGCTCCTTGGTGGCGGCGTACAGCGTGCCGAGCGTCTCGCAGTACTCGCACGCGGCACCGCGCGGGACGATGCGCAGATCGCGCACCAGCACGGCGCGCGCTTCGGGTTCGGACACGATCAGGTCCTCGCAGCGCTGGCCGGCGAAGAGGTTCTGGAGCGGCACGGTGACGTCGTTTGGCAGGTAGGGGGACTCGTGGAAGGCGAGCGCGAACGAACCGTCCGCCCCGACCGACCCGCGGCCCACCTCCACCGGGAACCAGGCGAGCCCGGCACGGGCCTCGGCCACCAGGTCGGCGGGCGCCACCTGGGCGCACGAACCGACGGAACCGTTCACGCGCGTCTGCGACCACGCAGCACCGAGCAAGGCCAACGACGCGAGCATGACCGCAACGCGCACCGCAGAACGACGACGGAATCTCATGGAGGGACCTCCCCTCGAGCCGTGCCCGACGGGCGACGGCCACAACGAGGTGTGGGGCAGAGCCTTGGGCGCCCCCACGCACGGGGTCACCTCAGCCGGGACCGCCCGGGCAGGTTGGCTCGAGCACGCCATCACCTCCAAGGTCAGGTCGGTTCCTCCGAAGCGATTGATTATGAACGTGCGACGCCCATCGGACCAGTGGCGAACGTCCCGGCGCGCGCGCCGCATGAGCGCCGACCGAACCGCGCCCGCGTCGGTCACCCGGTCGATCGCCCCGAAGCTCACGAAACGGGGGCGCGGCTCATGCGGCGGCCATGGCGCTCATGCCGCGGCCCCATACGGTGCCCCGTCCGTCGCGACCGCGGCGGCCGAGGAGGCACCATGCATCGCAACCCGATGACCGGCACGACCGAACGAACCAGCCCGATCCGATCCGCACCCGTCCGTCGCGCACCGACCCGAACCCTCGTCGGCATCCTGGCGGCGGCCGCGCTCGCGTTCCCGACGACCGCGGCGCTCGCCCAGGGCGAGACGGACCCCTCCGAGGTGGTGGTCGCGAGCCTCGGCGACGCGACCGTGACGCTCGAAGCCTTCGAGCTCCGCTTCGAGGCGGCGGTGCGCACGACGCTCGCCCAGCAGGGGGTCGAGCCCGACGACGAGACCGTCGCCGGCTTCGAAGCGCAGCGGCCCGTGTTCCTCGAGCAGCTCGGGCAAGAACTGGTCCTGAGCGCGCACGCCGAGGAGCTGGGCATCGCCGCGGGCGACGCCGAGGTCGACGCCGTGGTCGAACAGGCGCGCGAGGAGAACGGCGACGACCTCGACGCGGCGCTGGCCGAGATCGGGTTCGCGTCCATCACCGACTTCGAGACCGCCGTGCGGCGCTCGCTGAACGCCCAACGGGCGGTGGAAGCGCTGCGCGCCGAGGTCGAGGTCGACCCCGCGGCCATCGAAGCCTGGTACGAGGCGAACCCCGAGCAGGTGGCCGGGCCGGACGGGCCGGTTCCGCTCGAAGAGGTGCGCGAGCCGATCGCCAATCTCCTCGCCAGCGAGCACGTCGAGGAGAAGGTGGCCGAGCTGGTGGCGGAGTCCGGGATCGAGATCCACCCCGACCGACTCTGAGGGCGCGTTCTAGAGCTTCGGCAACGCCGAAACCACGTACGGCGTGATCGCCCTCGCCGCATCCGGATCGACCAGCCCGTTGGTGACGAACAGGCAGGAGGCGCCGGCCGCAACCGCGGCCCGCGCCCCCGCCAGGCTGTCTTCGACGGCGAGGCATCTCGCCGCCGCCACGCCCAGGCGTGCGGCGGCGAGCTCGTACCCGTCCGGATGGGGCTTCCCGCGCGCGACGTCCTCGATGGTGACGCGCACCTCCAGGTGCCGCGCCCAGGCGTGCGGGGCGAGCGACGCCTCCACCATCGCGCGCGGCGAGTTCGACACCACTGCCCTCGCGCGACCGGCCTCGGCCGCCGCCTCGACCCACACGTCCGCGTTCGGCATCGACCGTACGTCCGCGAGGTCGACGATCAGGCGCTCGACCACCCGCGCCCAGAACGCCTCGGCGTCGCCCACGAGGCCGAAGCGCTCGCGCAAGATCTTGGTGGCCGCGGGGCGGTCGGTGCCGTGCAGCGCCGCGTGCGCACCTTCGGGGAGGGTGCCCCCGAACTCGGGCACCACCGAACACAGCACCGCGAACCAGATCGGCTCGCTGTCGACGAGGGTGCCGTCCACGTCGAACAGGACGGCGTCGAAGGCGCGCGGGTCGGGGTGCGGGTGCCGGGTCACGGCGCCATCATCGCGCGCGAGGACGGGGACGCGGGCGACCCGTGCGCGTGGCGCGCCCGCGCTATCCTCCCCCATGGCCCCTTCGATGCAGCGCACCGATGCCGACCCGAACGCCTACGTCGATGCGATCGAACACCCCGTGCGGCAGCGCGACGCGCGCGAGCTGGTGGAGCTCATGACCGCCGTCGCCGGCGAGCCGCCCGCCATGTGGGGGCAGATCGTCGGGTGGGGCAGCTACCACTACGACTACGCCTCGGGCCACTCGGGCGACTTCTGCCCCATCGGCTTCGCGGCCGGCAAGCAGCGGCTGTCGCTCTACGGCCTGCGCGACGCACCCGGGTCCGATGCGCTCCTGGAACGGCTCGGTAAGCACAAGACGGGCGTCGGCTGCGTCTACGTCAACAAGCTCGACGACGTCGACCGCGACGTGCTGCGCCAACTGGTCGAGGTGGCGTGGGCGCATCCGCGCTCTTGACGCCTGCGGAGCCCCGAACCCGACGCGTCGTGCGCCCGACTTCGGGCAGCGCGCGCAAAGGAGCAGACTGACCGCATGGACGAAGCGAGCACCCCCCCGAGCCGCTACGACGACCTGCGCGCACTGTTCGTCAACTGCACCCTCAAGCCCTCGCCAGAACCGTCCCACACGCACGTGCTGATGGAGGTGTCGCAGGCGATCATGGCCGCACAGGGCGTGCACGTCGAGCACGTGCGCGCCGAGGACCTGGTCCTCGCCCCCGGGGTGTACCCGGACATGACCGAACGCGGGGCCGAGCGCGACGACTGGCCCGAGCTCTACGCCAAGGTGCACGCGGCCGACATCCTCGTGCTCGGCACCCCCATCTGGCTCGGCGAGCGTTCGTCCACGTGCTCGCGCGTGATCGAGCGGCTCTACGCCCACTCGGGCGAGACGAACGAGCAAGGCCAGTACGTCTATTACGGCAAGGTCGGCGGGGTGCTGGTGACCGGCAACGAGGACGGCATCAAGCACGTGGCCATGGGCGTGCTGTACGCGCTGCAGCACCTCGGGTACGCCGTACCGCCGCAGGCCGATGCCGGCTGGATCGGCGAAGCGGGCCCCGGCCCCAGCTACGGCGACGTGATGGACGACGGCCGCCGCGCCGGGTTCGACAACGAGTTCACCCAGCGCAACACCACCTTCATGACGTGGAACCTGCTCCACCTGGCACGCTTGCTCAAGGACGCCGGTGGGTTCCCCGCCCACGGCAACCAGCGCAGCGCATGGGAGGCCGGACGCCGCTTCGACCACCCCAACCCCGAGTACCGCTGACCGCTCGGGGCTGGCCTAGGTTCCGGTCGCACCGGCCACGTCGAACGCGGCCCCCACCTCGCGCTCGGACACGGCCCACAGCTTCGCCAAGTCCTCGGGCTTCCGCAACCGGGGCCCGATCCCACCCACGACCGGCGGCCCGAACGCGATCCACCGCGGGCGGTAGAGCGTGCCGCCCTCGGCTTGGGGGTCGGTGCCCGCCCGGAGCTGATCGAGCGCCCCCGCCGCCGGCGATTGGCCGATCCACCGGACCAGCCGCGCGGCGAACCTCTGCGACGGGCCGGGCAGCTCCTTCGCCGTCGTCTGCTGGAGGTCGGTGTTGGAGAAGCCGGGGTCGGCCGAGAGCGCCGCGACGCGCGAGCCGGCGGCGCGCAGGCGCCGGTCGAGCTCCAGCGCGAACTGCAGGTTCGCCAGCTTGGCGTAGCCGTACGCCTCCCACGGTTCGTAGCGCCGGCGGCGGTGGTGCGGGTCGTCCAGGTCGTACGGGCCGGCCCCGAAGCGGGCGGTCGAGGTCGTGGTCACGACGCGCCCCGCGCCCGCACGGTGCAGCGCGGGCAGCAGCAGGCGGGTGAGCTCGAAGTGGCCCAAGTGGTTGGTCCCGAACTGCGTCTCGAAGCCGTCGACGGTCGTGCCCTCGGGCGTCGCCATCACGCCCGCGTTGGCGAACAGCAGGTCGATGGCGGCGTGCGCCTCGAGGACCTCGGCCGCGAACGCGCGGACCGAGGCCAACGACCCGAGGTCGAGCGCACGGACCTCGATCGAGGCCCCGGGCAGTTCGGCCGCCACGTCCGCATGGCCGCGCGCCGCCTTGTCCAGGTTGCGCGCCGCCATCACGACGTGCGCGCCCTTCCGGGCCAGCTCGCGGACGGTCTCGAGCCCGAGCCCGCCGTTGCCGCCGGTGACGACGGCCACACGGCCGCTCTGATCGGGGATGTCGTGCGCGCTCCATGCCATGACGGTCGACCTCCAGGGGCTGGCGTGCGGCCGGCCCGGTCCTGTTCGCGAGTGTGCCATGTTCGCCCGACCGGCACCGTGGCGCACGGCCCTCGCACCGCCGCACGATCGCCGCCGCGGCCGCGAGGGCGTAGGTTGGTCGGGTGATCACGAACATCGAGGACTACTTCACCAAGGGCTGCGGGCGCTGCGATCGCTTCGCCACGCCGGACTGCTCGACGCGGCGATGGATCGACGGCCTCGAGCGGCTCCGCCGCATCTGCCTCGACGTCGGTCTCGAGGAGGCGCTCAAGTGGGCGCACCCCTGCTACGTGCACGCGGGGCGCAACGTCGCGATCGTCGGCGCCTTCCGTGGCGACTTCCGGCTGAGCTTCTTCCACGCGGCGCTCCTGAAGGACCCGGAAGGCGTGCTGGAGCGCTCGGGACCGAACGCACGGCACCCCGACATGGTCCGCTTCACGAGCGACGACGACGTGGTGGCGCGCGAACCGGTCGTCCGTGCGTACCTGCGCGAAGCGATGGCCTACGCAGCGGCCGGCGCGAAACCGCCGAAGGAGGCGCGCGCGCTCGACCTCCCCGACGAGCTGATCGAGGCGATGGACGCCGACCCCGAACTGGCCGAGGCCTTCCACCGGCTCACGCCCGGGCGCCAGACGAGCTACGTCCTCCACCTCGCGGCGGCGAAGAAACCGGAGACGCGCGTCGCGCGCATCGCCAAGGCACGCGACAAGATCCTCGCAGGCAAGGGCGCCCAGGAGCGCTAAGTCGTCGGGCGGTGTGCACCGGCACGGCCGGATCCGCGATACAACCAAGCCCATGTGGTGGGCGATGCTCTCGGTCGGTGTGCTCGGCGTCCTCGTCGGCGCCGCGCAGATCGTGCGCACGCTGCGAGGCGGGCTCCGCGACCGCGACGTCGCCGGGACGGACGCGGCCGAGCACCTCGTCCGGCCGGCCATGTTCGTGACGTTCGGGCTGTTCCTGACCTTCCTCGGGCTGGCGAACGTGATCGCGGCGCGACTGGCGACGCCCTAGAGGCGCGGCGCCGGCCCGAGAAAGCGGCATCCCGGATCGACGGCCTGGGCGATGCACGCCGACACGTCGACCACGCGACCGAGGGCGCCGTCGACCCGGTCAAGCACCGCCACAGACCCACAACGTGCAGCTGACGTCGCCCTCGGTGAGGGCGGCTTCGTGCACCACCGCGAGCCCCACGCGATCCAGCGCCGCGCGCCACGCGCGCGTGGCCCGAGCGCCCCCAGGCAGGCCGCCGTCCTTGACCACGACGAAGCGCCCGCCGGATCGCAGCACCCGCACGACCTCCCGGAGCCCTGCGTCGCGGTCGCCCCAATGGTCGATCGAATCGAAGGCGAGGACGAGGTCGGCCACGCCGTCCTCGAGCGGAAGCCGCTCCGCAGGGGCCTCCGCGAACTCGATCCGATGACCGTTGGGATCGGCCGATGCCCGTTCGCGGGCGATCGCCAGCATCCGGGGGACCGGGTCGATGCCGACGAGTCGGCCCTCCGGCACGCGCGGCGCGAGGCGCCGCAGCGCCGAACCCGTCCCGCACCCCACGTCGACCACGACCGCATCGCGCGCCACGTCGATGGCATCGACAGCCAGGCGGTTGGTCGCGTACTCCCCGTAGTGCGTCGCGTACCAGTCGGCGGTCTCGGCGGTCCACTCGCTCACGATCCGCTCGTCGTACCACCCGAGCGGCCGCACCATCTGGCGCGTCGCCCCAAGGCCCGCAAGGCGCAGCGTCAGCCTTGCGTCGCGAGCTCGTGCAGCAGCATCGCGTAGCCTTCCTGCCCACGCCGCAGGCTCGACAGTCGGTAGAACTCGTTCGGCGCGTGCACGTTCTCGTCGTCGAGGCCGAAGGCGAAGCCGACGGTGTACGCCCCGAGCGCCTCGTGGAACATCCCGACCACCGGGATGCTCCCGCCGACGCGGGTGAAGTAGGGCTCCTTGCCGTAGAGCTTGCGGTGCACGGCCGCGGCGGCGACGTTGCCGGGGTGGTCGAAGGGCATCTCGTACGGCATCGCGCTCAGCGGCAGCTTCTGCACGGCGACGCGCACGCCGGGCGGCGCGACCCGGTGCACGTGCGCTTCGATCGCGTCGGCGATGTCGATCGGCGTCTGGTTCGCCACCAGCCTGCACGTGATCTTCGCGTGCGCCTCGTTCGGCAAGACCGTCTTGAGGCCCTCCTCCTGGAACCCGCCCCAGATGCCGTTCACCTCGAGGGTCGGGCGCGCCCAGGCGCGCTCGAGGGTGGTGTAGCCGGGCTCACCGTACAGCGCGTCGACCTTCAGGTCGCGCATGTACCGCTCCTCGTCGAACTCGACGGCGGCGATGCGCGCGCGGTCGTCGGCGGTCAGGTCGCGCACGTCGTCGTAGAAGCCGTCGATCAGGATGGCGCCGTCGGCGCTGCGCATGCTCGCGAGGATGTGGGCCAGCGCGTGGATCGGGTTGGCGACCGCGCCGCCGTACATCCCGGAGTGCAGGTCGCGGTAGGCGCCGGTCACGTCGATCTGCAGGGCGCAGAGCCCCTTGAAGGCCAGGGCGAGCGACGGCTGGTCCTCGGCCCACTGGCCGCCGTCGGCGCTGACCACCAGGTCGCAGGCGAAGCGATCGGCGTTGGCCGCCACGAACGGCCCCATGGTCGGGCTGCCGATCTCCTCCTGCCCCTCGAAGAAGAACTTGACGTTGACCGGCAGCGTCCCCTCGGTCTTCAGCAGCGCCTCGACCGCGAGGATCGGCGCGAACATGCCGCCCTTGTCGTCGGAGGCCCCGCGCGCGTAGACGCGGCCGTCCTTGACCTGCGGGTCGAAGGGGTCGGCGTCCCAGAGCGCGAGCGGGTCGACCGGCTGGGTGTCGAAGTGGCCGTAGATCAGGACGGTCGGCTTCCCGGGCGCATGCAGGAAGTCGGCGTACACCATCGGGTGCCCGCCGGTCTCGAGGATCTCGACGTGTTCCATGCCCGCGGCGGCGGCGCGCTCGGCCACCCAGCGCGCGGCGCGGCGCACGCCCTCGGCGTGCTCGGGGAGGCTCGAGATGCTCGGGATGCGGCAGAAGTCGAGGAACTCCTCGACGAAGCGCGGCTGCTCTTGATCGAGGTAGGCCTTCCAGTCGCTCATGAGATCCTCTCCAGCCAGGGCGGGGCATCCGCCGCTGCGGCGTCACGAGAAGGCTAGCAGGATGACCGGGCGCCGCGACGTCGCCGGTGCGGTCGACGGCGGTCGGAACGCGGTCTCGCGTCGTGGGTACCGCCGGCCGAAGTTGGTGAGCCAGCGACGCGTGCGCTGCCGAGGGTACGGACTGCGAGCGCTCGGCGGCGAAGCTTGGGATCCGGCTCAACCGTCCGTTGCAACGGTGCCGCACGGCGGGTCGCCACTGCACACCAGATACGGCTTGCCCTTGAGGGCTCCGCGCTTGCCGACGCGCTCCACCATCGGTCGACCGCACGAAGGACACGAGCCGAGCCGCGCGTACGGGTCGCGCGCTCCGGCGACGCCCTGCGGCCGGCGCGTACCCGTCGCGTCGAGCGGAGCGGCGGCCGCCGAGGTCATCGCGACGGGCGCCGGCGCCTCGGCCCGCTCGCGGCTTGCCTGGCGCCGCACGAGGATGAGGACCACGAAGATCACGAACAGCGCGAGGAGGATGGCGAGGCGTTCCATGCTCGATTGTGGGACGAAGTCGGCTTCGAACGGTGAGAACGCGGGGCCGCGGGCGCCACGGGGCGATCTCCGGCGACCGGGCCGCGGGCCCGCGTTCCGGTGGCCGGAGACTGAACCCCGAGCCCTACGCCTCGTCCTCGTCGCCCGCCTTCTTGCTCGCCTTCATCACCTTGGTGACCAGGTCCGGCAGGTGCTCGAAGGCCTCGGCCAAGCGGCCGCCGCGGCCCGGCGCGGCCATGATCTGGACTTCGCCGCCCTTGAGCACGATGAAGGCCGCCGGCTCGACGCGCACGCCGCCACCGCCGCCCACGCCGGTGCCCTTGCCCGTGCCGGCCTCCTTGGGCGAGACGCCCTCGCCCTCGCCACCACCGGCGCCCACGCCCACGCCGATGCGGATGACGGGGATCAGGGTGACGTCCCCGAACACCCGCGGCTCGCCGACGATCGCCTCGGTCGCCGCCAACTGGCGGAACTCGGCCATCAGGCTCTCCATGAACTCCTTCGCCACCATCGTCGTCTCCTTCCCGGTCGGTCCGCGGGCGCGCGTCACGCGCGCCGTCGCGACCGCCGCCGTTCCCTCCAATACGCCCAGCCGACGCGTACGAGGCTGGGCACCAGGCGCACGGGGCGCAGCCGCACCGCTGCCTCCGCGGCGCCGCTCGGCACCGTCGCGACGAAATCGGCCGTGAGGTGCACGTCGGCGTGCGGCCAGAGCCCGCGGATCGCGCCGAGGGCCGCGCAGCCGTACCCGTAGACCTCGCCGGTGAGCGCGGGGTCGTCGCTGGCGACCACCGCCTCGAGCCGCAGCCGCTCGACGTGCAGGTGCCGCCGCATGCGGCGCAGCTCCTGCCACCCCATGCTCGCCAGCCGGCGGTACGACGACATCGACAGTCGATCGCGTCCCCGCCGCTGCTTGCGGGCGGCGGCCTTCTCCTTCTCCTTCGCTCTCTGCTCGGCGTCCTCGTCCGACTCGGGCTCGTTCGCGCGGCGCCGCAACGAGGTGCGGGCGACCCGCAGCCCGAGCAGTCGCACCATCAACCGGTCCTCACCAGGGTCGGCCTCGAACCCGACCACCCCCCAGCGCCCGCGACCCCACGCACCCTCGGGGCCCACGCGCCCCTCCACCCGGACGAGCGACACGAGCGCGCCCACGACGATCGCCACCACCAGGAGCAGGACGATGCCCAACGACGCCGCGATCCAGACCAGGACGGTCACGGGACCCTCGGGATCCGGTGCGCGCCCCGCCCGCGGATCGGGCCGGTCGGCGGCGCACCTCCTTCAGGCTACGGGATGGCACACGACGGACCCCGGCAGATGCCGCAACGGCCGGTGGTGAGGCCTTGGCGGTCCACCATCGTTGCGGCGACCCGTCCACCCGTGTACGCTCGCCACCACGCCCGCAACCCATGCACGTCGAACCGATCGATCGGACGCGCGTGCGCAGGAGGCCCGACATGGTCGACCCCACCACCGCTGCCGCCGCCGACGCCCACGAGACCCTCGACCCCGCCGACCTCGAGGGCCTGCGCGCGCTCGCCCACCGGATGGTCGACGACGCCTTCGGCGACCTGGAGGGCCTCGCCGATCGCCCCGTCTGGCGCCCGTTCCCTGAGGAACTGGCGCCACGCTTCGAGACCCCGGCGCCGCGCGCGGGCGTCGGCGCCGAGGCCGCGTACGAGCGGTACCGCACCGAGGTCCGGCCGTACCTGATGGGCAACGACCACCCGCGCTTCTGGGGTTGGTACGTGGGCAACGGCACCATGGTCGGTGCGCTCGGTGCCTTCCTGGCGGCGGCCGCCAACCCCAACCTCGGCGGCGGCAACCACGCCGCGGTGCGCGTCGAGCAGCAGGTGGTGCGCTGGTGCGCCGAGCTGCTCGGGTTCCCGCTGGACGCCGGCGGGCTGATGGTCGGCGGCGCGTCGATGGCCAACCTGGTGGGCTGGACGGTGGCCCGCCACGTCCACGCCGGCGTCGACGTGCGCGCCGAGGGCGTCGCCGCGATCCCCGAAGCGCTCGTGGCCTACACGTCGGAGGAAGCGCATGCGTGCCACCAGCGCTCGGCGGAGCTCCTGGGCCTCGGGTCGCAGGCGCTGCGGCTCATCCCGACCGACGGCGCGTACCGCATCGACCTCGCTGCCCTGCGCACCGCCATCCACGAGGACCGCGCCGCCGGACGCAAGCCCTTTCTGGTCGTGGGCAACGCCGGCACCATCAACACGGGCGCGATCGACGACCTGGACGCCCTCGCCGACCTCTGCGCCGAGGAGGGCCTGCGCTTCCACGTCGACGGCGCCATCGGCGCGTTGGTCGGCCTGGCGCCCGCCCTGGCGCCGCTGGTGCGCGGCATCGAGCGGGCCGACTCGATCGCCTTCGACCTGCACAAGTGGATGCACGTGCCCTTCGAGGCGGGCCTGGTGCTCGTGCGCGACGCGACCGAGCAGCACGCGACCTTCGCGACCTCGCCCGCCTACCTGGCGCATGCGCCTCGCGGCCTCGCGGGCGGCGCCACGTGGCTCACCGAGTACGGCCTCGAGACCTCGCGCGACTTCAAGGCGCTCAAGGTCTGGCTGTCGTGGATGGACCGCGGCGTGGACGTCTACGGTCGGATGATGCAGCGCAACGTCGACCAGGCCCACCACCTGGCGGCGCGCGTCGAACGCGAGCCGCAGCTGGAGCTGATGGCGCCCGTCGGCCTCGACATCGTCTGCTTCCGCGTCCGCCCCGAGGGCTGGAGCGAGGAGCGCCTGGACGTGCTCAACCGCGAGCTGCTCATGCGCATGCACGAGAGCGGGGTCGCGGTGCCGTCGTACACCACCCTCGACGGCAGGTACTGCCTGCGGGTCGCCATCGGCAACCACCGCTCGACCCACGCGGACTTCGACCACTTCGTCGACGCGCTGCTCGCGATGGTGCCCGACATCGAGGCCTGAGGCGGGGTCGCGCGCGACTCTTCACGATTCCGCGCGGATCGCGTCGATCAGCTCCTGCTTGGTCATGCGGCTGCGACCCTCGACGTCGAGCTCCTGGGCGCGTTCGTAGAGCTCGCCCTTGGTGCGCTCGCCGAGGTCCGTCGTCGCTTCCTCGTCCCCCTCGTCGGCCTGCGCCAGGCTCTGCTTGAGCACCTGCATCAGGTCGACCTCGTCGGGGGGCGCCTCGCCCGATTCGGGCCCCAGCTCGACGACGTCCTCGCCGGCCTCGCGCTTGCGATCGACCAGCTCGAGCAGGCGCCTCGTGCCGCGGTCGCGGAGCAGCGAACGGTCGAGCTCCTCGGCCGCGAGGCGCTCGATCGCGCGCTCGGCCTCGGTGCGCAGATCGGCGTCGCCGTCGCCGAGCTCGGGCAGGCCCACGTCCTCGGGGGAGCGCAGTTCGTCGTGGAAGCGCAGCGTCTGGGCGCGCAGGATGCCGTCCTCGGCGATGATCGCGACCAGGTACTCGGTGTCGCGCATGACGAAGGTCGCGATCCCCATCTTGCCGGCCTCCTCCATCGTCTTCGCCAACAGCCGGTAGGCCTTGAGCGCCCCCCGGTCGGGCGCCAGGAAGTAGCCGCGCTCGAACCGCATCGGGTCGACCTCGTCCTCGTCCACGAAGCGCGAGAGGTCGATCTCGTGCGACTTGTCCGGGTCGAGGGACTCGAGCTCCTCGTCCTCGACGACCACGAAGCGGTCGTCGCCGATCGGGAAGCCGCGCACGATGGCGTCGGACTCGAGCGGCTCGGTGGCGTCGTCGGACGCGAAGTAGCGGCGCTCCAACGGCTGACCGTCCTCGCTGACCATGCGCAGCGAGGCGCGGGTGGTGCGGTTCGCGGGGAACAGCTGCACCGGCAGCGCCACCAGACCGAAGGCGACGGTGCCCGACCACATCGGTCGAGCCTTGTGCGGCTTCGCACGCCCCTTAGGCACGGCCGCCCCCGGCGCTCAGGCTGCGCTCGAGCGCCCGATCGAGGTCGCGCACGGGCCGCTTGGTGCGCTTCTTGGGCGGCTTCGGTCGCTCGCCCTCGCGCTTGGCCTCGATCAGCTCCTCGACCCGTTCGCGGTAGGCGTCTCGGTAGGCGTCGGGTTCGAATGGCGCCTCGAGCATCTCGAGCAGCTGCCGCGCCATCTTCAGTTGGCGGTCGTCGAGCGGCTTCCAGGTCGGGCGTTCGACCTGTTCCACCGGCACCACCTCCGAGGCGCTGCGGAGCGTGACCAGCACCGGGTAGCCGCGGTGCAGCCGGAGCGCACCGACGTAGGCCTTGTTCCGCATCGTCCAGTGGGCCACCCCCTCGAGACCCACCTTCGCCAACGCGGCCGCCAGAGCCGTGTAGCGCGGCAGGTCGCCATCAGGACCCAGGTAGTAGGGGCGCTCGTACCAGCGGTGGTCGATCGCCTCGGGTGGCACGAACTGCACCACGTCGATGTCGCGCGAGGCTTCGGGCTCGAGCGCCTCGAGCTCGTCGGGCTCGAGCAGCACAAGCTCGTCGTCGTCGGTCACGAAGCCGCGACGCGCGTCCTCGTACGCCACGACGGTGCCCGCCACCGGATCGACCAGCTTCTGACGGACCGGCGTCTGCGAGCGCCGCTCGAGCAGCCGGAAGCGGACGCTTCGGTCCTCGACGGCCGCGTAGAGCTTCACGGGCGTCGCGACGTCGCCCATGCGCACCACGCCCTTCCACATCGCGCGCACCGCCATCAGCCGCGCGCCTCGGCGCAGGCGTGGCAGAGCGCCACGAGCGTGCCCTCACGCGCCACCTCGACCACGCACGTGGCGCAGACCAGGTCGTCGCAGTCCCGGCAGCGCACCATCGCTTCGGGATGGAAGGCGTCGGCGCAGTCCACGCAGATCGCGTCGCCGCGCTCGAGCCACCAGGGCGTCCGTTCGGTCCGGTCGCCGTCGCTCATCGCAACCCCACCGCCTGGCGCATGGCGACGGTGATCGAGCGCGCGGCGTCCGCGTAGCCCGCCCACGGGTCGCCACGAAGGGCCGCCAGCCGGCGCCGCACGTTCCCCACGTGGTACGTGTCCGAGCGCAACGAGGCGTCGAGCTCGTCCCAGCGCACGGGCACCGCCACCGGGGCGCCCTCGCGCGCTCGGGTCGAGAAGGTGGCGATCGCGGTCGCGCCACGGCCATTGCGCAGGTAGTCGAGGAACACCTTGCCCCCGCGCTTCGCCTTCGAGACCTGCGTGGTCCGCCGTTCGGGATCGTCGGCGGCGTGGCGCTCGCACACCGCGCGCGCGAAGGCTTTGACCTCGTCCCAACCCTGGCGCCGGACCAGCGGCACCACCAGGTGCAGGCCCTTGCCGCCGGTGGTGCGCAGGAAGCTCGTCAGCCCCAGGGCGCTCAAGCGCTCGCGCAGCTCGAGGGCCGTGGTCCGCGTCACCGCCCAGTCGACGTCCGGCGAGGGGTCGAGGTCGACGACGAGCTGGTCGGGGCGTTCGAGGTCGTCGACGCGCGCGCCCCACACGTGGACCTCGAGCACGCCCGCCTGCACCAGCCCCACCAGGTCGGCCAGGTCGCGCACGTAGGCGTACGCGTTCGTGCCCGACGTCTCCGTGATGTCGATGCTCGGCAGGTCGCGCGGGAAGGCGCTGCCCGGGTGCTTCTGGTAGAAGCACTGTTTGGCTCGGCCCTCGGGGCAGCGCACCAGCGCCAGCGGCCGGTCGACCATCCCGGGCAGGACGTGCGCCTCGATGGACGCGTAGTACTCGGCCAGGTCGCGCTTGGTGATGCCCTGCTGCGGATAGAGCACCCGATCGGCGTTGGTGAGCCGGACGCCGGCGACCATCGCCTCGCCGTCGCGCAGGCGTCGCGCCTTGCGCTTGCCCGAGCCACCGCCGCCGTTCGGCGAACCCTGCCCCGCGACCGGAGGCTGCGCGTCCGCCGCCACCCAGGTGACCTCGTCCGCCCGCTTGTCCTCGCGCAACCCGTGGAAGGTCGGGTGCCGGAGGCGACCGTGGCGGGTCCGCTCCGTGAAGCCCACCTCGGCGACCAGCTCGGGCGTCGTCCACGTGACCCCCTTGGCATCCGGCACGTCGTCGGCGAACGGCGACGTCGGTCGCGCGAGCGCCTCGAGCCGCTCGGAGAGCTGCCGCAGCGTGCGCTCGTCGAAGCCGGTCCCCACGCGCCCCACGTAGCGGAGCCGCTCGCCCTCGAAGGCGCCCAGCAGGAGCGCGCCGAACCCCGTGCGGGAGCCCTCGGGCGCGGTGAAGCCCCCCACCACGAACTCCTCGCGCCGGGTGCACTTGACCTTGCGCCAGCGCGCGCCGCGCCCCGCGCGATACGGCGCGTCGGCGCGCTTGCTGATCATCCCCTCGAGCCCCATCCGGCAGGCCTGCTCGAAGAAGGCGGGGCCCTGGCCGACGACGTGGTCGGTGTAGCGCACCCGGCCGCCGAGCGCGGCGCCCGCGCGCGCCACGAGCCCTTCCAGGACCTGCTTGCGCGCGAGCTGCGCCACGCCGCGCAGGTCGTGGTCGTCCAGGTGCAGCACGTCGAAGACTTGGAAGCGCAGGCGCGCGGTCTCGCCCTCGGCGAGCGCCTCCTGCAGCGCCCGGAAGCTGCTGACGCCCCCTTCGCGCAGGGCCACGACCTCGCCGTCGATCCGCGCGCGGCGCGCAGGCCACCGCTCGAGGGCCGCGGCGATCTCGGGGAAGCGGTCGGTCCAGTCGTGCCCGTTGCGCGTGAGCAACCGGACGCGGCCGTCCTCGACGTGCGCGAGCACCCGGTAGCCGTCGAACTTGATCTCGTGGATCCAGCCGTCGCCCTCCGGCGCGGCGTCCACGAGGGTCGCGAGCTGCAACGCCGGCTCGGCGGGGGGCTCGGCGCGCTCGGCCCCATCCAGCGTGGCGACGTCCAGGTCGGCGGTCGGCGCCTCGTCGCCCCGCTCGATCTGCGCCATCGTCCGGCCCGTGAGGACGCTGTGGTCGTCGTCGGGCTCGAGGGGCGCCGCGCCGGGGTCGGTGCGCTTGATCAGGAGCCAGTTCGCGTCGTCGCCGGTGCGCGTGAGCGTCCAAGCGCCGCGCAGCTTCGCGCCCTCGAGCTCGAAGTCGATGCGGTCGTCGCGCACGCCCTCCCCCTTGGGCCTCCAGCGCCCCCGGTCCCAGAGCATGACGGTGCCCCCGCCGTACGCGCCCTTCGGGATCGTGCCCTCGAACTCCGCGTACGCGAGCGGGTGGTCCTCGACCTCGACGGCCAGGCGCTTCTCACCAGGTTCCAGGCTGGGGCCCTTCGGGAGCGCCCAACTGCGCAGCACGCCACCTTGCTCGAGGCGCAGGTCGTAGTGCAGCTGCCTGGCCTGGTGCTTCTGGATCACGAAGCGGTGCCCGTCCGCACCCGTCGCCTCATGTCCCGCCGGCTCCGGCGTGCGCTCGAAGTCTCGTTTGCGGCGGTACGCCTGCAAGCGTTGCATCGCCCCACCTCGCGTTCGTAGCGCTCAGGCTAGCGCGGTCGCGGCCACCGAACCCGTACGCATGTGGGTCGGGCGCGCTCGATCGGGGGCTCGTCGAACGCCGTGCCCGATCGAGATCGTGACCCCTCGCTCGTACCTGGGTTCGTGAAAAGCGGGTGCGATACTCGATCGATGGATGCGCGATCGAGGCTTCGGCTCGTTCGCTGGCTCGCGTGCGCCGTGATCGTCGGAGCGCCGTGGGCCGGCGCGGCGGAGCCGTCCGGCACCCCTGTGGAACGCGCCGGGGTCGAACACGTCGCCGACCTCGGTCCCTGGACGGAGGGCGCCGAGTTCGCGGTCCTGCTCCGCACGCCGCGCTCCGCGCTCGAGACCTTCCTCGAAGCAGGGGCGGAGGGACGGTTCGCCGAGGCCGCCGGCGTCCTGAACCTCGCCGACCTGCCGGCGACCGAGCGGCGCGAGCGAGGCCCCGAGCTCGCGGAGAAGCTCTACTTCGTGCTCGACCGCCGCCTCGGCGTCGAGTGGCTCGAGGTCCCGGACCGCCCCGACGGCGCCCGGGACCTGCCGGCCGCGTCCGTGGAGGACGAGGTCGCGACCGCGCCGGCGCCGCGCCACAACCTGCGGATCGGCGCCATCTCGGGCGCCCTGGCGCCGGTGGAGATCCGCCTGGAGCGCGTCCAGACCTTCGACCTGCCGCCGGTATGGCTGATCGCGCGCAGCACGGTGCGCTCCATCGACGTCCTGTACGAGCGGCATGGCCCGGGCTGGATCGAACGGAACGCGCCGGGCTGGACCCTGACCCGGTACGGTTCCACGCCGGTGTGGCAGTGGTTGGGCTTCGTCCTGCTCGTCGGGCTCTCCATCGCCGTCGGGATCGGCCTCCAGCGTCTGGTGCAGCGGGTGCTGGCGACCTCGGAGCGTCGGCGCATCCGCGATCTCGTCCGCCACACGGCGCGGCCCCTCGCGGTGCTGGCGGGCGTCTCGGTCCTGTGGCTGACGAGCAGCACGCTGTTGTCGCTCTCGGGAGCGCCCGGGCGTTGGGTCTCGACGACGCTGGCGGCGCTGTTCGTCGTCGCGGTCACGTGGCTCGCCAAGAACGGCGCCAACTCGCTCGCGGAGTTCGTCGTGCAGAAGTGGCTCGGGGGGTGGGGGGAGTCGGACCAGGATGGAACGCAGCGGGGCCGCACCAACCTGTCGGTCGCCCGTCGCACCATCGTGTTCGTGGTCCTGCTGGTCGGCCTCGCCATCGCCCTGGCCCAGTTCGCGGCGTTCCGGACGGTCGGGGCATCGCTGCTCGCGTCCGCCGGGGTGGCCGGGATCGTCCTGGGCGTGGCCGCACAGGACTCGCTGAGCAACGTCGTGGCCGGCATCCAGATCGCCTTGACCAAGCTGATCCGGATCGGCGACGCGGTCCACTTCGAGGAGCACTGGAGCAAGGTGGAGGACATCACGTACACCTACGTCATCCTCCGCACGTGGGACGGGCGCCGGATCGCCGTACCGAACCGCTACGTCATCACCCATCCCTTCCAGAACTGGGCGATGACCGATCCCAACATGATCATGCCGGTGATCCTGCACGTCGACTACCGCACGCCCGTCGAGGTCCTCCGGGACCGGTACGTCGAGGTGCTCGAGGCCGCGGAGGATTGGGACCGCGTGCAGCAACCGAAGCTCCAGGTCATCGACACCACGCAGGACACGCTCCAGGTCCGCGTGCTGTGCAGCGCCAAGGACGCGAGCACCGCCTGGGACCTCCACTGCCACGTCCGCGAGGAACTCGTCGCGTACTTGCGCGATTGGGACGGCGGCCGCTACCTGCCTCGGAGCCGCGTGCGCATCGAGGGCGAGGCGGCGCGCGCGGACGTCGGGCGGCCAGGAGACCCAGCCGGTGGATGACGCTCGCGACCGGAGCGAGCGTCGGGCACGGTCGGCTGGTGATCGGCGGCCGCAGCAGGCTCGGTGACCGCGGCCTCGGACCTTGGCCAGGCACCAGTGGGCGTTCCGAAAGCGTCAGCACTGGGACGAGCTCGGCGGGCTCGCGAATCGCCGCTACTTCGACGAGGTGGTGACCCAAGCGGTCGCGCGCTCGGTGCGCATATCGATGCACCCACGTACGGCCCCACTAAGCGGGCGGCGTCTCGATCACGACCCCAGAAGGGTCCGATGAACCGGACGAACTCGTCCTGAGCACCCCGTAATCGTTCCATGCTGCCCCGCTCGATGTGCGAGCCTCGGCCCCGATCGGGCTTCGATTCGGTAACCTTATTCATGCAACCAGCATCGATCCGCCCCCACCTCGCGCTCCGCGCCATCGCTTCCGCTTTGCTCGTCCTCACCCTCGCCGCCTGCGGCGCCTCGACGCCGTCCGGGGATGGCGACGACGGGGGCGGAGGCGGGGGCGGAGGCGATCCGACCGACTTCCGCTGGAGCCTGACCGACGCCACCACCTTCGAAGAGATCAAGGGGACGACGGCGACGATCTCCGAAGATGCGATCACGGGGACGGGGAGCGTGCCAGCCGGCTGGTCGCTCGAGATCTCGCGGCCAGGCGGGTTCGTCGACGAGGCCACGTACGCCTCGTACGACGATCCCGACAGCGGCGTGACGGCCGACCTCACGGTCACGATCGGCGCCCCGGACGGATCGACGTGCACGGTCGGACCGGCCGAGACCTCGATCACCGAGAACGGTCCCAACGCGGGCGACACCTACGCGCAGGCCACCTACTTCGGCACCGACGAGACGGATGGCCGTCCCCTCGTGTCCTTCGCGTTCCTATCGGCCGCGTGCGACGATCTGCCAGGCGCGTCCGGCTCGGTGAACATCTGGCTGTTCGGCTTCGGCTCTCCCTGATCCTTGGAGCGGGAGCCCACCGGTAAACGGGGCGTCGATCGAGCCGTCATCCCCGAAGCGTTGGTGGGCCCTGCGGGGCTCGAACCCGCGACCGAGCGATTATGAGTCGCCTGCTCTGACCGACTGAGCTAAGGGCCCGCGCCACGTCGGGACGGACCCATGGTACGTGGCCGCTCGCCGCCGGGTGCCGACGGCGGCAGCACTTTGACCCTGCCAGCGTGCGGCGTCATGCCCTAGCTTGGGCTTCGGGACGGAGGTCGCCCCTTGAACGACGCCCACGCGCACGACGCCCGCGAACCGGATGGTTCCTCGGATCTCCACGTGATCTTCGGCACCGGTCCGGTCGGCTGCTGGACCGCCCGTGCGCTGGTCGCGGACGGACACCGCGTCCGCGCCGTGAACCGCAGTGGCCACCGGCCCGGCCTGCTTCCCGACGGCGTCGAGGTGCGGGCCGTGGACGCCTCCGATCCGGCTCGGGCGCGCACCGCCGCGGAGGGCGCCACCACCGTCGTGCAGGCGCTCAACCCGCCGTACCACCGTTGGCACGAACTCTTCCCACCGCTGCAGGCAGCCGTCCTCGCCGCCGCCGAGGCGGCCAGCGCCCGCTACGTCTCGATCGACAACCTCTACATGCTCGACGCGTCGCAACCCATCACCGAGTCGTCGCGCGTGGCCCCCGCCTCCACCAAGGGCGAGTTGCGCCAGCGCATGGCCGAGGAGGTGCTCGCCGCACACGAGCGCGGCGCCGTGCGCGCCACCGTGCTGCGCTCGGCCGACTACTACGGCCCCGGCGTCACCGGCTCGGCGTGGGGCGAGCGGGTCTTCGCGCCGCTGGTCGCAGGCAAGGCGGCGCAGGTCACCGGTCGCCTCGACGTGCCCCACTCGGTCGCCTACATCGAGGACGTCGGTCGCGCCGTGGCGCTGCTCGCCACCCGCGACGAGGCGCTCGGAAGCGTCTGGATCGCGCCGCACGCCCCCGCCGCGACCGCGAACGAGATGGTGGCGATGGCGGCCGAGGCGGCCGGCGTGGCGCCCAAGGCCAGCGGGATGGGGCGCTTCATGATGCGCTTGGGCGGCCTGTTCGTGCCCGAAGCGCGGGCCACGGTCGAGATGATGGATCAGTTCCTGAAGCCCTTCGTCGTCGATGCCCATGCCTTCGAGCGCACCTTCGGGCTCGAGCCGACGCCGCTGCGCGAGGGACTCGCGCGGACGGTGGCCTGGTACCGCAACCGTCCTGCGCGATAGGACCGACGCGCCGACCCTCGCGCCTCGCCGCACGACCTCGGCTCGGAACCGCCGCCGCTTCGCTCGCTTCGGCGCTGCCGCCGTGCGACGGCGCCGGGCATCCGCGTCACGCTCGCGTCACACCTCGTTTCGAACGATGGTCGTGCGCCCGTAGCCGATCGCCATCGAGCAAGGCACGCGCGCAGAGGAGGCCCCATGCGACGCGCGACGACCCCCTTTGCCCAAGCCGAATACGACCGAGGCGGTCGCGGCACCGAACCTCGACCCGCATCCTCGAGTCGGCGCCTCGCCGCCCTCCTGCTCGTCGCCATCGCCCTGATCGCCGCCGGCTGCAGCGCGCCACCCGCCGGGGGCTCCACGCTCCCCTTGGCGCTGTGGACGTTCGACGCCGACCTCGAAGGCTGGCAGGCCGGCACGACGGCCGACGAAGAGGCCTGGGGCAGCGCCGAGTGGCGCTCCTGGTGTGGCCGCGACCGCGACGAGGGCTGCGTCAAGCTCGACGGCACCGGGGATGCCGGAGGCCCGAACGCGTGGATCGAGCGCACCGTGGATCTGCCGCCGGGCGCCACCACGCTGCGGGCCCTGACCACCGCCCACAACCGCAGCGGTGCCGACAGCCTCTATCGGGTCCGCCTCGTCGACGCAGGGGGCGCCGAGCACGTCCTGGTCGACTGGGCGTCGTCGTCCGGCAGCGAGGACGCGTACGCCTGGTTCACCCTCGAGGCGTCGATCGCGGCGTTCGCCGGCACGACCGTCACGCTGTTCTTCGAGGGTGCCGACGACGGCCCCGGCTCCAACGAACAGCGGTACTACGACGACATCGGCATCTACTGACGAGCAGCCTGCGACGCGCGCGGGCCGCCTTCTGCCCGCCGGCGCCCCGGGGCCGGCGGGCAGAAGGCGTCGCGGTGCGTGCGCGCTCCGCCCAGAGGCGCGCCCTCAGGGCGTCGCGCCCCCGAGGAACGCGTGCACAGCGTCCAGGACGAACTCCGGTCGATCGAGCAACGACTCGTGCCCGGCGTCCTCGACGCGCAGCGCCGTCGCGTTCACGATGATGCTGGCGTACTCCTCGAACGCACCCTCCGCCGCGAGGTCGTGGCTGCCGTACACCACCAGGGTCGTGGCCTGCACGCCCGCGAGCTCCATCCGCCAATCCCAGTCGCCGAGCGAGCCGAAGAGCGCGTTCAGAAGGGGTCCGGTCACGTCGCCGTGCTCGTTGCGGTACTGGCACGGGTCGCTGAGACGGTTCTCGAGGTGCGCGAGGTCGACGACCGTCGCGGCGCTCAGCACCACGAGCTCCTCACGGCAGAAGGTGTACGCGTCGGAGCGGTTCGCCCCGGACGCCAGCAGCCCCTCCACCACGGCTTGCTGCGCCGCGACGTCGTGCTCGGGCACGTTGGCCGGCTGCCCCATCCAGTACGCCCGCAGCGGGAGGGGGTTGAGCAACACCAGGCGCTCGACGCGCTCCGGGTGCTGCGCGGCGTAGCGCGCGACCAACGCACCCCACAAGGAGGTCCCGGCCAGGTTCATCCGCTCGAGCCCGAAGTACGCCCGGGCGGTGTCGATGTCGG
>JAABSI010000003.1 GCA_011390455.1 Trueperaceae bacterium
GCAGCCGGGTGCCTACGATGGACTCCGTATGGACATCGACCTCCGTGCGCTCGCTCCGCTGCTCGTGCTGGCCGTGGCGCTCGCGGCCTACGCCCTCGTCGACCTGGTGCGGGCGCCGGCCGTCCGGTACCTGCCCAAGTGGGCTTGGGCGCTCATCTGCGTGCTCTCGATGCCGCTCGGGCCGCTCGCCTACCTGACGCTCGGACGGGCGCCGCGATGACGCCGGGCGCGTCGAGCGCCAGCGACGCGCAAGCGGTCGTCACGACCCGCGGCCTCGGCAAGGTCTACGGCGGTGTGGTCGCCCTCGACGACGTCGCCATCGACGTGCCCCGAGGATCGGTGTACGGCCTGGTGGGCCCCAACGGCGCCGGCAAGACGACGCTGCTCTCGATCCTCGTCGGCTTGAGGCAGGCGACGTCGGGCACCGTCGCGCTCGCGGTCGAGCAGGAACGCATCGCGCTCGTGCCCGACACGCCATCGTTCGAGCCCTGGCTGACGGCCCGCGAGGTGGTGGCGCTGGCCCGATCGCTCGTGGGGCTCGCCCCGTCGGCGGAAGCCGTCGAATCCACGCTCCGCCGCACCGGGCTGGCCGACGCCGCAGACCGCGCCAGCGGCGGCTTCTCGCGCGGCATGCTGCAGCGGCTCGGGCTCGCGGCCGCGATGGCGGGCGAGCCGAAGCTGCTCGTGCTCGACGAGCCTGCCGCCGCGCTGGACCCGGCTGGCCGGCGGGACGTGCTCGATCTCGTCTCCGACTTGCGGGGCGGCACCACCATCCTCTTCTCGAGCCACATCCTGGTCGACGTTCAGCAGGTCTGCGACACGATCGGCATCCTCCGGGAAGGACGCCTCCTGTTCCAGGGCTCGACGCGCGACCTCCTCGCCGGCAGGGCGGCGCCCGCCTTCACGGTGCGCCTGCGCGCTCCGTTCGACGGTGTGGTCGCCGCGCTCGAGGCGGCCCCTTGGGTGCACCACGTGGAGCAACCCGGGCTCGACCGGCTGCGCGTCACGGTCGCGTCGACCGAGGCCGCGGAGGCCGAGCTCGTGCGCACCCTCGCCGACGCGGGGGCGCGGGTCGTCGGCATCGCCCCCGCCGAGGTCGATCTCGAACACGTCTTCTTGGAGTTGACCGGATGAACCTATGGCGTCTCGAGTGGCTTCGGCTGCTGCGCACCCGCTCGTGGATCGCGCTCGTGGCCGTGTTCCTCTTCTTCGGGCTCCTCGGACCGATCAGCGCCCGCTACATGGAGGAGATCTTGCAGCGCTTCGCCGGCGAGATCACCGTGACCCTGCCCCCGCCGACGCCGGCCACGGGGCTCGAGCAGTACCTGGGCAACGTCATGCAGATCGGCCTGCTGGTCGTGCTCGCGGTCGCGGCCGGAGCCCTAGCCTTCGACCAGCCGGTCGAGCGCGCCGCCTTCTACCGCTCGCGGGTGCGTCGTATCTGGAGGCTGCTCGCGCCACGCTACGCGGTGGTCACGCTGGCGACCATCGCGGCCTTCGTGCTGGGCACGCTCGGGGCCTGGTACGAGGCGATCGTGCTTCTGGGCGACCTCCCGGCCGGCGCGATGCTCCTCGGCATGCTGCTCACCTCGCTCTACCTCGCGTTCGCCGTGGCCGTGACCGCCGCCGCGGCCGGGTTCGTGCGGACGCCGCTCGCGATCGTGCCGTTCGCCGCCGGGGTCCTCGTCGTGGTCCCGCTCCTCGGCCTGTTCGGCCCGCTCCGCGATTGGCTGCCGAGCGTCTTGCTCGGTTCGCTGGTGGGGCTCGTCGTCGGCCAGCCGCCGGTCGAGTACGTCCGGCCCGCGATCGTGACGCTCGCGGCCACGGCGGTCCTGCTGTGGCTCGCCGCGGCCCGGCTCGAGCGCAGGGAGCTGTGAGCCTCGCCGGCGCCTGAGCGCGTGCACGCGCGTCAAGCGCGCGCGAGCACCGCCACGGGCACCGGGCGATCGAAGGACGCGTGCGGGTCGCCGCGCGTGTCGCTGGAACCGAGGACCGCGTCGTTCCCGTGGAAGACCTGCGCCGAGCCGCCACCGTCGAGGTTCAGGGCGTCCACGGCCCCATGGTCCCGGAGGACTTCGGCGAGCTCGAGCAAGGTGCACCCGTTCGCGGCGTTCCCCTCACGGCGGCTCAGCGACGAGCGTCCCTCGACCGCGATCACCACGAGCGACCCGTCGCCCCGGACGCCGATCCCGACGCGGGCCGCGCGGGTCCGGTCGGCATCGGCAGGGAAGACCAGCGGCGCGGTCGGGTCGTGCGATCCGAGCGTCTCGAAGCGCTCCCGCCGAAAGCTCTCGGCATCGACCACGACATCGCCGTTGCGCAGCAGCAGTGGGCCACCTTGCAGCGCGGCGTGGAGGTCCGGAAGATGCCGCAACCGGTACCGAACCCGCGCACCGGCTTCGAGCGCCGTCCGCACGCCGCCCGGGAGCTCGGCGTCGAAGGCGATGGCGAGCGCGCCGTGCGGTAGGCGGACGCCGCCACCGTCGCGCAGGACGCTGACGTGCGCACCTTGGAGGCATGCCTCGACGGTGCAGCTCCACTCCGTGTCCCGAAGCCCGTCGCCCCGGTAGCGCATGCGGGCGGCGCGCGGATCGCCGGCGTCCACCGTGAGGCCGCCCGGCAGGTCGATGAGGAGGTCGGCGAGCCCGAGGCGTTCGACGCGCCAGCGCCCGCCGGCGTGCACGAGCGCCGCGCGCGGCAGGACGGGCGGGTTCACGATGCGGCCCGCGTAGGCGAGCAGCCCCACGGGCTCGCCGAACGCCGCGGTGGGCGCGTCCAGCTCCCGAGGGTCGAACAGGAAGAAGTGGCTGTTGACCGCCAGCGCGCGCGAGCCGGCCGCGCCGAGGTGGCGCAGCGGCGCCAGACCCGCGATGGGCACGACCCGTGCGGCGGGGCGTGCGTCGACGCGCCACTCGGACGTGGCGATCGCAGCGCGCGAGCGCAACGCGCCCAGGTACCGCCCGATCGGCGTGGGCGCTTGGTCGGCCGTGAGGGCCGCGGTCCCCGTGCGGGCGGCCCAGGCGCCGAGCGCCGCACGGAGGGTGAGGTAGTGCTCGGGCCCATCGCGGCGCAGCTCGCTCGGTGCGTGCCGAGCGCTGATCGTCGCGGCCGGGAGCGCGAGCGCCGCGCTGCTCTCGCCGGTGATCCCGGCCAGGAGGTGCGCCGCTTCGCGGGCGCGGTCCCGGCTCGGCATCGTGACGCGGCGCAGGTCGAGCACGTCGGTATGGAGCGCCACGACCCGGCCAGGGGCCCCTTCGCCGAACGCGCGTCGCTCGACCGCGACGCTGGTGCTCACTTGATGCCGGACGACATGAAGCCCCGGATGATGTACTTCTGGGCCGCGAGGTACACCAGGATCATCGGCAGGATCGAGATGATCGATCCCGCCATGATCAGGGTCCAGCTCGAGTCGTACTGGCCCTGCAGCGTGGTCAGCCCGAGCGGGAGCGTGCGCAGGTTCCGCTCCGAGATGTAGAGCACCGGCCGCAGAAGTTCGTTCCAGTTGGTGATGAAGGCGATCACGAACAGGCTGGCCAAGGCCGGGGTCGAGAGCGGCAGGAAGATGTGGCGGTAGATCGCGAAGGCCGAGGCGCCGTCGATCGTCGCCGCCTCCTCGAGGCTCGCCGGGACGGTTCGGAAGAACTCCGTGAGCAAGAACGTCCCGAACGCGCCGACCATGAGCGACGGGACGATCAGGGGCAGATAGGTATCGAGCCAGCCCAAGCGCACCATGAGCAGGAACTCGGGGATGATCGTGACCTCGATCGGGATCAGCAGGGTGAAGATCAGCAACCCGAACAAGACGTTCTTGAGCGGGAAGCGCATCCGCGCGAAGGCGAAGCCGGCCAGCGAGCAGGTCACGAGCTGGCCCGTCGCCGCGATCGAGGCGACGAAGAGCGAGTTCGCGGCGTAGCGCAGGAAGTCGAACTCGAACAGGACCTCGGCGTAGTTCGCGAACGGGGTGTCGGTGAACAGCAGCGTCGGCGTGAACGTCGGTGGGATGCGGAACACGTCGCTCGGCAGCTTGAACGACGTGATGACCATCCACAGGAACGGGAACAGCGTCAGGAAGGCGAAGACCACGAGGAGCGCGTAGACGAGACCGGAGCGCACCGTGGCCGCGACGCGCTTCCGGCGGCGTGCCTGCTCCGCCGCGCCCTCCGGATCGGGTGCCATCGGGCGCTCAGCCATAGTGCACCCAGCGACGGCGCGCGATGAAGTTCACGAGCGTGAGCGTGCCGACGAACAGCAGCAGCATGTAGGCGAGCGCCGAGGCGAAGCCCATCTGGAAGTGCACGAACGCGTTCTGATAGATGTAGAAGGCCAACGTCGTGGAGGCCCGTTGTGGCCCGCCACCGGTGAGCGCGTAGGTCACCTCGAACGTCTGGGACGAAGCGATCAGCGAGATGACGAGCACGAAGAAGGTGATCGGCGAGAGCAGCGGCAGCGTGATGTGCCGGAAGACCTGGAACTTGGTGGCCCCGTCGATCGTCGCGGCCTCCTTGAGGCTCTCGTCGATGTTCTGCAAGCCCGCGAGGAACAGCAGCATCTGGAACCCGGCGCTCTGCCAGGCGAGGACGAACGCGACCGCGAACAGCGCGAGGCTCGGGTCGCCGAGCCACGACGGCGGCGAACGGACCCCGAACCCGTCGATGAGGGCGTTGTTCAAGAGCCCGAAGCGGGTCGACAGGATCCACTTCCACGCCAGGGCCACGGCCACGATGGAGGTGATGTAGGGCATGAAGAAGACGCCGCGGAAGAAGGTCGAGCCGCGCAGCTTCTGGTTCACGAGCAGCGCCAGCGAGAGCCCCAACCCCATCACCAACGGGACGAACACGAGCGCGAACACCACGGTGTTGCGCGCGACCTCCCAGAAGATCGGCGACGCGAGCAGCGTGCGGTAGTTCTCCAAGCCGATCCAGCGCGGTGGCGAGAAGACGTTCCAGCTGGTGAAGCTGATGCCGAACGAGGCGCCGATCGGGAGGAGGCGGAAGACGAGCAGGCCGACGATCATCGGCAGGATGAAAAGATAGGGCGTGACCTTCGAGTGTCGCAACGGTGCTCAGCGTCTCCGGGTATGTGCCGTGCGGCCCCAGCACGAGGCTGCGGCCGCACGGTGTCGTCGAGGTCGGAAGCTTACGGCTGCGGGTAGGTGCGGCTCAACACCTGGTTCGCGTACTCCGTGAAGCTCGTGATGGCGGCATCCAAGTCCTTGCGGCCGTTGAACACTTGGTCCAGCTCGCCGTTCATCCCGCCCCCCTCGGCGGCGGCGTAGCCGCGCCATTCGCTCCAGTTGGGCGTGAAGCTGGTGCGGCTCGGCATCTGGCCGAGTTCGAGGATCACGGCCTTGTTGGCCGGCTGCTGGTCCGTCTCGCGCCAAGCATCGGACTCCGCGGTGGGGCGGTAGAAGGGCACGGTGCCACCCAGGAAGCTGCTCGCATCGCGGCTCGGACCCGTCATGAACTCGACGAACGCCCAGGCGAGGTCCGGATGCTCGGAGTTCGCGCCGACCGCGAGCATGTCGGGCCAGGTGTAGGCGATGCGTTCGGTCGAGTTGGGGCCGGTCGGGATGAGGGCGATGTCCCACTGGAACTCGTCGCCGATGATCGTGCGGTTGTTGCTGATGTTCCAGCTGCCGTCGACCCACATCGCGGCGATGCCGAGCGGGAACACGTCCTGCTGGCGCACGCCATCCATCTCTTGCGGGGTCGGCGCCACGCCGTGGACGTTGACCAAGTCGGTGAGGAACTGCAGCGTCTCGACCGCGGCGGCGTCGGGCTCGACCCGGGTGCGCGCCTCGTTGAGCAGGCGACCGCCGTTGAGGTAGACCCAGGGCTCGATCTGGGCGTAGCGACCGTACAACCAGAAACCGTACTGGTCGATGCGGCCGTCGTCGTCGCGGTCGACCGTGAGTTCCTGGGCGGCGGCGAGGAACTCGTCCCACGTCCAGTCCGCGTTCGGGTACGCGAGGCCGGCCTCGTCGAACGCCGTCGCGTTGTAGTACAGCACCGGGCCGACCCAGTTCATGGGAACCGCGTGCAGGTCGCCGCTGTCCGGGTTGGGGAAGCGTGCGACGGACAGCACGCCCGTGTAGTAGTCCTCGAGGTCGAGCGCGTCGACGTAGGGCTGAAGGTTCGCGAGCAGCCCGTTCTGGTGCCACTCGGCGACGAAGCCCGTCGACATGTAGAAGACGTCGGGGAGGTCGTTCGCGGCCGCCATCGCGCCCATGCGCGGCCAGTACTGGTCGGGCGACATCGCCTCGAACTCGACCGTGACGCCGGGGTTCATGGCTTCGAACTCGGCGATCAAAGCCGCCGTCTCTTCGGCGATGTTCACCTCCCACGAAAAGTAGCGCAGCGTTTGGCCGAAGGCCAGTCCGGACAGCATGAGGGCGCCGACGAGCAGCGCGGCGAGCGCACGAGCCTTGTTCATGGTGCCTCCGTTTCCCGCCGAGTATACGGGGCCGCCCTCCGGCCATGGTCAGAGGTCGGTCAGGCCGCGCGCCCGCGCCCAGCGGCGATCAGCGACCCGTGAACAGCGCTTCGTCCTGAACCTCGAGGTCGACCGAATCGAAGGTCGCGACGAACGAACCGGGCCCACCGTCGTACGCGAGGGGGAGTCCGAGTTCGTCGTCGATCCAGAGCGTCTGGATGGGGTCGCTGAACACCGCCGGCTCGCCTTCGCGGCCCCGGGTGACCTCGAACGTCCAGACCGTGGTGGCGCGTCCGTTCAGCACCTCGGTCCCGACGATCGAGCAGTCCCATACCTCGAAGTCGCCCGTCAGGACGCCGTCTTCGGGTTGCGTGTACACGCAGGGGTGGATCGGCGACTCCGGGCTCAGGAAGAAGATCATCAGCGTGGCGATGCCGGCGTAGAGCCCGTCGTCGGCGAGGATGTCGGCGAGGGCGAACTCGAGGGAGGGCTCGGTCGAGGCGCCGTCGAAGGTGCGCAAGACGTAGGCTTCCTCTTCCTGTACGAACAGCGCGACGAACCCTTCGCCGGCCTCCGGCGTGAGTTCGATGCGGACCGCGCCATCCCGCACGTACACGGCCTGCGTGCCCGAGGCCGCGGCCCCGCCGGCGTTCGACACGATGGCGAACGAGCCTGGGACGACGATCGGTGCCTGAGCGGACGCGCTGGCCGCGATCGCGAGCGCGGCCGTGAGGAGGGCTAGAAGGGCGAAGCGATGCGGCATGGCGTGCCTCCCGAGCGAACCGTCACGCGCGCTCGCAGGGTCAGCACGATCGACACGACGCGTCCACGTGGTCGGAAGCTACCACGGGGTCGCGAGGGCGCCCCGAGGCGTGGGCGCGTGCGACGATGGACCCATGCGCCTCCTCCAACGATTGATCGGGGTCGTCCGCCGCCCCATGGCCGAGCGCGCCGCGCAGGGCAAGGGGCTCGAGCGGCTCGGCGCCGATCTCGAAGCCTCGGCCGCCACCATGGATGCCCGCCTGGCGAGCGTCTCGGACACGCCCGGCAACCGCGACGCGATCGCGCACTGGGTGGGGATCGAGCGCTGGGGTCAGCGTCGACTCCGCGTCGCGCTCGGCGAGCCGTTCGTCGAGGACGGCCACCACCCCTACCGCCCCGACGAGTCGACCGGGGTCGCGGCGCTGCGTCGCGCCTTCGCGGAGACGCGGGCCGAGACGGTCGCGCTGGTCGGTCGCCTGCGCGAGGCCGGGGTCGATCCGACCACCGTCGTGCGGCACAACGACCTCGGGGACCTGACGGTGGCCGGCTGGTTGGCCTACCTGGTGCAGCACCCCGAACAGGAGTCGCGGGCGCGGCTGCGCGGCTGATCGTCGGCCTGTCCGCACAGGTGGCGCCCCGCTGCGACGGTCGCTAGGATGGCGTATGGAGCGACATCGGAGGACGAACCCCGAGGCGGCCGGCTTTCAGGTCGTCGGCGGCACCGAACGCTCGCAGGGCGCCTTCATGACGTTGGCCCCCGGTGAAGCGACGGGTGGAGCCGACAACCGCCACCCCACGAGCGATCAGTGGCTGTTCGTGGCGTCCGGATCCGGCAGCGCGATCGTCGAAGGCGAGCGGGTGGCCCTCGAAGCCGGCGACCTCTTACTCGTCGCTGCGGGCGAAGGCCACGAGATCCGCGCGGCGGACGATGTGCCGCTGGTGACCGTCAGCATCTACGCGCCGCCGGCGTACTAGCGGCCCACGTCCTGCCACGCCCTGCCGGAGCCCCGGCGGGTTCACTCGTGCTCGACCTCGCCCCGCCAGGCGCCCGTCGCCTCGCCACGCGATTCGATGAATTCCTTGAAGCGCTCCAGGTCGCCCTGGATCCGGCGCCCGACGACGCCGAGCAGGGCACCGGCGTGTTCCAAAGCCGTGTCCGGTTCGTACTCGAGCTGGAGCATCACGCGCGTCGTGCGGTCGTCGATGTGGTGGAAGGTGACCACGCCCGCGTTCTTGGCGCCCGTGCGGCTCGTCCAGGCGATGCGTTGGTCGGGGATCTGCTCGGTGATCTCGCCCTCCCACTCGGTGGTGCGGCCGCCGATCTCGGCGCGCCACTCGAGCTTCGTGTCGGTGACCTGGCGAACCTCTTCGACGCCCTCCATGAATTGCGGGAACGTCTCGAACTGGGTCCACTGATCGTAGGCGGTACGGACGGGTACGTTCACGTCGATCGAACCTTCGAATGTCGCCATGTCGGGACCTCCTAGGGTCACGCTAAGCGGTCGCGACCCACGGCGGTGTACGAGCGGCACGCGTGCGCGGCGAAGACGTCGTGAGCGCCCGCCGTCCCCCTCGTGCCCGTACGAGCGCTACGACGCGTCGGCGGTGCCGGCCACCGCCTGCGGATGGTCGTCGCGCACCAGGTCGAGGTCGGCCGCACGCGCGTTGGCCTCGACCTGCTCCACGCTCTTGCAGCCGGGGATGACGCAGGTGACGGCGGGGTGCTGCAGGCACCAGGCCAAGGCCCAGGTCGCCATGTCCACCCCTTCGGGCACTTCCTCGTGGCGGATCCGCTCGGCTTCCTCGAGCTTGCGACGGACCTCCTCCCGGTCGTGGCGTGAGCGCACGTCGCTCGCGTCGTCGAAGGTCGCATCGGGCTTGTACTTGCCGCTCAGGTACCCGCTGGCCAGGGGCACGCGGGCCAACACGCCCAGGTCGTGGCTCTGGCAGGTGGGGAAGACGTCCTGCTCGGGCGTGCGGTCGAGCCGGTTGTAGACGACCTGGATCGCCTCGGCCCCGACGTCGCGCGCGCGGCTCGTCTGGTACATGTCGTCGTTCTTGCCGATCGAGATCCCCAGATGGCGGATGCGGCCCACCTTGACCTGTTCGGCCAGCGCCTCCCACAGTTCCGGATCGTCGAAGGCTTCCTTCGAGCCGGAGTGGAACTGGTAGAGGTCGACGTGGTCGGTGCGGAGCGCCTCGAGCGAGGCGTCGAGCTGCCTCAGGACCTCGTCCGCCGACCAGAGCTGGTCGCGCTGGAAGTCGCCCGTGTAGCGGTGGCCGAACTTGGTGGCGACGAACCACTCGTCGCGGCGGCCTTCGATGGCCTCGCCGATCAGCCGTTCGGAGACGTGGTCGCCGTAGCACTCGGCGGTGTCGAGCAGGTTGATGCCCAGCTCCCGGGCCCGGTCCAGGATGGCGCGCACCTCGGCCACCTCGTAGTCGCGGCCCCACTCGCCCCCGAACTGCCAGGTGCCGATGCCGACGACGGAGACGGGCATCTCGGTCGAGCCTAGGCGGCGGTACTTCATGGCGGCCTCCTCTTCCCGGGGCGCGGCGCGATCAGCCACGCTCCGCTTGCGTGCGTCGTGCGGCCAGGGTACCCGAGCGCCTGGCGCGCGCGCCCTCGGCCGTCGGCGGACGCGGCCTTCGCGGTCGGCTACGATGTCGCGATGAACCCAAAGGATGGATCCACGGACGAAGCGATCGTCCGTCTCGTCGAAGAGAACCTCTGGGAGACCTGGTCGAACTTCGGGCGGGCACCCGGCTGCTCGCTCCACGACGAGGGGGATCTCTTGTGGTTCGAGACCCCGATCCCCGTCCATCCGTACAACACGGTCCTCAAGTTCCAGGTCGAGCACGACGTGGACCGGCGGATCGATGAACTCCTTCGACACCTCGCGACCCGGGGCGTGCCCGTTCTGTGGATCGTGCACCCGTCCGCCCGGCCGCACGATCTCGTGGACCGATTGCGTGCGCGCGATCTGCAGGAGTTCGAGATCTGCCCGGGCATGGCGCGCTCCCTGGAAGATCTTCCCCTGGCACCGCCCGTACCGGACGGCGTCGAGATCCGCGAGGTCCGCGACGACACCGACCTGGACGTCCTCTCCGAGTTCGCGGCTTGGCGCTGGGGCGTACCCGAGGCCTATCGCCCGCACCTGCACGACATCGTGACGAAGTTCCAGTTCGGCCGGCCCGACTCCAAGACCCGTATGTGGATGGCGTACAAGGACGGCGTACCGATCTCGAAGATCGCCCTGTACGACGGGCCAGGTTCGGCCGGGATCTACGCGGTGGCCACCAAGCCCGAGGCGCGCGGCCTGGGGATCGCCACCATCTTGATGGTCGTCGCCATGCGGGCCGCGAAGGAGATGGGGCACGAGGTCGTCGTGCTGGATTCGTCGCCGCTTGCGGAGAAGCTCTACCAACGGCTCGGTTTCGTGACGGTGACGAACTTCCGGCTGTTCGCTCACGGACCGGCGTACTTGTAGGCCTCGTGCGCATCTAGATCGCGAGTGGGGCTGGCGGGCATGCGGGTACCGGTGTCCGGGCCTTGCGGGCGTCGAGGCGTCCGAACGTCGCGACGTCTTGGCGCACCGACGGCGGACGTCGTGACGTCGGGCGATCGACGGTAGGTCGGCTCCCCCTACGGGTACCAGCTTGCGTCAGAGGGGAACCTGCAACGCCATGGAAGTCGTCGGGGGCGCGACCGCCGCCGCGCCCCCGATCGCGTGCTCAGCTCCCCGGTGGGCGGTAATCGGCGGTGCGTTGCGCGACGGCGTCGGCTTCCTCGGCCGTCAGAAGGACGACCGTCTCGAGGTGGCTCAGCGCTCCCGACGCGCCGACGGTGGCGGCGGCCGTCAGGGCCGCGGCGTGGTCCGGCAGGTCGGCGACCGCGTAGAAGTCGGCGCTGCCGAAGGCGAAGTGGTACGACTCGAGCGTCCCGCCGAGGCTCTCGGCGAGCCGCTTGGTGGCGGCGACACGGGCCGTGCCGCCCTCCCGCACGACTCCTGCGATGCCTTCTCGGCTGTACG
This sequence comes from Trueperaceae bacterium, assembly GCA_011390455.1. Next base: position 11,229 of record JAABSI010000003.1, read on the forward strand.
AACCTTTGAACAGGTACTTCGGCATGCGTTCGCTCCGTTTCTCGTCCGCGCGCTTCGGCGCTTCGGATGCAAGGACACGGACGTGTCCGTCCGTCAGCGGCGCGGCGGGGCCGCGCCGATCCCATCGTTCGCTGCGGATGCTTACCCCTCGGCGACGGCAGCCGCGACCGCCGCCGTGTCCGGGAACTGCCGGTAGCGCACGACCAGGCCGTCGCGCAGCGTGAAGATGGACACCCACTGCTGTTCGTAGACGCGACCGGTCGAGCGGATCGTGCCCTTCTCGTAGCCGACTACGACGACCGTGTCGCCCTGGGCGTAGAACTCACGCCGCTCCGACGCGTGGAAGTCGATCGTCGTGGCGACCAGCGTGAGCCACTCCTGCGCGCCGGCGCGGCCGCGCCAAGTGCCTGCGTAGGGGATCGCTTCGGCGCCGTACCACTCCAGGGTCGCCTCGTCGCTCCAGAGGTCGAGCACGCCGGGCAGGTCGCCTCGGTCGAAGGCCGCGTACACGGCGCGGACGGTCTCGAGGTTGCTCGTCTCAGGCATCGGCGGCCTCCGTGCTCGCGCCGCCACCGGCGCCGGCGGCCTTCGCGCGGCGCTCGCGCAGCCACTCGCCCAGGGCAGGGCCGGTCGGCAGGACGCCCTCCTGTTGCCACGCGGTGATCATGTCGTGCACGCCCCAGCCGTGGCTGAGCTTGCCGTCCCGAGCGACGCTCCAGAAGAGCGACGTGTAGGTGCTCTTGCGACCCGACGGGACGTGCGTGCGGTCGAAGGTCACCCGCATGAAGGCGTTGTCGCCGCACACGACCGCGTCGTCGATGGTGTACGCCATCGAGAAGGTCGTCCCGGCGAAGTGCGGCACGTCTTGCTTGGTCTCCTCGAGGGTTTGCCGCGTGCCGCCGTTGACCTGGTAGTAGTCGGGCCAGACCACCTCGTCGAGGATGGCGGGGTCGCCTTGGAGGTAGGCGTCGAAGTACCTGTGGACGAGGGCGATGTGGTGGTCGTGCGCCGGCGTGGTCATGGTGCCTCCTTGGCGTGGGGCCGATCGGTCGAGGGTGGTTGCGGTTCGGGTCCGTTCGGGTCGGATGCAGCATGCGACGAGGACGTTTCCCAGCCGCTACCGATTTCGTAATGCGCGCGACCCATGCCCGTAGCTGCGTGGGCGCCGCGATCGCGAACCCCGTCCCAAGCGCTGGTCGCGGCGCTGGCGTGCGGTCCGACGAGCAAATCGGTATGCTCAGTGATTCGCTCGACACAACACGCCATGGCCACGTTCACGCTCCACCTCTTCGGCCCCCTCCGCGCCAGCGCCGCGGATGGGCGCGCCTTCGCGTTCCCCAGCAAGAAGGCGGCCGCGCTCATGGCGTACGTCGCCTCGGAGCCGGACCGGACGCACGACCGCGCACGCCTGGCCCGGCTCTTCTGGCCCGAGCTGACGGAGCGGAGCGCGCGGAACAACCTGCGGGTGACGCTGACGCGGCTCAGGGCGCTGGCCGGCGATCGGCCGCTCTTCGTGGGCGGCGTCGGGAGCGTCCGGCTCGCTCCGGGGGACACGCTGCACTGCGACGTCGCCGAGTTCGAGCGGCTCCTCGCCGCCGCCGCAGCGCACGACCACGAGCGTCGCGCCGAGTGCAGCGAGTGCCGCCTGCGGCTCCTCGAGCTCGACGCGATCTACCGTGGCCCCTTCCTCGAGGACCTCGAGCTTCCCGAGTGCCACGACTTCGAGACCTGGCGCGTCGGGGCCGCGCAGCGGTTCCGCTCGGCGGTGGTCGAGGTCCTCCACGACCTGGCGCGGGGGTACGAGGCGGACGGCGACCTCGCCAGCGCCGAGTTCCACGCCCGCCGCCTTCTCGCGCTGGACGCCCTCCACGACGCAGCGAACGCCACGCTGATGCGGGTCGTGGGCGGCCAGGGGCGCCGCACCGAGGCGCTCCGCCACTTCCACCGCTTCGCCGCGCTCCTGAAGGCCGAGCTGGACGTCGAACCCGACGACGCCGTCATCAACGTCTTCCACCAGCTCCAGACCGCCACGCGTCCGCTGCGCCGGGTCGGCACCCGACGCCCGGACCCCGATCGCCGGGCATCGCCAGCCCCCGCACCGGTCATCGGGCGCGACGAGGCGCTGCTGCACGTCGGCGACCTCCTGCACGCGCGTCCGATCGTCACGCTGCATGGCATCGGCGGGACCGGCAAGACGACCCTCGCGCGCGAGCTCGCGCAGCGGCTGGAGGGACGGTATCCGGATGGGGTCTTCGAGGTGCCCCTGGCGACCGTGCGCGACCCCGACGCGGTACCGACGGTGGTCGCCCGTGCCCTCGGCGCGGCCCCGCCGGCCGGCACTGCGGTCCTGGACTACCTCCTCGACCATCTGGCGCCCCGGAAGGTGTTGTTGGTCCTCGATGGCTTCGAGCACCTGCGCGAGGCGCGTGCGGTGCTGGCGGCCATCGTGCAGGCAGCGCCCGAGGTGCGCATCCTGGTGACGTCGCGCGATCAGCTAGGTCTGCGGCAGGAGACGGTGTTCCCGGTAGCGGGGCTCGAGTATCCACCCATCGATGGGGTGGCGCCGACCGTCGAGGAGGTGGCCGCCTCGAGCGCCGGGCAGCTCTTCATCGACGCGGCGCGGCGCGTCCGCCCCGACTTCGACCCGACGCCCGACGACGCCGTCGCCATCGCCCGCATCTGCGAGCTCGTCCGCGGCCACCCGCTGGCCCTGATCCTCGCGGCCACGTGGCTCGACGTGTCCACGTGCGCCGACGTCGTGCTCGAGCTCGGCAGCGGCATCGAGGTGCTCGAGACCCGGAGCGATCACGTGCCCGAGGACCACCGCAGCATCGCGGCGGTCTTCGAGCGCTCCTGGCAGGCGCTCCCCGCGGAGGAGCGCGACGTCCTGGAGGCCATGAGCGCCTTCGGCGGCGGCTTCGACCGCGCGGCCGTCCGCCACGTCGCGGGCGCCACCTTGCGGCACCTTGGCGAGCTCGTGCGCACCTCCTTCGTCGCGTTCGACGCTGCCACCGGTCGCTACGACCTCCACGACCTGGTGCGTCAGTTCGTAGCGGGGAAGCTCGCCGCGTCGGGGCACGCGGCGGCCGTCGCGGCGCGCCACGCCGCGCACTACCTCGAGGGGCTCGAGCGCTGGGACGCGGCCTACCGCGCCGGGCAGCGGGGTGCGCCGACGACCGCCTTCGAAGGGGACCTGGGCAACCTGCAAGCCGCCTGGCGGACGGCGACGGCGGCCGACGACGTGGCGCGGCTCGCGCCGCGGGCGGGGGCGTTGCGCCGCTTCGCCACCGCACTCGGCCGCGAGCACCTGCTGATCGACCTCCTCGAACCGCTGCAGCGCGTCGCCGGCGCGGGCGACCTACCCCCGGAGCAGGAAGTCGACGTCCTCCTCGCGCTCGCGCTGGCGTACCGGATCACGCGCGGCTTCATGGCGCCGGCGCTGGCCGCCGTTCATGCCCGCGTGGTGGAGCTGGCGGACGCGCTCGGCGACACCGCCGAGCTCTTCACGGCGCTCTATGGCCTCTGGTCGTACCGCGGCATGGTCGGCGAGCTCGACGCGGCGGAGGAGGTCCTCCGCCTCTGGCGCCGGCGGCTCGAGCGGATCGACCCGCAGCGCCGCGAGGCCTTCGTGGACGACGCCTACCTCGTACTCCTGGACGCCGAGGGCGTCACGCACGTCTATCGCGGCGACTTCCGCGCCGCGCGCGCGCCGCTCGAGGAGGCCATCGCGCGCTACCGGCCGGAGCGGCACCGCGCGCTGGTCGCGTCGTACGGGATGGATCCTGGCGTCTTCTGCCGCGCCTGGCTCGCGCTCTGCACGTGGTTGCTCGGCCGCGCCGACGAGGCGATCGCGGTATCGGACGCCGCGATCGAACTCGCCTCCACGCTCGGTCACCACCACACGACCGCCTTCACGCTGCAGCACGGCGCCATCCTGGCGGCGTGGCATCGCGACCACGAGCGCTGCGCCAGGCTCACCGACGCCCTGCAGGACCACGCCCGGGCGCACCAGCTCAGCTTCTTCGCGCACGAGGCGGAGGCCTACCGGGCGCTCGCCCGCTACGGCGCCGGCGCCGCCGACGCCCTCGACGGCCTGGCGGCGCGCTTCGCCGCGCGCCCGCCCAACGCGTACACGGCCGTGCTCTCCGCGCCGCTGCTCGACGCCCTGAGCGCCGCCGGCGCGCACGAACAGGTGCGCTCGCTGGCGCGTGCGTGCCTGGACCTGCCGTTCGCGACCTGCTCCGCCGAGGTGCTCCGGCTCCAGGCCGAGGCATGCCTGGCGATGGACGCCTCCACGGACGCCGAGGCGAGCTTCCGCGCCGCGATCGACACCGCGCAGCGCCACGGGGCGGTGACCTACGAGCTGCGCGCCGCCGTGCGGTACGGCCAGTGGTTGGTCGAGCGCGGCGACCGGGACGACGCGCTCGGGCTCCTGGCCGCTGCCTGCTCCCGCGCCGAGGCGGCGCTCGGTCCTGCGGTGCGCGCGGCGCTCAGCGAGTTGGACGCGGCCCGGGTTCTGCTCGAGAGGTGGACGGTGGACCGGTCGCGGGGGTAAGCGCGTCGGCGACCGCGACGTACGGTGCTCCCGACGCAAGCCCGCCACGAAGCCGCGAGCACCCCGTTCCCGAAGGTACCGGCAACCCGCAGGCACGTTGACGTCTAGACGGGATCGAGCCCCTCGAGGCCACGCACCATGCGCAACTGGTACCAACCGCGCTCGTGGATCTCGTCGGCGCGCGCGACGTGCGCGTCGAGGTCGTCCTCCGCGTGCAGCATCGTGCCGGCGAGGCGGTCGCCGTCGCCGGCGGCGAGGCGCACCATCAAGTCGGCGCCCCGCGCCACGTCGGTCCAGGCGTCGTCCGGCAGGTCGAGGTGCTCCCTCATGGGTTCGGTCATGCGCGTCAGGACCAGGCCGGGCGACATCGCGATCGAGACGACGCCCGTGCCCTCCAGGTCGGCCTCGAGGACCTCGGCGAGCCGCACGAGCGACGCCTTCGAGCAGGCGTACGCGCTGCTCCCCGGCACCGACCGGACCCCGATGAGGCTCGCGACGTGGATCACCCGGCCGCGTCCGCGGGCGACCATGCCGGGGACGACCGCCTGGATCGCGTGCAGCGCACCGAGCACGTTGACCTCTTGGGTGCGCCACCAGGCCGCCGGGTCCGCCGACCACACGGGGGTGGGTCGGCCACCCGACACCCCGGCGTTGTTGATCAGGACGTCGGTCGGGCCGAGCCGACCTTCGATGTCGGCCACCGCCGCAAGCAGGGCGTCCCGGTCGACGACGTCCGCGACCGCGGCCCAGGCGCGACCTCCGGCCTCACGGAGTTCGTCGGCGACGGCCTCGATCTCGTCGCGGGTGCGGGCGATCAAGCCAACGGCGGCACCCGCGCGGCTCAAGGCGCGTGCCGCGGCCGCCCCGATGCCGCGGCCGCCTCCCGTGACGATCGCGGTGGTTCCCGTGAGTCGTTGGTCCATGGTCGACCAGCCTACGCAGAGGGCCGACCCGTCGTCGCCTCCAGGCGTCACGCCCGACCGCGGCCGCACCTGGCTCCTGGCGCGGCTCGGGTTGGCTCAGGCGGCGTCGTCGTCGACGTCGGGCAGCGTCCAGGCGAGCAGGTGCACCGGCGCCCCCAGCCAGACGAAGAAGACGACGGCGCCCAAGGCGAGGAGCGCGGCGCCGGCCAGCCAGCCCTCGGCGTACCCGAAGGTCGCGATCATGAAGGCGGCCGAGGCGATCCCGGACGCGAAGTACGCGCGTCGGTAGGTGCGGTCGCGCACTTGGCGCTGCGCCTCGTCGAGGTCGCGCGTGCGGAGCTCGGTGACGCCGCCGATGCTCGCGTTGAGGCGTCCGGTGGCGACCACGAACGGCAGCAGCAGCGCGACCGCGGTCACCGGCACCAGCCAGAGCGGCGCCTGGGGCCAGGCGATCACCGCGCCGACGCCCGCGAAGAGGAGCGCGGTGGCGCCGAGTTGGAGCAGGCTGGCGCGGCGGCGTTCGGCGCGGCGCTGGAGCGGGTCGAAGCGCGGGTCGGCGAAGAGGCGGGCGAGGTACCCGCGCGATCCGTGCGTCGGGCCGGTGGGGGTCGTGGGGCGGGTCATCGTTCCTCCTGGTCGTGCGCGGGGGTGGGGTACAAGCGGGCGCTCATCGGTTCGAAGGGACGGTCGGAGAACACCGCTTCGATCGGTAGGTCGAAGTAGCGGCAGAGGCGGATTGCGAGACCGAGGGACGGGTGGTAGTCGCCGCGCTCGAGGTAGCCGACCGTCTGGTAGTGGACGTCGAGGGCGTCCGCCAGGTCGCGTCGGGAGATGCCGCGCTCGGCGCGCAGGACCGCGATGCGGTTGTAGATGGGGGGTTCGTCGCTGGGGCCGCGGGGCGCCATGGATGGGTTCCTCCTATCGATGATAGTAGAAATACTATGGGTGGTTGTCAAGGGAGGACGAGCGTGCGCGCCCATCGAGGGGCGCCCGAGGCGCGCCCGCGCGGATGACACCCGTCCCGGCCGTGAGTCGCTCGCCGCTCGTACCCTGAGGTCCGCCGGTCCTCGTGCCGCCCCGAGACCGCCACGAGGCGTTTGCGACCGCGAGGGCCGCCCCGCAAGGAGGCACGCCATGATTCGCACGCTCGCCGCCGCCCTCTTCGCCGCCCTGCTCGTCGGCTCGGCGTTCGCCCAGGGGGACCGCTACGTCGACCCGCAGGGGCGCTTCACCGCCCCCATCCCGGCGGGCTGGACCGTCGAGGCGACCGCCGACGTCGCCACCCTCACGCGCCCCACCTCCTCGGACGGCGTCATCCACCTGCTCGCGCCGATCGGCGCCGAGATGGACGTCGTCCGCGCCGCGCTGCAGATCCTGGTCGACCCCGCGCTCGACGACGCCTTCGCCGCCGCCCCGCTGCAGACGTCGCCCGTGGCCCTGCCCGACGCGGTCTGGACGCAGCGCCTCTACGCCGTCGGCGACGACCTGGTCGCGGCGATCAGCCTCGAACGCGGCGGGTACACCGTCCTCATGCTGGTCCAAGCGACGCAGCCGGCCTACATGCAGGGCGTGAACGCGGCCGTCAACGAGATCCTGCTGGGCTTCGAGGTGGCGATCGACGAGCCGGAGGCGGTCGACCCCGGCGAGCTTCCGTACGCGCTCGAAGAGGTGACGTTCGCGTCCGGTGACGCGACGCTGGCCGGCGTCCTTTCGCTCCCCGAGGGCCCGGGACCGCACCCAGCCGTAGCGCTGGTGAGCGGCTCCGGCGCCCAGGACCGCGACGGCGCCAACCCCGCGCTGCCGGGCTACGAGCCCCTGCGCTGGCTCGCCGATCACCTGACCCGCGCCGGCTTCGCGGTCCTGCGCTGGGACGAGCGCGGCGTCGGCGCGTCGACCGGCGACCACGCGAGCGCCACCTCGGCCGACCTGGCCGACGACCTCGAGGCGGCCGTCCGCACGCTGGCCGCCCGGCCCGACGTCGATCGCGAGCGCGTGGGCATCCTCGGCCACTCCGAGGGCGGCGCCCTCGTGGCCATGGTCGGCGCCCGCGCCCCCGAGGTGGCCTTCGTCGTCGCGATGGCGCCGTCGGCGCTGCCGTACACGGAGCTCGTCGTGGCGCAGGTCGCGCGCATCTCGGCCGACAGCGGCATGACCCCCGAGCAGGTGGCCGAGGCCGTCGCGCAGCAGACGCGGGTCGTCGAGCTGGCGTCGGCGGAGGACTGGCCGGCGCTCGAGGCCTTCCTCACCGAGGTGACGGCCGCCCAGGCGGCCGCGTTGCCCGCGGCGACGCGCGCTCAGATCCCCGACGTCGAGGCCTACGTGGCCCAGCAGGCGGCCGCAGGCGCGGCGGCCTTCCAGCAGCCCTGGATGCGCTTCTTCCTCACGTACGACCCCGCCGACGACTGGTCGCGCGTGACGGTGCCCGTGCTCGGGGTGTTCGCAGGGCTGGACGCCCAGGTCGACCTCGACGCCAACGTGCCGGCCTTCGAGGCCGCGCTGGCCGCCGCCGGCAACGAGGACGCGACGGTCGTCGTGCTCCCCGAGGCCAACCACCTGTTCCAGCAGGCCGAAACGGGCGCGCTCGACGAGTACCTGCGCCTGGAGATGGCCTTCCTGCCCGAGCTGCCCCAGGCCATCGCGGAATGGCTGACGGAGCGCTTCGGGAACTGAGGCCCATGCATCGCCGGGTCGGGGACGTCCTGCGCGGGCGGGCCGCGCGCGCAGCACCGAGCGGCCGGGAGTCGTCGCCTACGCGCCGGCCACCGCCTGCGGGTGGTCGTCGCGCACCAGGCCGAGGTCGGCCGCCCGCGCGTTGGCCTCGACCTGCTCCACGCTCTTGCAGCCGGGGATCACGCAGCTGACGGCGGGGTGCTGCAGGCACCAGGCCAGCGCCCAGGTCGCCATGTCGACCCCCTCGGGCACCTGCTCGCGGCGGATCCGTTCGGCCTCCTCGAGCTTGCGACGGACGTCTTCCCGGTCGTGGCTTTGGCAGGTGGGGAAGACGTCCTGCTCGGGGGTGCGGTGGAGGCGGTCGTAGACGACCTGGATCACCTCGGTCTCAGCGCCTCTTGGGGCGCCTCACGCCAGCGACCACGTCTCCATCTCCTGGGCGTGCTGGAACCCCATGCGCTCGTACAGAGGCAGACCGTCCGGGGACGCTTGCAGGAAGGCGAGGTCGCATCCGACCTCGATGCCGTGGTTCACCGCGCACCAGGTCATCGCCTCGCCGATGCCGCGGCGGCGGTGGCTCGGGAGCGTGGCGACGTTGAAGATCAGGACCACGCCGTCGATGCAGCAGGTCATGGCGGTGCCGACCGCGCGGCCGTCGATCAGGCCGAGGTGGAACCCGAAGCCCGCAAGCTCGAGCATCCTCGGGTCGTCGAGGACCGCGAGGACCTGGCGCTCGAGCCCGAAGGCCTCGGCGCAGACGTCGTTGAACGTCCGCAGCGCGGCGGCGTCCTCGACGCGGCGAAGCTCGAGACTTGGTGAAGCCGGCGTGGTGGCGACGAGCGGCGCGAGGAGCATGCACGGGACGCGGTGGCCGGCTTTGAGGCCGGCGGATCGGGCCGCGTCGGCGATCGCGGTGGCGGTGGCGCCCGAGGCGTTGACCTCGCCGGCGAGGGCGGTGCGTTCATGGAAGGCGCGCACCCGCTCGAGGGCGCCCGCGGGGTCGCGCGGTGGCGCGACGACGAAGGTGGGGTTGAAGGCGGCCACGGGCATGCCGGTCGCGATGCTGATCACGTGGTCGCGTTCCTCGATCCAACCGCGATCGGAGGTACGGCCGACGCGGCGAAAGGCCTCGACGAGGCCCGAGAGGCCACGCTCGGTCTGTTGGGCGTCTGCGCTCGCCGCGCTCATGGGCGCACCGTCGTGGCGCGAAGGCGTGCGGTCCCGGTCGTGGCCATGTTGGTTCTCCTCGCATCATCGGATGCCCATGCGCACCGCGGCACGCCGGCGCCTTGCCACGGAACGGCCATGCCGTACCGATCGACGGCCGCCTTGCGACCGGTTCGCGCTGGTGCTCGATATCGTGCATGATCATACGCGTCGATGTCGCGCAACGATCTGGAGCGGTGATGGTGTGGCGGCTCCGAGGGGCCCCATGGGGTCGGAAGCCGGCGCCCACAGCGCACTACGGCGGTCGCGATCGAGAGGATGTGGACATGATCCGGTCTCGCAGCGATCGCAGGAGCGCTCCGGCCGCCCGGCGGCCGCGCCTCATCGCCTGGGCGGTGTTGGCGTTGGTGCTCCCCTTGACGTCGTGCGCCACGATGTTCAACGGCTCGACCCAGCTCGTTCCGGTCGACTCGCGCCCGGTGCGCGCCGAGGTCTTCGTCGACGGCCGTTCCGTGGGCTTCACGCCGCTCGAGCTCGAGTTGCCGCGCAACGTCGACGCCACCATCGAGGTCCGCCTCGGGGAGCAGGTGCGGTCGTTCGTGCTTCTGAGCGAGGCGCAGGGGGCGATGGTGGGCCTGGATCTGGTGCCCGTGGCCGCCGCCGGTGGCCTGGTCTTCGCCGCGGGCGCCCTGGGCGGCTCCATCGAAGGCGGCCAGATCACCACGGGCGGCTACCTGTTGGGGGCCGGCCTGATCGGGGCATCGTTCGCGCCCGTCCTGGTGGACTACGGTACGGGTGCCATCTTCCGTCTGAACCCGGGGGAGATCGTGGCCGTCTTCGAGTGAGGGACGCACCAAGGGAACGGCGGCCAGGGGGCCTCCTCGGCCAGCGCTTCCGGCGTTCGCGGAGGAAGCCTTCGGTGGCTTGGTGGTTTCGCTCTTGTAGAGTTCCGCATGAGAGGTGAAGGATGAGCGACGCGGTCTTGGTGACGGGGGTCAGCGGGTACATCGGGCAGCACTGTGCGGCCGAGCTCCTTCGGGCGGGCTTTCGCGTCCGCGGCTCGGTGCGGGACGCGGGCCGGTCGGAGCGCGTGCGTGCGGCCATCGCGGGGGTCGCGCCGGTCGACCGGCTCGATTTCGTGGAGCTGGACCTGCTCGCGGACGCCGGCTGGGACGCGGCAATGGCCGGTTACCGCTACGTGCTGCACGTCGCCTCGCCCTACGCCACGGTCGAAGCCCGGCAGGCGTCCGCGATCATCGAGCCCGCGCTGCAGGGGACGAAGCGGGCCCTGGCCGCCGCGCGGGACGCCGGGGTCGAACGCGTGGTCGTCACGTCGTCGGTCGTCGCGATGAACGGGCACATGACGCAGGGCACCTTCGGGCCCGAAGATTGGACCGACCTCGAGACGACGGTCCTGGACATGGCCGAGTCGCTGAGGACGCCCGTCGAGGCGTAACCCGGTCGGGGGCGCGGTGGCGACCGCCCGCGCGCCCCTCGGGTCAGGGGACCTCGACCGACCCGGCGACGTCCGCGTACCGCACCGAGCCCGAACCGTCGCGCAGCAGGACGAAGTCGCCGCCGACGCCGCGCACGTCGATGTCGCCCGAGCCGTCCTCGTCGATCCGGACGTCCCCGCGCACGTCCTCGATGCGGATCCCGCCGGACGCATCGTCGCGGATCCAGACGCTGCCGCCCACGCCGGTCAGGTCGATGTCGCCGCTGCCGTCGCGCAGGATCTCGATCGATCCGGCCACCCCGGTCACCCGCAGGTCGCCGCTGCCGTCGCGCACCACTTCGAATCGCCCGCCCACCCCGTGGACCTCGACGTCGCCGCTGCCGTCCTCGAGGATCAGGTCGCCCGCCACGCCCTCGACCCGGACGTCGCCGGAGCCGTCGGTCAGGCGCAGCGAGGCGACGTCGCGGACGGCGACCTCGCCGCTGCCATCGTCGATCTCGAGCGGGAGCGCGTTGGGCAGGACGACCACCAGGTCGAGGTAGGCGGTCGCGAAGAAGGAGCCGGCACGCGGTACCTCCGTGCGGAGGACGAGGACGTCGCCGTCGCGCGAGGACGCGAGGCGGACGTCGTCGAGCAGCGCTCGGCTCGAGGCACAGGCGCGACCTTGGGCGGTGAGCGTGGTGGCGTCGGCCGAGCCGGTCACGCTCAGAGCGCCCGCTTGGGCGACGATTCGGATCGAACGAACGCCGTCGAGGTCGAGGTCGAGCGCGCGCGGCGCTTCGAAGCGGCATTGCGCGGACGCGCTGCCGACCAGGACGAGGGCGAGGGCGAACAGGACGGCGCGGGTGCGCATGGTGCGGGGCATGGTGAACTCCTCGGGCGCCGGCGTGGGCCGGCGCACGGGACGCACGATACGCGCCCCCGCGCGCGGGGGCATCCGCCCTTAGGGGGAGCGGAGCCCGGGCAGCAGGTCCGCGGACCGGGCGGCGAACACCCACCAGGGCCGCGGTCGCGCCTCGCTCGCTCGAAGCGCCCGTACGGCGTCGGACGCGACGAGCGCGGCGAGTTGCGCCTCGTCGGGAAGCGCGTGGAGCACCACGCGACGCACCGCGGGCGACGCCGTGCCGATGACGTGCTGGTCGACGCGGCCCGACCACAGCGGGCTTGCGCCGAGCCGCGCGACCTCGCACCGCCAACGCGTGCGCCACGCCGATTCGTCGTCGCCGACGAGCTCCAACAGGGCGAGGCCGTCCACGTCGGGGGTTTCGGCGCGCGCTTCGGTCGTGCACGCCAGCAACCACTGACCCGCGAGCCCGGCGGCGCGCGCCTTGGTGTCCGAGCGCCCCGAGGTCGCGAAGGCGAGGAAGGCGCGCGGGCTCGCGTACTCGAGCAGGCCGGCCATCTCGAACCGAGGCCCGTTCCCGCCAAGGAGCGGCGCCCCGAGGTCGCCCGTCCAGAGCAGCTTGGAGCCCATCGATCCCTGCGCGTGCTCGACCGTCGCCGCGTACGTCAGGTACGCCGCGCGCCCGCTCCGCCCCTCGTGCGGTCTGCTGGCGTGCTCCTTGAACGCGAGGAGGTTGACCATGACGAAGCGCTCCGCGGGTCGTCGCAGGACCGCCACGATCGGCCGCAGCCTCGGCCACACGCCGAGCCGGTAGGTGGCGGGGGGCGCGTTCACCGGGCGCCCTCGATGCCGCGCATGGACGGCTTCAGCCTTCCTTCGTCCGCGCCACGGTCCGGATCATCCCCATGTACGCCCCGCGGTCGGCCTCCACGACCTTGGCGTCCTCGCCCGTCTCGTGGCGACGCCACAGCTCCCAGGCTTCGGGCAGGTTCTCGGAGCGCTCGACGTCGACCAGGCCCGTACGCGCCCAATGCCGTCGCCACCAATCGGCCGAGTGCCAGCTCCAGCACTCCTGCGCCCAGAAGGGCCGTAGGTGCTCGGGCAGCGGCCCGTCGAGCTCCTTCGCGAAGCCCGGCGACACCATGCCGATCTGCGACCCTGGCGCCACGAACTGCACGAGCTCGCCCAAGTAGAGGTCGTCCGTGCCGAAGTAGATGTAGGCGTCCACGCAGACGACCGCGTCGAAGAAGCCGTGCGCGAACGGCAGCGCCCGCGCGTCCGCGTGGATCGGGGTCACCTGCGCCTCGAGGCCGGCCGCGCGGATGCGCGCCCAGTTCTCGGTCGGTGGGATCCAGAGGTCGGTGGCCCAGACCCGGACGCCGAACTCCTTGGCGAGGAAGATCGAGCTCAGCGCCCTGCCGCAGCCGAGGTCCAGCACCCGCATGCCGGGTCGGAGGTCCATCGCTTCGCACAGCCACTCGGTGAGCCAGAGCGGGTTGGGGCCCATCCGGTGCTGCCGGATCCAATCAGGGTCGTAGGTGGCCGAGCGGGGGAAGCGCTCGGGCCAGTGCACGTCCGTCCGGCCGTCCTTCATAGGTCTCGAGGGTACGGTCTTGGTCCCGATCGTGTCGCGGGTGGTCTCGCGTCCTGCGCTGAAGTGGGCTGGAGGTGGGGCTTGTCGTGGCGCGGACCACCGCCGCCGGGATCGTGGTCGGCGAACCGCGGCCGTCCGCGAGGAGATGGTGCCTGCCGCGAGGCAGGTGCGGGGGTTCGCCACCGTAAGGAGACGGTAAGCGTCGGCGACTAGGCTGAGGCAATCGCGAAGCCATGGCGCTTCGTAGAGACGATCGATGGCGGCGAAGAAGCCTGTCCCGTACTTGGGCGCTTGGGGCAAGTGGAGCCAGTAGCGCAACCGGCCATCGCAGGAGCGATTCGTCGTCGTGTCGGTTCGGCATGGGGCGAGCGTCCTCGGTGGAACGTTCGGCCATCCCGAGGAGGCACCATGATTCGTTCCCCAGCACCGCACCTGACCACAGAACGTTCGGCGCGCCCGCGCCGCCGCACCGCGATCGCGCTCGGGGCGGGCGCCGTGGCGATGTTCCTGAGCGCGTGCGGCGTCGTCGCGGCGTTCGTGCCGCCGCTGTCCGTCGGCGATCCGCTCGGCGTGGACGGCCAGATCGTGAGCGCCACGCTCGAGGACGGCGCCATCCAGGCGCAGAGCACCACGCACCTCGATGCCACCCGCACGTTCGACGTGCCCGATCTGGAAGCGGACCTGTACGGGTTCAGCCTCGCGGGGTTCCACACCAACGCCGGTATCGCCAGCGAGGTGCACTTGAGCGGCCCCGTGGGCGCGGAGTACCCCGATCGCATCACGATCACGCGCGCCCTGATCGATGCCGAACTGTCGGACGACGTGAACGGCAGCGTCGCGTTCACGCTGGACCTGGCGCTCGCGCTGCCCTTCGAGCGGACGGAGTGCACGCTCGACGGGTGCGGGTACGCGTACGCCGGGATGGATCCGTTGGCCAGCGTGTTGGACCTGGAGGTCACGGACGCCGCCACGCTCGCCGAGATCGTCTCCATCCTCGTCTTGCGCGAGACCGAGACGCCGAACCAAGGAGCGTTCCGGGTCGCCATCGAGGTCGAGGCGAGCACGTCCCTCGCTGGGTACGTGGCGACCTTCCAGCTGACGTCGCAGGGGAGCACCATCCGCGTGGGCGGCTGAGCCGCTCGCACGTTCGTGGCGATGGGATCGGCCGTGGCTGTGCGCTGCGGCCGGTCTTCGCTCCTATGGGCACACCGGGATCCGCACCACGGCGGCGGGACTACACCGGGTCGGACGGAGGCGCGTCGGCAGCGTGGACGTCGCCACCGTCGACCGTGGCGTCGACGGTCGTCGTGCGTCCATCGACGAGCGTCGCGCCGCCGTGGACCATGGCGCGTGCGTTCCGGTGCACGGTCACCTCGAACAGGTCGGGGCGGCCGTAGTGGCCGGCGACGTCGAGCTGGAACCGCGAGCCGCGGAGCGAGCCCAGGTCGAGGTCCGCGTAGAGGATGTCCTCACGCTCGGTCACGGGTTCGACCAAGAAGCGGCCGTCCGGATCGACGATGGCGCTGCCGCCCGGGTTGATCCACGCGACGTCCGGCAGGTGCGCGGCCTTGAAGGCGTACGTGTCGGGCACGTCGTCGCGGTGCACCGGGGAGCAGCATCCGATGACGAAGACGCGGCCCTCTTTGGCGATGTGGCGGAGGGTCGAGACCCAGGGCTCGCCGCGATCCCAGGTGGGTGCGGCGTGGATCTGGACGCCGCCGGCGTAGAGGGCCCAGCGGGCGAGGGGCATGTAGTTCTCCCAGCAGATCAGCCCACCCAGGCGACCGATGTCGAGGTCGTAGACGGCGAGGCCGCTGGCGTCGCCGCTGCCGTGGACGAGGCGTTCGGCGACGGTCGGCACCAGCTTGCGGTGCTTGCCGAGCAGGCGGCCGTCGGACCCGATGAAGAGGAGGGTGTTGTAGAGCGTGGTGCCGCTGGCCTCGGTGTTGCGTTCGTTCGCGCCCATCACGACCGAGACGCCGGCGGTTCGGGCCGCGTGTGCCAGGCGGTCGACGACGGGTCCCGGGACGCGGACCGATTGCCGGAGCAGTTCGTCGTAGAGCTCGCGCAACTCCTTGGTCCGGTAGGGCGGGATGAACCAGGACCAGAAGGGGTAGCTGGGGAGGAAGCCCTCGGGGAAGACGGCGAGTTGGGCGCCGTTGCGGCCGGCTTCTTCGATGCGGGCGCAGGCGAGGTCGAGCGTGGCTTCGAGGTCGAGGAAGACGGGGGTGGCTTGGACGGCGGCGACGCGCACGGTGGTGGGGAAGGGGTCGGCCACCGGTCAGCCGTGGCCGCGGAACGCGGGGCTGCTCGGGGCGGCGGTCACGGCCTCCGGGCCGCGCCGGTCGACCGCGAAGTCATCGAACGAGCGTGCGTCGATGTGGGGCATGCCACCTCGTCTCCGTGGCGCGCCGCGTGCGGCCTGCGCGGTGCAGGACGCTCGATCGCGCCTACGGCGCCCTCTTTGGGGGTGCGGGCATCATGGGGGTTCGTGCTACCGATGTCAAGGCGACGGCGATCCGGTGATCGAACCGTGCTGGTGTCTCCATCGGACCTCCACGCGCGCGGACGGGACCCATGACCAACGACGCGGCGCGTAGCCTGAGGGGGCACCGGGGGCACGTGCACCGTCGGCGAGCCCACCACGACGGAGGTGGCACGTGCCCGAGGTCCCGGACTACCAAGACATCCTCGATCACCTGTACGACGGCGTCTACTTCGTCGACCGCGATCGCGTGATCACCTACTGGAACCAGGGTGCGGCGCGCATCTCCGGCTACGGGGCCGACCAGGTCCTCGGCCGGTCGTGCCGCGACGGCATCCTCAACCACGTGACCGCGAGCGGCGTCGCGCTGTGCCAGAACGGCTGCCCCCTGACCGCGACGATGGCCGACGGCAACCCCCGCGAGGCCGACGTCTTCCTCCACCACGCCGACGGCCACCGGGTGCCGGTGCTCGTGCGATGCGCCCCCCTGCGAGACGCGAGCGGCGCCATCGTCGGCGCGGTGGAGAGTTTCAGCGCCGACCGTGGTTTGCGCACCGCGCGCAAGGAGCTTCGTGCCCTGCGGAAGCAGGTGCACACCGACGCCCTGACCGACGTCGGCAACCGCGCGTACCTCGACGGGCGCCTGCGCGCGTTGGTCGCCGAAGCGGCGCACCACGGCGCGAGCGACGCCGCGATCGCCTTGATCGACATCGACCACTTCAAGAGCGTCAACGACGCCCACGGCCACGAAGCCGGCGACCGCGTGCTGCGGATGGTGGCGAGCACCCTCAAGGCGAGCCTTCGCGCCACCGATGGCATCGGACGCTGGGGCGGCGAGGAGTTCCTGGTGCTGTTCGACGACGTCGCCGACGACGCCTCGCTGACCGCCGCGTGCGAGAAGGTGCGCCATCTGGTCGGTTGGTCGCGGCTCGATCTCGGCGACGGCGCGTCGATCTCGGTGACGCTCTCGCTCGGGGCCACGCACGTGCGCGCGGACGACACCCCCGAATCCGTGGTCGCGCGCGCCGACGCGCTCATGTACCGCAGCAAGGAAGCGGGGCGGGATCGGGTGACCGTCGGTTAGGGAACGGCGGTCGGTGGGTGTCCGCGGGGGGCGGTCCCGTTTGTGCCGTAGGTACCCTCCTTCAGCCGGAGTCCCCTTTACCCTCCGACCGTGCCGCCCGCGACCGGCTGGCGAATGCGCGCCCCTCCCGCGGCACTCGATTTGGAGGTCTCCGATGAAACGATCGACGATCGCAATCGCATCCTTGCTCTTCCTCGGCGTGCTCGCTGCGTGCGCCACCGCACCGCGGACGTTGGAAGTGGTGCTGGAGGGTGAGAACGAGGTTCCGCCCGTCGTTACGGAGTCCTTTGGCTCCGCGAACGTTACCGTCGCCGGAACCGTCCTGACGGTCGACGGCTCCTTCGATGGCTTCGAGGCGACGGCAGCCCACGTGCACGGCCCGGCGGACGAGACCGAGACGGCCGGTCCGATCTTCACCCTCGCCGTCGACAACGCCGACACCCACTTCGAAGGCACCTTCACGATGAACGCCGAACAGGTCGAGTGGTTCGAGGACGGGCTGCTCTACCTCAACGTCCACTCGGACGCGAACCCCGGCGGCGAGATCCGGGGGCAGATCGTGCCGTGAGTCGAACGGCGAATCGGAGCACGATGACGCGCGGGCGCCCTCCCAGGAGGGCGCCCGCGCTTCGTGCGCCGATGGGGTCGCCGTCCGGCGCCGGGGGGCACGGAGGTGCGTTGCAGGTGGCCGTGACCGTTCGACCAGCCACGAGGAATGCAGGTTGCACGCGGTATGCGTCATCCCGTGGACGAAATCGGCCGATCCGGCCTGCGAACGTTCTGGGACGCCGTCCGAGGTCGCGCCTGCGTCGTCACTGCGGTGGCACTTCGTCGCGCCACCAGGTGAACGATCCGGCGTCGAAATCGATCAGCAGTTTGTCCCAAACCCCACCGTGGTACTCCCCGCGGGACGCGCTGATCAGCGTGGGTCGCGAGGCGTCATAGTGCTGCGTGTACCGCTCGGCGTCGTAGAGCAGCGGAAGCAGTCCAGACGGGCCGTCTACGACGACCACGTAGTCGTTGTTCCAGTCGATGTCTGCTGCCGCGGTGAGGCTGTCGGCGGTGGCCAGAATGTACAGGCTGTGTCTGAAGTATCCCTCTCGGATGTTCGGGTATCGGTACCCGTCACCGTCCAAGAGCTCGAACACGCGGGTGTCGTACGCAAGATCATCAGCAGTGAACGTACCGTCGGCAGACCAGTTCATGATCCACGAAGGGTAGTAACTGCCCTCGATTCCGGTTTCGTCGTACGCCGTCCAAAGGAGCTCGAGCACTTCCTGGAGCGTTGGCCCTGTGAACGTCAGCCTGTCTCCCTCGCTACAACCGACGCTGTACCCTTGCGCCCTCAACGTCTTGCCGTCGAACGCGAAGTCCGGGTTCATTTCCACGAAGCTCTTCGCACGTTCGTAGACTTGTCGGCCGTCGTCGAAGGTTTCGGATGGCAGTAGGCGTCCGTTGCCTCCGGCGCAGTTCAGTCGAACGGAGACGAACTCCGAGGGGTTGGGGAACGCGCCTGGAATCTCGAACACGACGCTTACGTCGCCGGGGGCGTCCACCCGGAACGCCAACGAGTAGTCATCGGACGTGAGCACGGGCGCCACGGGAGGAGCCGCCGTTGGATCGTCTTCCTGGTCGTCGGACAGCATCGTCGGCGAGTCGTTCGCTTCGATCGCACCTGCCGTTCGTGTGCTCTCGGCACCTTGACGGCTGCCAGCGGCCGACGAACCTGAGCGAGCGTCCGCATCGGGACCCACCGCCGGCTGGGGGGACGCCTCGAGGCCGCTACCGTCTTCGGCGGGCGCACGGCCGGTCACTTCGGGGGCCGAGGTGTTCGAGAGCCGGCCAATCTGAATTCCGGTAGCCAAGAGCAACAGCCCGAACAGGGCCGCGGCGCCAACCTGGCTCCAGCGCAAGCGGTTGCTCGACGATGCGACCTTCGCCATGGTTCTCGATGCCGGCGGCGCTGAGGAGCCGCCTACGCTCGTGGCGGTTGGAGCCGTTCGCCCCACGCTCATGACATCGGCCTGAGCGCCCGCAGTCTGCAGCGCCATCGCCAAGCGGTCCGCTTCCTCTTTCGAGGCGGTGATCGCGAGGTTGCCTGGTCCCTTCGCAAGCAGGCGCGCGATCTCGGCCGCGTCCGTGCCGGTGGCTCGGCTCACGTGATCGGCCACGGCAGGAATCCTCGAGGCGTCTACTGCTTGAAAGAGCCTGACGATCCATTGAGAAGCCATGAGCGTCGCTCCTTCGGCGATCCAAGCGCGAAGTGGCCGCATTGCGCGTACTGATCCTTCGATCGTACAACGACGCGCCGGGCCCTTAGCGCCGCTTGGTGGAGTGCGCCCGATCGTCACGTCGCTTCTTGAGATGTGCAGCAACGGTTCTGCTCGTAACCATCGAAGTGTCACTCAAATCGCCGGCGTTGACGTCGCGACGCCGGACTTCGGCACGCGTGGCCACGGGGCCCAAGCTGGCGGTCGTCAGGAGCGCGCCGCGCGTCTCGTTCGGCCGAGTGCCGTTGGCTTGCAAGATCCCGGGCATCGCCCGAGCACCGCTCCCACCAGGGTCCGATGGGAGCTGGGCCGAACGAGAAACACTGTCTAGGACGTGGTGGGTCGTGTAGGACTCGAACCTACAACCCGCTGATTAAGAGTCAGCTGCTCTGCCAGTTGAGCTAACGACCCGGGCCCACCGAACGTGAACTGTACGCCCCAGGGCGGGAGAGGTCAACCGACAAGGGTACCGGCCATGATGGCGCGGGGCCGCCGTACGGGCGGCGGCCCCGGCCCTCGTGTGCGAACGTCTCGAAACCGCCGAGGAGCGCGACGAGCGTGCGGCCGCCTACGGCCGCAGCGGGTAGTACGCGCCCACCGCGTGCGAGCCCGCGATCGGCGGGTTCCCACCGCAGGTTTCCGCGAAGGTGGCGAGTTCGGGGGGCGGCAGCGGGGCGAGGTCCGCGACGACGTACAGGCCGTCGAGGTCGGGGCCGTTGCCGAGCAGCACCGACTGCCCCCGCAGGCCGTCGGCGTCGCGCACCATGGTGAAGACGCCCGTCCAGTAGCCGTCGAGGGCGTCTGGGCGGATCTCGAGGGTTCCGGTGTACACCATGTGACCGTTGACGGTGTCGATGTCGGCACTCGAGATGATCGTCCCGGTACCGGCGTGGGCTACGTTCTCGGAAACCACCACGCTCGCCAGCTTGCGGTTCCGGACGTGCATGACGCCGTCCTCCGTCCAGCTGTCGTCCTCGAGGATCGCGCATACGATCTGGTAGGCCTCGTGGGGTCCGGCGACCACGGAATCGCTGGCAACCGGATCGTCGGCCCAAACCCAGGCAAGGAAGCCGGCGGCGACCACCGCCGCGAGGACCAACACCGAACGCATCCACGCTCGCTTCATGATCCACCTCCTTCGGTGGGGCGACGAGCCCGCCGCGCCCACCGCGGCGGCGCCGTCTCCTGCGCCCAGTATGCGCCGCCGCTGCATCCAATCCGTCGCATGTGCGCGCACATCCTGCGAGGCCGGATCTGCTTCGTGCGCCCAGGTAGCCTGAGCATGGAGCAGGATGCGTTCGCCTGTGTGCGACAGCACCATGGCACGGCGCGGTGGACGCGCCGCATGCTCGGGCCGTTCGTCGGTGAATGGGATGAGGGGCTGCTCCGTGGGTTCGATGGCGACAAGGTGCATGCGCTTGTCGCCCACGTCGCCATGTGCGTCGATCGCCCGTGGACGAGACCGACGGTCGCCGAGCACTGGGGCGACGTCGATGCCGTCGTGCACGGGGGCGTGGGTGCGCCGGTCCTCGAGGCCGATGCCGGGGTGCTGCGGCGGCTTCGTCGACGCGGTGCGGGCTGCAACCAGGTCCGGTGACCGCACGACCGAGCGTTCGGGACGCCTGACCGTGGCGCCCGGCCCGACGACCGCTAGCCTTGACCCGATGGCGCGCGTCGTCCGAATCGGAGGCCGTGCGCTGGAGCCTCCGTGCCCACCACCCACCGGATCCCTGCAGCCCTCCGCCGCGATTTCGCCGACTGGCGCGACGAGCGCGACGGCGCCGCGCTCTTCGAGGGCCTGTCGGGGCTCGAGCGCAACGTGCGCCGGCGGCGGCTCTACGCCCGCCTCGCCGAGGCCGAGCGCCGCCACGCGGCCGATGCCGCGTCGCGCCTCCGGGCGCGGGGCATCCAGCCGCCGCCGCACCGCCCCTCGTGGCGGGTCCGGATCCTCCTCGCGTGGGCGCGGGCCTTCGGCACCGTCTCCGTGCTGCCCTGGGTCGCGGCCATGGAGGACGCCGACGCCGACGCCTACCTGCGGCGCCTCGAGCGCGAGGGCACCGCGGTACCCCACGGCGAGGAGCGCGCCAACGCCGACACGCTTGCGGAGTTCGCGCGGGTCGAGTCCGGGGAGGCCGCCAAGCGCCTGCTGCTGAAGGTCCGGCGGCTCGTGATCGGCCTCGTCGGCGTCTCGCTGTTCGCCGTCTCCGTGGCGCTGGCGCGGAACGCCCAGATCGAGGGGCTCGTCTTCGGGCTGCTCACCGGCGTGCTCGTCGGCCCGGTCACCCACTACCTGCTCGGGAAGCTGGCGGTGCCGCTCGCGGCCGGCCGCCTGTGGTGCGGCTGGGCGTGTTGGACGGCGGCGCTGCTCGATCAGCTGCCCTACGACCGCGCGACGGGTTGGCCGGCCGGTCCACGGCGGCCGTGGCGAACGGGCCACCTCCTCGCGGTGCTGATCGGCGTCGCGGTGCTCGTGCTCGCCTTCGGCTACGACCGCGGCGCGGTGGGCGCGCACGCGGTCGTCTGGTTCGTGGTCGGCAACCTCACCTACTGGACGTGGGCGGTCGCCCTCGCGGTGCGCCATCGCGACAACCGCGCCTTCTGCAAGCTCGCCTGCCCGGTGGCGGTCATCCTGCGCGCCACGTCGCGGCCCGCGCTCCTGAAGATCGCGGGCGATCCCGAGGCCTGCACGGCGTGCGCCTCGCGCGCCTGCAACGCGGTGTGCCCGATGGGCATCGACGTCGCGGCGACGGTCCTCGCAGGCGCGCGCGTCGGCGGTGGCGAGTGCATCGCCTGCCAGCAGTGCCTGGCGGTCTGCCCGCCGAACGCGCTCGCGCCCACGCTGCGCTTCGACGTGGCGGGGCCCGACCGGCTCGTGTCGCGGTCACCCGGCTGACCGGGGCCACCCGCCACGCGACGGGACCGACGTCGACTCAGGACCCCACCACCTCGACCCCGCGCCAGAACGCGACGTGGCCGGCGATCTCGGACGCGGCGGGTTTGGGGTCCGGGTAGGTGAAGGCGGCGTCGCGGTTGACCCGGCCGTCCACCTCCAGCGAGTAGTAGCTGGCGGCGCCCTTCCAGGGGCACGCGCTGGTGGTGGCGCTCGGGCGCAGGATGGTGGCGTCCACCGCGTCGATCGGGAAGTAATCGTTGCCCTCCACTACGACGGTGGCGTCGGATTCGGCGATGACGTGTCCGTTCCAGATAGCCTTCATGGGTTCCTGCCTCTCGGTGGCGGCTCGCCCGCGACGCATGCCGGGGCGACCGCTCGCTCCGCCATCCTCGACGGCGCCCGATCGCCGTTCCGTCAAGTGAGCATCGTTCGGCGCTGCATCGCTACGTCATGCTCGAACCATGCACCCCCTCCCACGCCTCGCGTCCGTCCTGATCGCCGCTCTGCTGCTCTCGGTCGCCGCAGCGCAGCCGCTCGTCTCGCTCCCCATCGAGGACGTGGTCGACGGGCCGATCGCGATGAGCGAGATCACGGCCACGTCGGCGACGCTGCTCGTCACCACCCACCTCGACCTCGCGTGCGTGGTCGTGTTCGGCGAGGACGAGGGCTTCGGCCAGCTCGCGCTCGACGCCGACATGGGCGGCGGCGCCCACCGCGACCACCGGGTGCTGCTGCGCGGCCTCGAGCCCGACACCGAGTACGCCTACCGGCTGCAGGGGAGCGCGCCGGATGGTCGCTTCTTCGCGAGCGAGGTACTGCGCTTCCGCACCGCGCCCGCCGAGGCGGGCCCCTCGCTGGGCGTCGACGTGGCGACCGCCGAGGCCGGCGCCACGGTCGTGGCGGCGAGCAGCGAGTTCGGCGGCGCCTTCGCGGCGGCCAACGCGATCGACGGCGACGCGCGGAGCGAATGGTCGTCGCGCGGCGATGGCGACGAAGCCTTCATCACCGTCCGCCTGAGCGAGCCGGTGGAGGTCACCGGCTTCGGCTTCTGGACCCGCACCATGGGTTCGAGCGCGCAGATCGAGCGCTTCGAGGTGGTCAACGAGGACGGCGAGGTCTTCGGGCCGTTCGAGGTGCCCGACGCCACGTCGGCCCACGACTTTGCGGCCAGCGGTCGCGGGCAAGAGTTCACCTTCCGGGTGCTGGCCTCGAGCGGCGGCAACACCGGGGCGGTGGAGGTGGCGGTCTACACCCGGCCGCGATAGCGGCGCGTGGGCGCCACGACGGTCACGGCGGGGGCCGGGAGCGTGCGCTACCCTCCGGGCACGTCCGTGCATGCGGGGGCGCGCCTTCGCATGGACCCGAGCCCCGCCTCGTGGAGAGGGGAAGACCATGCCGTACGACACCATCAGCGAGTTGCCCGACAGCGTTCGCGACAACCTGCCCGAGCACGCACAGGACATCTACAAAGAGGCCTACAACAGCGCCTGGGAGCAGTACGCCGAGCCCGAAGACCGGCGCGGCGAGGCCGGACGCGAGGAGACCGCGCACCGCGTCGCGTGGGCGGCCGTCAAGGAGTCCTACAAGAAGGACGCGGACGGGCGCTGGCGCGAGCAAGACTGACGAAGTGCCCGAAGCCCAGCGTCCGGTCCGTCAACCGCTCTCGTAGAAGCTGCTCTTGGTGTAGTACTCCTCGTACAGCGCCTTGACGAAGGCAACGGCGGGCACGGCCAAGATCGCAGTCACGATGCCGCCGAGGGCGAACCCGGCGACCACGGCGATCATGACCGTCACCGGGTGCAGTTCGGTCGACCTCGACAGCACCAGCGGCGTCAGCGCGTGCGCGTCGATCTGGTTCGCAGCGACGAACACCAACAGCACCAAGAGCACTTGGACCCAGCCGCCGCCGATGGCGATCAGGAGGGCGGGGATCGCCGGCACGACCGATCCGATGAACGGCACGATGTTGAGAAACCCGGCGAGCAACCCGATGAGGCCGGCCCCCGGTAGGCCGACGAGGCTGAGGCCGAAGAAGATCATCAGGCCGAGCACGCCGGCGATGAGCAGCTGACCACGGACGTAGGCGCCCGTGACCTCGTCGAGCGTCTCCGCGAGCGAGGCCACCCGCTGGCGGTATGGTCGGGGAACGACCTTCCGCAGCGATGCGGTGATGCGCTCGTAATCGATCAACACGTACACCGTGAGGATCAGGACCAAGAAGACGTTGACCACCTGGGCGACGGTGCCGCGCAAGAACCCGTACGTGCCCACGGTGATCTCTTCGAGGTACGGGACGATCCGCTCGCCGATGCCTTGGATGGATTGATCGAGGGCATCGAGCGGTTCGCGAGCAGGCTCCCGAGCGCTCTGGGGCAACAGGCTCTCGATGCGCTCGGGGAGCGTCATGAAGAACTCGGGCACGCTCTCCGCGAGCGTGAGCCCGTCGTCGCCCTCCGTGACGATCGCACCGATGGTGTCGATGGTGTACTGCGACAACAACACGGAGACGAGCACGAGGATCGAGGCGATCAGCCCGACCGAGGCCGCGCGCGGCACGCGGTACCGCTTCAGGAACTCGATGATCGGGCTCACCAGGTAGGCGATGCCCAGGGCGGTGAGGAAGAGGGCGCCCGCAGGCTGCGTGGCGACGAACAGCCACACGAGCACCGCGACCACGACCAGAGCGACGAACACCCGTACGTAGGGGTTCTTCCAGATGGTGGTGAGCGCGTCGCGCATGGGACCTCTGGCGGAAGCGGCGCTGCGGAAGCGTCGCCTGCGTCAGCCCTCGCTCGCGCGGGAACGGACCTCGGCGATCTTGGCCTCCAACGCGGACGTCGGGCTCGGGGCGGCGGCGCCGAAGCGCCGCAGGAAGCCGGTGGCCAACGCGGCGCCCAGCGGACCGACGGCCGTGGCCACCGCCCGCGCACCGCGGCCGCGCGACAGGCCGAGCGCGAGCCCGAGCCCGAGCGCGACGCCGACGCCTCGCCAGGGACGCACGCGCACGAGCGCGGCGACGCGGTCGGCGGCGCCGGGCGCGAGCTCGACCTCCTTCGCGAGGACCGCGAGGCGGGCCTTCGCCAACGCGACGCGTGCGTCTAGGAGCTCCGGAGTCGCTTCGCGACCAGCCACGATGCCCCCCCTACGACGATGAAGATGGAGGCCCCGAGGATCAGCGCGGCGGGCGCTCGGCCGACGCTCCCCTCGAGTCCGAGGAAGGCTGCCCAGAGCACCAGGCCCGTGCCTGCCGACAGCAGGCCGGCGGCCACGAGCGCGCCCATCAGGACGAGGGCGCCGGTGGCCAACACCTTCTTGACGTTGAGCTTGAGCCGCGCCGCCTCGGCCTCGATCAGCTCGACGAACGTCAGCGCGAGGGCGACGAAGTGCTGCACCATGGCTTACTTCCGCCGGCTGATGAGCATCCCTAGGACGAAGCCGACGCCGAGGGCGGCCGCGGCGCTCACCAGCGGCTTGTCCTGGATCTGGTCCTGAACGCCGACCACGGCGCCTTCGCCGGTCTTCAGCGCCGAGCTTCCGGCGTCCTTGAGCCCTTCGTACAGCTTCTGGGCTTCCGCTTCGAGCTTCTTGGTGGCGACGGCGACCGCCTCGTTGGCGGCATCGGCCGCTTGCTTGGCCGCGTTCCCGCCGTCTTCGGAGAGTTTGCCGAAGTCGGCTTGGACCTTGGCGAGTTCCTTCTTGAGGGCGGCGATCTCTTTCTCGAGTTCGGTCTGACTCATGTCGTGACCTCCGAGCTTGCTTTCCCGACGAATAGGTCGTCGTGGGCATGAGCGCCGCCGGAGCGGCGCGGGGTGGTCCGTGCTTCGACGCTAGCATGGGCGCCCCGAATCGGCTGTGGTAGATGGGGACGGGCGTCTCGGCCGCGCCGAGGCGATCCGCCCCGCGCCGGAGGGCGGCCCCGCCGCTCCGCCGTCGAGGTCGGGCGCTCGCCCGGGAATCCCGGCCACGAATCCTTATGCTGGAGGCAGGCTGCCCAGGTCGCCGAAGGCGAGGTGATGCACCATGCCGAGCGACATGGCACCATCCGGGACCGTCGTCGCCGTCCGTGGCGGCGTGGTGGACGTCGGTTTCGAGCGCGCGCTGCCGCCGCTGCGGCAGCACCTGCGCGCCGGGCCCGACGAGGCCGTGCGCCTCGAGGTCATGGCGCAGCTCGACGCCCACACCGTGCGCTGCATCGCCGCCACCTCGACGCGCGGCTTGGCGCGCGGCGACCCCGCGCGCGACACGGGTGCACCGTTGCGCGTGCCGGTCGGCCCCGAGGTGCTCGGGCGCGTGTTCGACGTCTTCGGCGAGCCCATCGACGGCGGTGGGCCGGTGGGCACCGATCGGCGCGAGCCGATCCTGCAGCGCTCCCCGACGCTGGAACGGCAGGCGGTCAGCAGCGAGGTCCTGGAGACCGGCATCAAGGCGATCGACGTGCTCGCGCCGCTCGAGCGGGGCGGCAAGGCGGGGCTGTTCGGCGGCGCCGGGGTGGGGAAGACGGTGCTGATCACCGAGCTGATCCACCACATGGCCGCCCGCCACCGCGGCGTCAGCCTCTTCTGCGGCATCGGCGAGCGCTCGCGCGAGGCCGAGGAGTTGGTGCGCGACGTGCGCGACGCCGGCGTCCTCGACCACGCGGTGCTCGTGTTCGGGCAGATGAACGAGCCGCCCGGTGCGCGCTTCCGGGTCGGCCACACCGCGCTGACGATGGCCGAGTACTTCCGGGACGAGGCCCACCAGGACGTCCTGCTGCTGATCGACAACGTCTTCCGCTTCGTGCAGGCGGGCGCCGAGGTATCGGGGCTGATGGGCCGGCTGTCGTCGCGGATGGGGTACCAGCCGACCATGGCCACCGAGCTGGCCGAGCTGCAGGAGCGCATCGCCAGCACCGCCGGCGGCGCCATCACCTCGGTGCAGGCGGTGTACGTGCCGGCCGACGACTTCACCGACCCTGCCGTCGAGCACACCTTCGGCCACCTGTCGGCCACGGTGGTGCTCGCGCGCGACCGCGCGGCGCAGGGCCTCTACCCGGCCATCGACCCGCTGCGCTCGGCCTCGTCGATGCTCACGCCCACCATCGTCGGCGAGCGCCACGACCGCGTCGCGCGCGCGGTGCGCCGCACCCTCGCCGTCTACGACGACCTCAAGGACATCATCGCGATGCTCGGTCTGGAGGAGCTCTCCGAGGCCGACCAACGCACCGTCGGGCGCGCGCGACGGCTCGAGCGGTACTTGACGCAGCCGTTCAAGGTCACGGAGGCCTTCACCGGCCAGGAGGGCGAATCGGTGGCCCTGTCCGACGCGCTCCACGACTGCGAACGGATCCTGGGCGATGGCCTCGCCGACGTCCCCGAGTCCGACCTCTACATGATCGGCACGCTCGAGGGGGCGGGCTTGTGAAGCTGCTGCTCACCGTCCCCACGGAGGTGCTCCTCGACGAGCCGGTCGTGAAGGTCGTCGCGGAGTCCGAGGCGGGCAGCTTCTGCCTGCTCCCGCGCCACCTCGACCTGGCGACCGTGCTGGTCCCCGGGCTGCTCGCCGCCGTCCGGCAGGACGGCAGCGAGGTGGTCGTCGCGGTGGACCACGGCGTGCTCGTCAAGGTGGGGGGCGACGTGCGCGTCGCGTGCCAGCGGGCCTTCGTCGCGTCCGATCCGGACGATGCGGCGCGCGCGGTGCGCGAGCGGTTCCACCTCACGAGCGAGCGCGAGAAGCACGCCCGGGCGGTGCTGGCGCGCTTGGAGGGCGACGTCGTGCGGCGTCTGGCCGACTTGAGGTGGCGTCATGGCGGCTGAGCGCGAGCGGCGCGACGATCTGGTCCGCGAGGTCGCGCGCAAGAGCGAGCGCCGCGTGCGCGCCCGCCGCGAGGGGCGCCACGGGTTGGGCTACGGGCTCGGCCTGTTCGGGCTGGTCGGTTGGTCGGTCGCGGTGCCGACCGTGCTCGGCATCGCGTTGGGCGTCTGGATCGACCGCCGCTTCGCCTCGCCCTACTCGTGGACGCTCATGTTGCTGTTCGTGGGGGTCGTGCTGGGCTGCCTCAACGCCTGGTTCTGGCTCCGGCGGGAAGGGGGACTCGATGACGACGACGTCGGCTGAGCGAGGCGGAGCATCGTGACGGCCGTGCTCGGTGCCTACGACGCCGCCACCTTGGGCATGGCGTTGGTGGTCGGTGCGGTGCTGGGCGCCGGCTACTTCGGTGGCCTGTGGTGGACGCTCTCGCGCCTGGGCCGGTGGCGGCGCCCGGGGGTGGCGCTCGCCGTCTCGTTCGCGCTTCGCGCCGTGGTCGCCTTGGCCGTGTTCGCCGCGCTCGCCCGGCTGGGGCTGGCCGCGCTGGGGGTCGCCTTCGTGGCCTTCTTGGTGGTGCGGATGCTCGCGTCCTGGCGCCTCGCGCGCGATCGCGCGCCCGGAGGGAACGCATGAGGCTCAGCCCCGACACCATCGCCGTCTTCGACGTCGGGCCGTGGACCGTCAACGCCACGCTGGTGGGGTCGTGGGTGGTCATGGCGCTCCTGGTGGCGGGGTCCTGGTGGGTGACGCGCGGCCTCCGGGCCGGCGGCGCGATGGGGCGCGGCCAGAACGTGCTCGAGGCGATCGTCGTCTTCGTGCGCGATCAGATCCGCGAGGTCACCGGCCAGGACCCCGACCCCTACCTTCCGTTCGTGGGCACGCTGTTCCTGTTCATCCTCGTGAGCAACGTGCTCTCGGTGGTGCCCGGCTTCGAGGCGCCCACCGGGTCGCTCACCACCACGGCGGCGCTGGCCTTGGTGGTCTTCGTGGCCGTGCCGGCGTTCGGGATCGCCAAGGTCGGCCTGCGCGGCTACCTGGGCAACTACCTGCGGCCCAGCCCCTTCCTGCTGCCCTTCACGATCATCGGCGAGCTGTCGCGCACGCTCGCGTTGGCCGTCCGGTTGTTCGGGAACGTCATGAGCGGGAGCGTCATCGCGGCGATCCTGCTGTCGGTGGCGCCGCTCTTCTTCCCGGTCGTCATGCAGGCGTTCGGGCTCTTGATCGGGGTGATCCAGGCCTACATCTTCGCCATCTTGGCCATCGTCTACATCGCGTCCGGCACGGAGCTCCAGGAGCGCCGTGCGCGGACGCACGACGCGCACGAAGGGGAGGAACCCGGATGACCGACCTCGGACTCATCGGCATGATCTCGATCCTGACGGCCGGACTGACCATCGCCATCGGCTCGGCCGCGCCGGCGCTGGGCGAAGGGCGCGCGCTGGCGCAGGCGCTGCAGTCGATCGCGCAGCAGCCCGACGAATCGAACACCATCACCCGCACGCTCTTCGTGGGCCTGGCGATGGTCGAGTCGACCGCCATCTACTGCTTCGTCGTCGCGCTGATCCTGATCTTCGCCAACCCCTTCTGGGCCGCCGTCAGCGGAGGTTGAGGGGGGAGCGCCATGACCATCGACTGGTTCACGCTGGTCGCGCAGGTCGTCAACTTCGCGCTGTTGCTCCTGCTGCTGCGGATCTTCCTGTTCCGGCCGATCCAGCGGGTCATGCGCGAGCGCGAGGAGCGGATCGAGCGCGCCTACGCCGAGGCCCAAGAGGCGCGCGCCGAGGCGGAGGAGCGGGCAAGCGAACTCGAACGTGAGCGCGAGCGCTTCGAGGAGGAGCGGCGCGATCGGCTGGACGCGCTCGAGCGCGAGGTCGAGCGCGAGCGCGAAGAGCACCTCGCCGCGGTTGCCGAGGAGGCCGACGAGGCCCGGGCGGCGTGGCGCGAGGCCTTCGAGCGCGAGCGCGAGGAGCTGGGCGAGCGGGTCCGGAGCGCGGCGGCGACCGTCCTGCGCGAGGCCCTGGAGCGCGGATGGCGCGAGCTGGCCGACGAGGACCTCGAGGCCCACGCCCTGGAGGCGTTCGCCCGGCGCCTGTCCGACCTCGAGGACGACGACCGCGCGGCGCTGGCCGAGGGCGTCCGCGCCGGGCCCGTCGGCTTCGCCACCGCCTTCGAGACCAGCGACGCGCAGCGCGAGGCGCTCCGCGCCGCCACCCGCGACGCGATCGCCGCGAGCGAGGAACTGGACGACGAGAGCGAGCCGCTCGCGGCGGCGACCTTCGTGCGCGACCCGGACCTGCTGGCGGGCGTTCGCCTGCGCGCGGGCGACCGCCGCATCGGGTGGACCCTCCGGGCGCACCTCGAGGACCTCGAGCGCTCCTGGGCGACGCTGGAGCCGGGCGGATGACCGGCGCCGCGGCGCCACCGCTGGGCGATCTGGTGCGCGCCGAGCTGGAGCATCTGGGCCGGGTGGTGCACGACTGGCAGCCGCGGCTCGAGGTCTCGGAGGTCGGGGTCGTGGCGAGCGTCGGCAGCGGGGTCGCGACCGTCCACGGCCTGCCCGGCGTCCGCGCCGACGAGGTGGTGCGCTTCGCCGGTGGTGAGGCGGGTCTGGCGCTCGACCTGCGGCGCGACGACGTGGGCGTGGTGGTGCTCGGGCCCGGCCACGAGATCGTCGCGGGGGCCGAGGTCGCGCGCACCGGCCGCGTGCTCGACGTGCCCGTGGGCGACGCCCTGCTCGGTCGCGTGGTCGACGCGCTCGGGCGTCCGCTCGACGGGGCGGGGTCGGTGGCCGCCCACGAGCGCTGGCCCGTCGAGCGCCCGGCGCCGCCGATCTTCGCCCGCGAGGCGGTGCGGACGCCGCTGCAGACCGGCGTCAAGGTGGTCGACGCGCTGTTCCCGATCGGGCGGGGTCAGCGCGAGCTGATCGTCGGCGACCGCCAGACCGGCAAGACCACGCTCGCGCTCACCGCCGTGCTCGCGCAGCGCGGCAGCGACGTCCGCTGCGTGGTCTGCGCGATCGGCCAGCGCGGCGCGGCCACCGCACGCTGGCTCGCGGAACTGCGCGCGCGCGGGGCGCTCGAGCGGTCCGCGGTCGTCGTCGCGGCCAGCGACGACGCGCCGGGGCTGCGCTACGTCGCGCCGTACGCGGCGACGAGCATCGCCGAGGCCTGGATGGAGGCCGGCCACGACGTGCTCCTGGTGCTCGACGACCTGACGCAGCACGCCCGCGCCTACCGCGAGCTGTCGCTGCTGTTGCGGCGGCCGCCGGGGCGCGAGGCCTTCCCGGGCGACATCTTCTACCTGCACGCACGCCTGCTCGAGCGCGCCACCAACCTGCGCGACGGCGGCTCGCTCACGGTGCTGCCGATCATCGAGACGCAGGCGCAGGACCTGTCGGCCTACATCCCCACCAACCTGATCTCGATCACCGACGGTCAGCTGTACCTGTCGCCCGAGCTCGCCGCGCGCGGGACCTGGCCGGCCGTCGACGTCGGGCGCTCGGTCTCGCGCGTCGGCGGCAAAGCCCAGAGCGACGGCTACCGCGCCGTCGCCGGCGACCTGCGCTTGGCGACCGCGCAGTTCGAGGAACTCGAGGGCTTCTCGCGCTTCGGCACCGAGCTCGACGAGAAGACGCGGCGCGTGCTCCGGCAAGGGCGTCGGGTGCGCGCCGTGCTGGCGCAGGGACCGTTCGAGACGGTGCCCGTGGGCGAGCAGCTCGCGGTGCTGTGGGCGACGGTGGGCGGTGCGTTCGACTCGGTCGTGCCGGAGCGGATGCCGGCGGCCGAGGCGCGGCTGCGCGAACGCGTGCGCGACGAGGCCCGCGCCGTGTTGGAGCGCCTCGAGTCCGGCGCGGTGCTCGACGAGGACGATCGAGTGCGGATCGACGAACTGGCCCGGGAGGTGGCCGCGGCGGTGGCGGAGGGCTCCGATGGCGACGCGTGAAGCGCTGCGGCGCCAGGTGCGCAGCACCGAGACGCTGCGCTCGGTCGTCGGCACCATGAAGGCGCTCGCGAGCGTGCGCATCGGCCAGGTGCGCCGCGCCGACCGCGCCCTCGAGGCTGCGGAGGCCACGCTCGAGCGCGCCTTTCAGGTGCTGGTGCACCGCGAGCCCGCCTTGGCGGGCGTGCCGTCCGCGGCGGCGGCCGCGCCGTCCGTGGGTTCGGGGCCGTGGGGTGCGGTGCTCTTCGGATCCGACCACGGCCTGTGCGGACCCTTCAACGAGCGCCTGGCGCGGCGCGCCGACGCGCACCTGAGCGAGCGCGGCGGCGACCGGGCGCCGCCGCACCTGCTCGCGGTGGGGCGGCGGCTGCGACCGAAGCTGGCCGCGCTCGGGCACCCCGTCGAGCGCGTGGTGGCGCTCCCGGCCAGCATCTCGGCCACGGGCGACGCCGTGCTCGAGGTCGCGCAGGTGATCGAGGGGTGGCAGCGCGAACACGGGGTGGCGCACGTGTGGGTCGTCCACCATCAACCGACGTCGGGGGTCGGCTACCGCACCCGCACGATCCAGCTGCTCCCGCTCGACGTCGCCTGGCTGCGCGAGCTGGCCGAGCGGCCGTGGCCGACGGAGCAGCTCCCCATGCTCGGCCTCGACGCCGAGCCCATGCTTCGGGGGCTGGTGCGCCACTACGTCGCGCACGTGCTCGTGCGCGCCTTCGCCGCCTCGCAGGCCGCCGAGAACGCCGCGCGGCTCGCCGCGATGGAGGCGGCCGAGCGCAACGTCGACGAGCGCTTGGGGCAGCTGCGCCACGCGGCCGCCCAGGAGCGCCAGAACGCCGTGACCGAGGAGCTGCTCGACGTCCAGGCCGCCTTCCGGGCGAGCGACGCGGGGGCGACCTGAACGCCGACCGCGACGCGCTCGTCCGTCAGTCGGTCGCGGCGGGCGCGGCCTGCACCTTCGGCAGGCGCGCGACGATCCAGAGCAGCGGCGCGGTGGCGGCCGCGCCCAGCAGCCCCATCGCCGTGTAGCCGCCTGGCCCGGCCATCACCAGGCCGCCGACGAGCGTCGCGAGCGCCGCAGCGCCCCCGACCAGCAGGTCGTTGAACCCCTGGGTGCGCCCCTTCTCGGCCGGCGTCAGCGCGTCGGAGAGCAGCGCCGAGCCGGCGACGTAGCACAGGTTCCAGCCGAGCCCCAGCAGGAAGAGCGCGACCGCCAGCGGCAGCACGTCCGGTGAGAGCGGCGCCATCAGGCACGAGATCAGGGTGATCACCGCGCCGAGCCCCAGCACCGGGCGCCGCCCCCACCGGTCGGTGAGCCACCCCGAGACCACCGAGAAGGCGTACATGCCGAAGGTGTGGCTCGAGAACACGATCGCGATGCTCGAGAGCGCGTGCAGGTTGCCGTGCATGTGCAGCGAGGTCATCTGCATCAGCCCGACCATCACCATGTGCGCCGTGACCACCGCCGCCATCGCGGTCCGCACCGACGGGTCGCGCAGCAGCACCTTCAGAGGCCGCGCGGGGGCGTCGGCGATCGCGCCGCGCTCTTCGCGGCCGATGGCGTCGCCGATCGTCTTGGGTTCGGGCCGCAGCGCCGCGAACAGGAGCGCGGCGGTGAGCAGGTAGCCGACCCCGGTGGCGAGGTAGGGGCCGGCGATGCCGCTCCATCCCCAGCCGATCACGAGCGCCTCGGTCGGCGCGACCAGCAGCGGCCCGACGACGCTCCCGACGGTGCCCCCGAGCACGACGGTGGCGAGCGCCCGCGCCCGGCGCGCGCGCGGGTTGACCTCGGCGGCGACGAAGCGCCCGAGCTGCACCGCCGAGCTGCCCGATCCGGTGACGAACAGCGCGACGAGCAGGAGCGGGAAGTTGCCGCTGGCCACGCCGTAGAGCGACGCCAAGGCGCCGAGGCCGCCGGTCAGCAGCGCCGCCGTCAGCGCGCCGCGGCGCCCGAGCCGGTCCGAGGCGCGACTCCAGACGAGCGCGCCGATCGCGATGCCGGCCTGCGTGACGGCGGCGGGGAGCCCCGCCATCGAGGTGCGGCCCGAGAGCTCCGCGCCGACGATCGCGGCGACGGTGGCGGCGGCGATCGAGCCGGCCGAGCCGAGGCTCTGGCTGACGAAGAGCGCGGCGGTGATCCGGCGGGCCTGGCGGGCGCGGAGCGCCAGGGCCTGCGCGCTGGGGGACGGAGGCTGGGGCAGCACCGCGACAGCCTACCCGCCGCGTCGGGTGCCGATCGCGCGCCGCGCGAACGTTCGGGAGCGCTGCGTCAGGGTGCGCCCAGGTCGAGCCCCACCACCACCGGGTCGTGGTCCGAGGCGCGGTAGGGGCCGGGGTCGTACAGCAGGTCGATCTGCTCGGCGCTCTTGTAGCGGGTGAGGTAGTCGAGCGCGGTGGGTTCGTCGGCGTTCGCGTGCCAGGCCGCGGCGCCGGCGACCTGGAGGAGGAGCGTCGGCGAGGCGAAGGCGTAGTCGAGCGCCCCCCACTGGCCGTCGAACACGTAGGTGTACGCGCCGGCGCCTTCGAAGGCCGCCTGCAAGTCAACGTAGCCGGCCGCCACCAGCGTCCGGACGGGGTCCTCCATTTGGTACGCGTTCAGGTCGCCCACCAGCAGCACGTCGGGGTCGCCGACGCCGGTGGGGTCGGCGGCGAGCCAGCGGAGCATCGCCTCGAGGGCCTGGACGCGCGTGCGGTTGCACTCGCCCTGCCCGTCGCTCAGGTTCGGGGACCCGGGGCAGGGGCTCCCTTTGGACTTGAGGTGGGTGACGACCACCGTGAAGACCTCGCCGTGCGCGTCCGCGAACGATTGCGCCAGCATCGGGCGGTTGTACGCGGAGCCGAACGTCCGGTCGACGGCATCGTCGAGCACTGCCGGCGCGCCCACGGGCCCGACGCGCGCGGGCTGGTAGACCAGCGCCACCTTGATCTCGTCCGTGCCCAGCCACGCCGCGTCGACGGCGGCATAGCGCCCGGGTTCGGTGGCGGCGTTCAGGCGCGCGACCAGGTCGGCCAGGGCGTCGGGGCCGTTCTCGATCTCCATGAGGCCCACCACGTCGGCGTCGAGCTCGGTGAAGGTGGCCACCAGCTTGGCGGCCTGCCGATCGAGCTCCTCGGGCGACTGGGCGCCGCGCGAGCCGATGGTGGTGAAGTAGTTGAGCACGTTCAGGCTCGCGACCCGCACGGCGCCGGGCACGGCGGGCGCCGGCGGCCGCACGTCGCCCGCGACGAAGGTGGGCAAGCCGCCGCCCATGGCGCCCAGGGTGCGCAACCGGTAGGTGTTGGGGCTCGCCTGGTTGCCGGCCCACGTGTAGGCCAGGACGCCCACCAGCCCGGTCGCGGTGGCGCCGCTGCGGAGCGTGCGGGTGCCCGTGAGCGGCCCGTCGCCCCCGAAGAGGATGGGGTCGGGGTTCTGATCGTTGAGGTCGTCGTCGAGGACGATGCGCGCGAGGTCGTTCGCCGCCTGGACCGCGGCGGCGGCGGGCCCGGGCAGGGCGATGGCAGTGGGTTGGGGCAGCCGCCCGCCGGCGGCCAGCGTCACCTGGCCGAAGCGGCCGAGCTGGTAGGTCTCGGTGACCGTCAGCGTCTGCGGGAAGCGCACGAGCATCCCCTCGTAGCGGTCGAGGTAGGCGGGGTCGGGGACCGGCAAGAACACGTCGACCGGCTCGACGCGTTGACCGGTGGCGCAGATCGTGACCTCGCTCGCGCGCACCTGCGTCTGCCCCTGGAAGTCGCCGGCCAGCCCGGTGACCACCACGAGGTCGCCCAGGGCGACCTCGTCGGCGTTGCGCTGGTAGACGAACAGGCCGTCGGACGTGGCGGAGTCGCCGTCGCCGTCGGGGTCTTGGAGGTAGAAGCCGCGCAGCGCCGGCGCGCGGCCCTCGTAGTCGCCCACCACCACGCCCCGCGTGGTCACGGTGTCGGTGGTGGTGGCGAAGGGCCCGGTGCCCTGGATCACGTACGTGGGCGTGTAGGGCGCGGTGCACGCGTCGGCGGCCGGGGTGGCCTGAGCGCCGGCGGTGGCGGTCAAGGCGACGGTCAGCGCAGCAGCGGCGGCGCGCATCGCCGGGATCGACGGGTAGGGACGGGGCATGGGCACCTCGGGGACCGGTGGGGTGGTTCGTCGGGTGGATCGCGAGGGCGCGTCGGCGCCGGGTCCGGGGGTCAGCCTACCGGGACACGGTCAGGGGAACGTCGGTGTGGCGAGCTCCCTGCCCGGAGCCGTGGGCGCACGATGCCCGAGGCGCCGCCGCTCACAACCCGACGAGGCGCCCCAGGACGATCATGCCGACCGCGCCGGCGGTGAAGGCGCCCGCCGCGCGCATGGGATCGATCTCTTCGAGCGCGTCGGGGAGGAGGTCGCTGACGACCAGGAACAGCATGGCGCCGGCCGCGAAGCCGAGGCCGAAGGGGAGCAGCGGTTCGAAGAGCCACATGAGCCAAGCGGCGAAGGGAGCGGCGATCGGCTGCGGCACGCTGGTGACCAGCGCCCAGCCCATGCACTGCCAGATCGAGAGGCCCTTCGCGCGCAGCGCGAGCGTGATGGCGATCGCCTCGGGGACGTTGTGGACCGCGAGCGCGGCCACGACGGCGATGCCGAAGCCCGCCTCACCCGAGCCGAAGGCGACGCCGATCGCGATGCCCTCGGGCAGCGAGTGCGCGGTCATCGCCGCCACGATCATGACCGCCCCGGCGCCACCCGTCGCCCGCAGCCCGAAGGGATCGAAGGCCTCGCGACCCTGTACCCATCGCGCCACGCCCGCGAAGAAGAGCGCCCCGAGCGCGATCCCTACGGCGACCTCCCACGCCTGTAAGCCGGGCGCACGACGAAGCCCCTCGCCGACGAGTTGGACCAGGCTCGCGGCGGCCATCATGCCGGCCGCCACCGCCGACAGGGTCGCCGCGGCCTTCTTGGAGAGGTCCTTGAGGAAGAAGAAGGGCGCCACGCCCAGCGCCATCGACAGGTCGGCCAGCACCGCGGCGAAGAACGTGATCGTCAGCAGGCGCAGCAGTTCGGCGTCCATGCTCCCTCCCGTTCACCCGGCGATCCCTGGCGCGGGTACCGCGACGATTCGCCTGGAGGAGCTCGACGCGCGAGCAGGCGTTCGTGCGCGTGCGCCGCGCTGGCTCGATGGTAGCGCGCTACTCGCGTTCCAGGACGACGGTCGCCGGCTCGGTCGCCCCCGGACCCCACCAGGTCCCCGCGAACCGGTCCTTCTCGAAGGTCCCGTCGAGCGGGGTCGGGGCGTCCATGAGGCCGCCCGACAGCGTCATCGACGCGTCGTCGCCCACTACGGTGCCGGCGACGTCGAGGTTCATGAAGACGACGAACGCACTGCCGCTGAGGACGCCGTCTTCCTCGATCAGGGTCAGCAGCATGGGGGAGCCACGCGTGTTCCCGGGGAGGGTGACGGTGCCCGACCACGTGCCCGTCGCGCTCCCGCCGCCGCACGCGGACAGCGCGAGCAGCGCGGCGAGGCTCGCCGCCAAAATGCCGATTCTCATGCCGGGGAAGCTAGCACGGTCGGGGGGTGGGCGCCGTGACGACGCCGCTACGGCGTGCGCGGGCGCCTGGAGGGCGCCATGGCATCGCGCGCCGTGGCGCAGGACCCTGCGCCGGTTCGGTGGTCGGTAGGCTGGGTGTGCCCGATGGGGGCCCGCCTCGACCGTCGGGCCGCGTCGGTCGCGGGAGGTCGGCATGCCCACCAGCGTCACCGTGATCATCACCCTGGCCTTGCTCTTCTACTCGATCGGCGTGTGGAGCGAGCGCCTCGTCGGGCGGCTCCAGCCTTGGCACCTCGGGTTCTTCGTCCTGGGGCTCGCGGCCGACACGCTGGGCACGGGGATGATGTTCGAGTACGCCGGCGGCATGACGGCCGACGTCCACGGCATCACGGGTCTCCTGGCGATCTTGCTCATGCTGGTGCACGCGGTCTGGGCCGCCTTCGTCCTGGTGCGGCGGGACGAGCGCTGGATCACGCGGTTCCATCGGTTCAGCGTCTTCGTGTGGTTGGTGTGGCTGGTGCCGTACTTCAGCCCAATGTTCTTCGCGATGGCGGAGCAGGCGGGCTAGGCCGGGGTCGTTCGGCGACCGCGGAGGATTCCACGAGCAGGGCCCCGCGTTGCGGCGGGGCCCTGAGGTACTTGGTGGAGCTGAGGGGATTCGAACCCCTGACCTCCTGAGTGCGATTCAGGCGCGCTCCCAGCTGCGCCACAGCCCCAAGCGCCCAACAGCGTACCCGCGACCCCCATGGGTGTCAACCGATGCGGAACGCGCAGCGCCCGCCGCGACGTGCATCCGGCCACCGCGCAGCACCGCCCCGCCGTCGGCGACGGAGTGCCGTGTACCATGGCGGCACATGATTCCGAACGCGTGCGTGGTCGAGGTGATCGAACGGGTCCCGGACGCCGACGTGGCGATCGTCGCGGCGCGCGTCGGCGAGCGGCTCGGCATGCCGCAAGAGCGGGTGCGTCAGCTCATCGATGGGCGCACCGGGCCCATCACCCGGGCGCTGCGTCCCGAGAAGGCGGACGCGATCGCCCAGACGTTCGAGGCGGCCGGCGTGCGGGTGGTCATCCGCGCGGCCGATGCCGACGAGATCGAGGAGGCGCGCGGCGCCGGTGGGGCCGCCCAGCCCGGCGCCGCGGCGGCCGCTGCGGCACCGAGCGACCCCGAACCCGAGGGGGACGCCGACCTCGACCCCGATCTCGGTTCCGAGTCGGAGGTCGAGCCGGAGCCCGAAGCGGACCTCGGCTACGAGCCCGAAGCCGACCTCGACCCCGAGCTCGAACCGGAGGTGCCCGCCGAGCCCGTGCTCGATGCGGAGCCCGACCGGGAGGTGCTGCCGGAGCCGGTGTTCGATCCGGAGCCGGAGCCGGAGCCGACCCCCGAACCAGACCCCGAACCGGACCTCGAGCCGGAGTTCGACGTCGATCCAGCCCTGCAGTTCGCGGGCGAGCGTCCGTCGGAGTTGGACCCGGAGTCCGCGCGCGCGCTCGAGGCGGCGTACGAAGCCGACCCCACGCCGACCTTCGAACCCGAACCCGACCTGGCCCTGGACGACGACCTGGTTCCCGGCCCCGACGCCCCGTCCGAGCGCGGGTTGGCGCGGGAGGTCGCGTACATCTTCGCGACGGGTGAGGCGCCTGCGTGGCGTGGGGAGAGCGTCGACCTCGACGCGCCCGAACCGGGCGAGGAGGAGTGGGTCGAAGACGTCGACGCCCCGCCCGCGGCCGGGGGGCCGGGGGGCATCCTCGACGTCGTGGACGTCGACGAGCCCTTCCACGACGCAGCCGCCGACGACGGCATGGGGCATGAAGCGCGGGGCGAGGTGGTGCGCACCGAGGCCGCCCGGGCCCACGACGCCTTCCCGCCCGTGGGCGGCTGGGACGCCGAGGGGGCGGGGGCCTGGAGCACCCGGCGCGGCACGTCGGATGCCGATGACGCCTCCGACGCGGCTTCGCCCCTTCCCGAGGTCCCCTCGTTCGCGATCGGGCGCGCGTCGCGGCGGCGCGATGGCGCGTCGGAGGCCGACGCCTCCGGGGCCCCGAGGGCCCCGCAAGCGCCGCCGATCGAGGTGGTGGACGCAGACTACGGGCCGGCCGCAGCCTTCGAGGACGCCCCGATGGCGCCGGCAGCTCGCCCGGTCCCGACGGCGTGGCGCGGCCTGGGCGGGGCGGAGGCCGGTCCGGCGCGGCCCCCCTCGGCGCGCCTCCCGCGGCGGAACACCCCCATCGAGGAGCCCCGGTTCGTGTTCGACGAGCCGCCGCTGCGCCGGCGCACGCTCATGTTGGTCGCGCTGGGGGTCGCGGTGGTGCTGTTCGTGCTCGCCCAGTGGTGGGTGGCGAGCCGCGCCAGCGCGGCGGGCATCGATCCGTTCGACGCGTACCGTCGCGGCGAGTTCGCGGCGGCGCGCGCCGTGTGGGACGCCGAGGCCGCCGCCGGGGACGCGTCCGCGCGCTTCATGCTCGGGTATCTGGCGGAGGCCGGCTTGGGGGCCCCGTGGAGCGCACGCACGGCGGCGGGGTGGTACCGGGCCGCGGCGGACGTGGGCCACGCCGAAGCGATGTGGCGGCTGGCGCGTCTGTACGAGGTGGGTTTGGGCGTCGGTCCCGACACGGTCGAGGCGCGCCGCTGGTACCGCTCCGCGGCGCAGGCGGGCCACGCCGAGGCGGCGTTCGCGTGGGGTCGGATCGTCTTGCGCGACGCCGGGGTCGCGCTGGGCGCGGGCGTCGCTCCCCAGGTCGCCGCCGCCACCGCGGCCGAGGCGGCAGCCGCCTTCGAGCGCGCGGTCGAACTCGGTTGGCACGAGGCCGCGCCCTACGCCGCGGCCTTCGGCGCCCTCGTGGTGGAGGCGCCGTGAGCCCGATCTCAGCCGCGGCACAGCCGCGCCCGCTAGGCTGGAGCCCATGACGCACCGAATCCGTCCGGCCGCGCTCGCGCTCTTCGTCGCCGCGTGGTCGCTGTTCGCCGCCGGGATCGCCCAAGAGGGCGACCCGGTCCCCGCCGACCCACCCGCCGCCAACCCGGTCTCCATCGAGCTCGAGGTGTACGTCGTCAGTCAGGTCACGCGCGACGACGGCACCCGCGAGGAGCGCTTCACCGAGGCGAGCGAGGCGCGCCCCGGTCAGGTGGTCGAGTACCGCTTGATCGTGCGCAACGTCGGGGACGAGACCCTGCCGGCAGGCATCGTCGTCGTGACCGGGCCGGTGCCCGAGGGGACGCAGTACGTGGCCTTCTCGGCGACCCCGAGCGACGAGGGGCTCCTCACCGAGTTCTCCGCCGACCGCGGCACCACCTTCTACGAGACCAACGTCTTCGTCGGTCAGGGCGAGCAGCGCCGCATCGCGGAGCCCACCAGCTACGACGCCGTGCGCTGGACGCTGCTCGAGGAGTTCGAGCCCGAGCAGGAGCTCACGCTCGTCTACCGCGTGACCGTGCGCTAGCGACCGGCCCCGATCGCCACGACCGCGGGCGCGACGCCGAAGCGTCGCGCCCGCTCGCATGGCGCCGTCCGAACGTCAGACCTCTTGGTACTGGAGTTCGTACAGCTTGCGGTAGTAGCCCCCCTCGACCTTGAGCAGCTCCGCGTGCTTGCCCTGCTCGATCAGCTTCCCCTTGCGCAGGACCAGGATGCGGTCGACGTCCTGGATCGTCGAGAGCCGGTGGGCGATCACGATGCTCGTGCGCCCCTGCATCAGCTTCTTCAGGGCGTCCTGGATCAGCTCTTCGGTCTCGGTGTCGACGTTGGCGGTCGCTTCGTCGAGCACCAGGAGGATGTCGGGGTTCTGCACCAGCGCGCGCGCGAAGGCGAGCAGCTGCTTCTGCCCGGTCGAGAAGCCTGCGCCGCGCTCGCGCACCGGGGTGTCGTACTTGAGCGGCAGCCGGTCGATGAAGGCGTGCGCGTTGACGAAGCGCGCGGCCTCGATCACCCGGTCGAGCGGGATCGAGTCGTCGCCCAGGGTGATGTTGCTGCGCACCGTGCCGCTGAACAGGAAGGGGTCTTGCAGCACGATGCCCACGTGGCGCCGCAGGTCGGTCTGGGCCAGGTCGCGCACGTCGTGCCCGTCGATGCGCACGGCGCCCTTCTGGACGTCGTAGAAGCGGCTGACGAGGCTGATCACGGTCGTCTTGCCGGCGCCGGTGTGGCCGACGAAGGCGACCGACTCGCCCGGCTTGATCGTCAGGTCGAGCCCGCGCAGCACCCAGTCCTCGTCGTCGTAGGCGAACCAGGCGTCCTCGAAGCGGACCTCGCCGCGGAAGCGGCCCTCGAGCGGCAGCGGCACGTCCTTGTCGACGACCAGCTCCGGCGTGTCGATCAGGCTGAAGATGCGCTCGGCCGAGGCCATCGCCGACTGCAGCGTGTTGAAGCGGTCCGAGAGCTCCTGCAGCGGCCGGAAGTACATCTGCGCGTACTGCACGAAGGCGATGAGCACGCCGATCGTCAACACGTCGCCGACGCCCGGCCCGACGAGCTGGAAGGCGGCGTAGTACAGGATCAGCGACACCGCGATCGCGCTGGCGACGTTGACGGCGGGGAAGAAGAGGCTGAACCAGCGGATCTGCTCGACGTACGCGTCGAGCAGGCTCAGGTTGATCTGGTCGAAGCGCCGGGCGTTGCGCTGCTCGCGGTTGAAGAGCTGCACCGTGGTCATGCCGCTCAGGTTCTCGGCGAGGAAGGCGTTCGAGCGCGAGGTGCGCAGCCGGACCACCCGGAAGGCGTCGCGGATCCGGCGCCGCAGGTAGTTGAGCGTCAGGAACA
Organism: Trueperaceae bacterium; assembly: GCA_011390455.1. The sequence goes on from JAABSI010000003.1 coordinate 53,149, forward strand.
GCACGGGCATGATCGTGAGGGTCACGAGCGCCAGGCGCCAATCGATGGTGAACATGTAGATCGTCAAGCCGATGATCAGGCCGATGTCGGCGATCAGCCCGACGACCCCGTCGGTCATCGCGGTCTGGATCGCCTCGACGTCGCTGGTGATGCGGGTGATCAGGCGCCCGACCGGGGTGCGGTCGAAGAAGCCGAGGTGCAGCCGCTGGATCTTCTCGAAGGTGTCGCGACGCAGGTCGTAGATCACGTGCTGGCCGATCCAGGCGACCAGGTAGGTGTAGCCGTAGCGCAACCCGAAGTTCAGGAGCCGCAGCCCCAGGTACACCGCGACGATGCCGAGCAGGCCCGCCAGGCGTTCGTCGACGGTCCAGCCGTCGTAGGGCGGCACGCTCGCGACGATGAAGCGGTCGACCGCGGTCGCCACCAGCCGCGGGAAGGCCGGCACGATCGCCGAGTAGACCAGCAGCAGCGCGACCGCGCCGATCATCGGGCCGCGGTAGGGCTTGAGGTATCCGAAGAGCCGCCGCGAGAGGTTGCGGTCGAAGCCGGCCACCATCTTCTCGCCGTCCTCGTCGAGCTTCCCTTCCGCCTTCATGCCGCGGCGCGTCGTGCGGCGGCGCGCCCGGTGGTCGGCCTTCTCGCGCTCGACGTCGTAGTCCGGGTCGACCATCCCGCCGACGGTCGGGTCGGCGAGCGGGCGCCGCGGCGCGTCGTCGTTGGGCTTCATGGGCGGGGTCATACGGTCTCCAGATCCTGTTCGAGCTGCTGCCGACGCGGGCGTCGGCCACGGTGCGGCGTGGTCATACCGTCTCCAGGTCCTGTTCGAGCTGCTGCCGACGCACGATGTCCGCGTACCAACCGTCCTTGGCGACGAGCGTCTCGTGGTCGCCGTCCTCGACCAGCTGGCCGTCCTCGAGGACGAGGACCCGGTCCGCGTGTTGGAAGGCCGAGACGCGGTGCGCGACGACGAGCGTCGTGCGCCCCTGCTGCGCCTTCCGGAGCCCTTCGAGGATGTCGGCCTCGGTCTGGGTGTCGACCGCCGAGAGGGCGTCGTCGAAGATCAGCACGCGCGGCTCGCGGATCAGGGCGCGCGCGATGGCGGTGCGTTGCCGCTGGCCGCCGGAGAGCGTGACGCCGCGCTCGCCGAGCGGCGTGGCGAAGCCGAGCGGGAAGTCGTCGACGTCCTTCTCGAGCTGCGCCATGCGCGCGACCGCGCGCACGCGCTCCTCGAGGGCGGCGGGGTCGTCGCCCTCGGGCACGCCGTATGCGATGTTCTCGGCGATCGAGTCGCTGAACAGGAAGGGCTCCTGGGGGACGAGGCCGATCCGGCGCCGGAGGACCGCGACGGGGATGCGGCGGACGTCGATGCCGTCGATCAGCACCTGCCCCTCGTCCGGGTCGAGCAGGCGGGCGACCAGCTTGACGATCAGCGTCTTGCCCGATCCGGTGCGCCCGGTCATGCCCACCGACTGGCCCGCAGGGATGCGGAAGCTGACGCGATCGAGCGCCGGGCGACCGTCCATGTGCACGCTCACGTCGCGGAACTCGATCTCGCCGCGCAGGTCGGTCACGTCGACGCGGGTGTCGCGGTCGTCGGTGACCTTGGACGGGACGTCGAGGATCTGGCGCAGCCGGTGCCAGGAGGTCGAGCCGCGCTGGAGCAGGTTGGCGATCCAGCCGAGCGCGATGATCGGCCACTGGATGCCCTCGAACAGGAAGACGAAGGACGAGAACTGGCCGATCGTCAGCTCGCTGCCGACGCCCAGGACCAGCCGGCCGCCGACGAGCAGGAGCACCGAGATGGTCATGCCGAACATCAGTTCCATCAGCGGGAACAGCGGTCCGTCGACCTTGGTGAGCGCGAGGTTGCGGCGGATGAACTCGTCGTTCAGGCGCTTGAAGTCCTCGACCTCACGGTGTTCGATCCCGAAGCCCTTGACCACGCGGATGCCCGAGAAGTTCTCCTGGGCCATCGCCGAGACCTCGGAGAACTGCTCCTGGACCTTTTCGTAGCGTCGGTGGATGATGCGCAGGAGGACGAAGAAGGTCAGCGTGATGAACGGGACGATCGCCAGGGTGAGGAGCGAGAGCCCGACGTTCAACTGGAACATCCGGACGAGCGTGAAGCCGAGCACCAGGCTGGTGTTCGCCCCCATGAAGACCGCCACGCCGATCAGCATGCGCACGGCGTTGAGGTCGGCCGTGAGGCGCGCCATCAGGTCGCCCACCCGGTGGTCGTCGTAGTAGGACGGGTCGAGGCGCGTGAAGTGCGTGAACAGGTCGCGCCGGATGTCGAACTGGATCTCCCACGAGGCGTTCAGCAGCGTGCGCCGCGTGACGATCATCGCGGTCGCACCGCCCACGCCGATCCCGAGCAGGGCGCCGATGTAGCCCCAGATCGTCGTCATGGTCATGGTGCCCGTGAGGAAGGCGTCGATCGCCCGCCCGATCACCAGCGGCGCGAGGGTGGAGAAGAAGGCGAAGGCGACGAGCAGCGTCAGACCGAGGGCGTAGGGCCTCGGGTACCGACGCACGTAGCCGCTCAGATCGCGGAGGGTTTGGAGGAACACGCGGGATCCCTTCGGGCGTCGGCCGGCGACCTAGCTGGGGCGGAGGCGGTGGTGCGGCCGCGCGGGCGGCGGCGAATCGTATCGGTCACGGGCGATGAACGTCAGCCCACATCGTCGGTCGCCACCATACACCCTGGTCGGGCGCTCGGCGGCCCTTCGTGGCACGCGCCGGGGCACGGCCTCAAGGCACGCGCACGGACCCGCCGTACGGCTCGCCGTTCAGCGTGAGGTCGAAGCGCACGACCCCCGGGTACGTCGTCGACCAGGCCCCCTCCACGCTCTCGCCACCCTGCACCACGCGGCGGTCGACGAGTGTGGTCTCGCCCTCCAAGGTCGTGGCCGTCACCTCGGCGACCACGGGGGGGATGCCCGGCTCGATGAACCACAGGTAGTCGACCTCGCGCGGCTCCGGCGCACGCACCACGACCGAGGCGTCGGGGCGCGGGACCGGTACGGGCTGGGCGTTCACGGTCAGGACGAGCGGTCCATCGGACGGCGCCGCGCCCACCGGCAGCGACTGGCCCACCACGCCGTCGGGCAGGCCCGCGTGGGACACGTACTCGGTGCGCACGTCGAAGCCGGCGGCCAGGGCGCGCGCCCGCGCCTCGTCGAGGCCGCCCAACGGGGGGAGGCCCGTCTCTTCGGAGGCCACGGCCGGCTCGGCGACCACGAGCCGCAGGACCGAGGTCGCGACGGGCACCGACGCGAACGGCGCCAGCGACTGCGCGAGCACGGTGCCCGCCTCGGCGCGCTCCGCGGCGAGCCGTTCGACGATCACCCGTTCGCCGCTCAGGCCGGCGATCTCGGCAAGCCAGCGCGCGTCGTCGAGCGAGCGGCCGACCAGGTCTGGCACGAAGGTGCGCTCCGGCGCCGGGCCGAGCGAAGCGACGACGTCGACGATCGAACCGCGACCGACGGTGGCGCCGGCGGCGGGCGCCTGCGCCAGCACGACGCCCGCGGGCGCCGCCGCGTGCACGGCCACCCGGCGCCCGAGCTCCAGGCCCTCGGCGGCGAGTCGGGCGGCGACCGCGTCCTGGTCGAGGCCGATCAGCCGCGGGATCGCCGTCGGCGCCACCGAACCGGGGGGGAGCGCGACGCTCACGCGCACGGTGCGGCCGGGGCGCATGGGCGTGCCCGGTTCGGGATCGACCGCGACGACCGCACCGGCTGGGGCGTCGGCGGTGGCCACCACGATCGGTTCGACCCCCAACCCGAGCTGGTGCAGGGTCGTCGCCACCTCCTCGTACGCTGCGCCCAGCGACTCGGGCACGACGACCACGCGGTCGTTGGTGCGGGCCAGGAAGCCGGCGAGCGCCAGGGCGGCGGCGGCCACCGCCATCGCAGCCCCGTAGGTCCACGCCCGCCAGGTCCACGGCCAAGGTCGGCGCGCCGGCGGCCGGTCGGCGCCCGGATCCTCGCGCGCGAGCACGGGCACGGTGCTCGGCCGGAAGGGGAGCCCCAGGAGTTGCGGACGTCCGTCGATCCGGCGCACGTCGGCCGCCGCCGGGTCGTACCCGGCGGCGGCCAGCAGCGCGTCGAGTTCGGCGTCGTGCGCCTTGGGGGCGCCGTCGGGATGGGCGTACCAGGAGACGAAGTGCGCCCCCGGTCGGCCGACGACGTCCTGGATGGCCGCGCGTCCCTCGCGCGCGAGCCGCTTGAGGAGTCGCCGGTGGCGCTCGAAGGCGGCTTCGGCCGCGGCGTCCGGCAGCTCCTCGATCCATTCGACCCGGACGGGGTTTCCGTCCGGGTCGGTGGCGTCGAACGCGGTGATCCCGGCGCCCAGCGGGCGCTCGCCGTGGATCTCGTACTTGCCGTCTAGGAGGGGCACGGAGGCGCGTCGGCCGGCGCCCGGCGCTCAGCCGCGCGGACCTTCGGCGGCGGGGCGGGGGTTCGAAGGCGCCGAGGGCGGGCGAGCCTGGGCCTCTTCGCGACGCTGCGCCTCCTCGGCGCGCTCCTTGTGCCGCTCCGCGGAGGCCGCGACCTTGCGCTCGTGCTCGGCGATGGAGTCGACGATGAACTGGGTGATGACCTCGGTGGTCTCACCGGCTTCGGCCATCTCGTACGCCTTCTTGACCAGCGCGCCGTCGATGGTCTCGACCTTGAGCAGCGAGGTGGCGACGGCCTCGACGGCGTGCCAGTGCTCGTCCACCATCTCGGTGGCGCGCTCGTACGATTCGCGCAGGATGCCTTCGACCTTGTTCTCGAGCTGGCGCGCGGTCTCCTCCGAGAAGTCCTTGCGGCGGCTGATCTCGCCGCCCAGGAAGATCGGGCCCTGGTCGGAGCCCCAGGCGACGTACTCGTGCTCGCCCATCCCGAGGTCGAGCACCATCTGCTTGGCGATCTCGGTGGCCTGCTTGAGGTCGCTGCTCGCGCCGGAGCTGAGCGTGCCGGTCACGCGCTTCTCGGCGACGCGTCCGCCGAAGGCGACCACCAGCTGCGCGCGGAAGCGTTCGGTGCTGAAGAACATCTCTTCCTTGCCCAAGGGCGCCATGAAGCCGCCGGCGCCACCGCGCGGGCTGATCGTCACCTTGCGGATCTCGCCTAGGTCGGGTTGCGCGGCGTACAGGACCGCGTGCCCGGCCTCGTGGAAGGCGAGGATCTTGCGTTCCGCCTCGGTGGGCACCAGGCTGCTCCGTCGCAAGCCCAGGGTGATCCGGTCGAGCGCCTCGTTGAAGTCGCCCCACGTGATGATCTGCTGGTTGGTGCGCGCGGCGACGAGCGCCGCCTCGTTGGTCAGGTTCTCGAGGTCCGCGCCCGAGAACATCGGCGTCGCCTCGGCGAGCCGGCGCAGGTCGACGTCCTCGGCCACCGGCTTGTTGCGCACGTGCACCTTGAGGATGTCCTCGCGCTCGCGCATGGTGGGCAGGCCGATCGTCACCTGACGGTCGAAGCGGCCGGGCCGCAGCAGCGCCGGGTCGAGGATGTCGGGGCGGTTGGTCGCGGCGATGATGATCACCGACGTGTCCTTCTCGAACCCGTCCATCTCGGAGAGGATCTGGTTGAGGGTCTGCTCGCGCTCGTCGTGCCCGCCGCCGATGCCGGCGCCGCGGCGGCGACCGATCGAGTCGAGCTCGTCGATGAAGATGATCGCCGGGCTCGCCTTGCGCGCCTCCTCGAACAGGTTGCGCACGCGGCTCGCGCCCACGCCCACGAACATCTCCATGAACTCCGAGGCTGACACCGTGAGGAAGGGCACGCCCGCCTCGCCGGCGACGGCGCGCGCGAGGAGCGTCTTGCCGGTGCCGGGCGGTCCGACGAGCAGCACGCCCTTGGGGATCTCGGCGCCGATGCGCAGGTACTTCTGCGGGTTCTTGAGGAAGTCGACGACCTCCTTGAGCTCCTGCTTCGCTTCCGCGTGGCCGGCGACGTCGGTGAAGGTGGTGCTCACCTTGTTCTCGCGGCCGTAGGTCTTGGCCTTGGACTGGCCGAACTGCATCACCTGGTTCGGCCCGCCCTGCGCGCGCATGAAGACGAACCAGAAGAAGGCGATCAGGATGACGATCGGGAGCACCGAGATCAGGAAGCCGATCCATTGCGGCGGGTTGCGGATCAGCACGTCGCCGACGTTCTCTTCGAGGCGCTGCAGCAGCGAGTCGCTGACGATCGTGGTCACGCGGAAGTCGCGCACGGTCTGCGGCTCGCCCGCGATCACGACCTGCGATTCGGTCGTGAGCTCGCCGTCGATGACGCCGTTGGTGCGGTCGATCGTGACCGACGCCACGCGCCCCTGCTCCACCAGCTCGGTGAAGGTGCTGAAGTTGATCTCGCGCGGCGTGCCGCCGGCGTTGAACTGGTTGAACACGAAGATGCCCAGGATGATGAGCATCACGATCAGCCAGGGGTTGAAAGAGCGTTTCACGCGGCCTCCCGGGGATACGGTCCTCGCGGCCGGCGGCGCGCGGCGCGCGGCTCGGCACGATGCTGCACGAGCGTGCAGCGCGATGTTCCGCTCAGCGTAGCACCGGGGATCGTGAGCCGGCTGTAAGCCTGCCACCGGTCGCGGCGACGGGCCTCATCGAACGGCGGCCTCAGTGGAAGACGTACCCCTTGGGGACCGCGACGACGCCCTGCGGCGTGACCGTGAAGCCGCGCGCCCGGTCGTCGTCCAGGTCGACGCCGATCTGGGTGCCCTCGGGCACGACCACGTTCTTGTCGATGATGGCGTTGCGCACCGTGCAGTGGCGCCCGATCTCGACGTTGTCGAGCAGGACGCAGTTCTCGACCAAGGTGTGCGAGTGCGTGCGCACGCGCCGCGCGAGCACCGACCGGCGCACCGTGCTGCCCGAGATGATGACGCCGCCGGCCAGGATGCTGTTGAGGGCCTGGCCGCGCCGATCGGCGTCCTCGTGGACGAACTTGGCGGGGGGCGAGAACTCGGACGACGTGCGCAGCGGCCATTCCTCGTTGTAGAGGTCGAACTCGGGCTGCACGTCGACCAGGTCCATGTTGGCGTCCCAGTAGGAGTCGAGCGTACCGACGTCGCGCCAGTAGGTGTTCGCCCCTTCTTGGCCGGGGATCGGGTTGCGCGCGAAGTCGTACGCCATCAGCTTCGCGCCCTCGCCGAGCGCCATCGGGAGCACGTTCTTCCCGAAGTCGTGCTCGCTCTCCTTGCGCTGGGCGTCGCGCGTCAGCATCTCGACGAGCTTGGACTTGGTGAACACGTAGTTGCCCATCGACGCCAGGCAGTGCGTCGGGCGGCCGGGGATCGGGTTGGGCTGGGCGGGCTTCTCCTGGAACTCGGTGATGCGCCAGTCGCGATCGACCTGCAGCACGCCGAAGCGGGTGCCGTCCTCGACCGGGGTGGGGTAGGCGGCGATCGTGACGTCCGCCTCGTGCTCGAGGTGGTACTCGATCATGTGCGCGATGTCCTGCTTGTAGATGTGGTCGCCCGAGAAGATCGCGACCAGGTCGGCGCCCGAGTTGTCGATCAGGTGCAGGTTCTGGTAGATCGCGTCGGCCGTGCCCCGGTACCACTCGGCGCCCAACTCCTCGTAGAGGTACATCTGCGCCGGCGCCAGGGTGATGAAGTAATCGGACAGGAAGGTGCCGAAGCGCCAGTTGCGCTGGATGTGCTCGGTCAGCGATTGCGCCTTGAACTGGGTCAGCACGTACATGCCGTAGATGCCGCTGTTGATCATGTTGTTCAGCGCGAAGTCGATGATGCGGTACTTGCTGCCGAACGGCACGGCGGGCTTCGTGCGCTTCCACGTGAGCGGGTTCAGGCGCGTGCCCTTGCCCCCGGCGAGGACCATACCGATCGTCTTGACGTTGCGGTGGTGCATGCGGCGCGCCTCCCTGAACGAGAACCGCCCGGCTGAGGGCGGACGTGCGCCCGCCGTCGAGGCGGTCGCGGTGCGGTGATGCGCGGCATCGTACCACCGGCGGTCCCGGCCACCGTTTGGGGCGGGCCGGGGCCGTACGCTCGGTCCGTGGACGCCGCCCCCGAACACCTGCTCGAGTACCAGGACCACGTGCTCGCCTACCGCCTGCGGGCCCTCGTGGGGGGTCGCCTGCGTCCGAGCGGTGGCCCCCTGTCGCTCGGTCGCTACGCCACCGAACGCCTGCGGCGCCAGGCGCTGGCGCGGGAGGTCGTCGGGCGCGGCGATTACCGCGAGGCGCTGCGCGAGCTCGAGCGGATCTCGGACGCGCTGAGCTTCGGCTTCTGGCACGACCCGGGCGAGACCGTCGCGATGCTGCGGGCGGTGGTCGAGGTGGGCGGGTGCGCGGCGCTCGAGGGTCCGGAGGCCTTCGTCGAGGCGCTGTTGACGCCGCTCGAGCGCGCCCGGGCGGGCAGCGACGGCGTCCGCCTCGCGCGCTACTACCTGGGGCTGGTGCGGGCGTCGGCCGCCTACCAGGACGCCGAGGTCTTCACGCGGCTTCGGGACGAGATCGAGCGCGAGCGGGTGCGTCTGCCGCTGATCGTCGACGTGGCGGCCCACGCGGTACCGTGATCGGCGATGGAGCCGCGCCCTAGCCTGTTCGACCTGCCGATCGACGACCTGCCCGCCCCGGAAGGGGAGGGCTACCGCCGCGCGCAGCTCGCCGAGTGGCTCTACGTCCACGGCGCGCGCTCGGTGGACGCCATGACCACGCTGCCCAAGGCTTGGCGCGCGACGCTCGACGAGGGGTTCTCGGTCTCGCCCTTCGCCGAGGTGCGGCGCTTCCCGTCCTGGGACGGCTCGGTCCGCTACCTGTTCACGCTCCACGACGGCCAGCGCACCGAGGCGGTCTACATGCCCTACGACGGCCGCAAGACCGTGTGCGTCTCGTCGATGGTCGGCTGCCCCGCGGGCTGCGCCTTCTGCGCGACCGGCGCGCTCGGCTTCGGGCGCAACCTCACGCGCGGCGAGATCGTCGCGCAGCTCCTCGCCGTCGCCTGGTTTGAAGAGTTCGCCCCGCGCGAGCTGCGCAACGTCGTGCTGATGGGCATGGGCGAGGCGCTGCTGAACTACGACGCCGCCGTCGGGGCGATCCGCACGTGGACCGATCCGCGGGGCCTGGCGATGTCGTCGCGCCGCATCACGCTCTCGACGGTCGGGTTGCCCTCGCGCATCCGGCGCTTGGCGGGGGAGGGCTTGCCGCTCGTGCTCGCGGTGAGCTTGCATGCGCCCGACGAGGAGACCCGCAAGCGCATCATCCCCACCGCGCACGCCCACGCCTTGACCGACATCGTCGCGTCGCTGCACGACTGGCAGGCGGCCGGCGGTCGTCGGGTGACCGTGGAGTACACCATGCTCGATGGGGTCAACGACGCTCCGGCGCAGGCGGCGGCGCTGGCTCGCTTGCTCGATGGGCTCACGGTCCACGTCAACCTGATCCCGTTCAACCCGTGGCCCGGTTCGGGCTTCGCCGCCACGCCGCGGGAGCGCGTTCGTGCCTTCGAGGACGTGATCAAACGCGCCGGAGTCTCGACGTCCGTGCGCTTCTCGCGCGGTCGCGACACCGGCGGCGCGTGCGGCCAGCTCGCGCTTCGCGAAGGGGGTTCGGGGGCCGTGGGGCATCCTCCACGGCCAACGTCTTCGTCCCTGGCGTAAAGTGTCGGCAACGCGTACCCCTCTGGAGGCTGGCATGCACACGACCCAACGGAAGCCGAGCACCCTGAGGTGGCTCGCGGTGCTGGTGCTCGCGGCGTTCGCCGCGGTCGCGCTCGGGACCGCCGCCGCCCAGTCCGTCGACGAACTGCGCGCCGCGGTGGCCGAACGCCCGGGCGACGCGGTCGCCTGGACCGACCTGGGCAACGCGCTCCTCGCCGACGACGACCTCGCGGGCGCCAAGGAGGCCTACCTCGAGGCCATCGCGCTCGACTACCTGGTGGGGGACGCGCACTACGGCCTCGGCCTCGCCGAGTTCGGGCGCGGCGACTTCGCGGCCGCCCTCTTCGCCTTCAACGAGGTGGCCCGGCTCTACCCGGAGCGCTTCGACGGTCACTTCAACCGCGCGGTCACGCTCGCGCGGCTGCGGCGTCCGGCCGAGGCCGCTGAGGCCTTCCGCCGCGCTCTCGACGAGGCCGCCCCCGAGGCGACCGGCGAGGACCGGCTGGCCGCCTGGACCGGCCTCGGCGGGCAGCTCGTGCTCGCCGGCGACCCGGGGGCCGCGGCCGACGCGTACGGGGAAGCGCTCGAGCTGGCGCCGGACGACACCGGCCTCGCCTACCGCCGCGGTTCCGCCCTCGTCGACGCCGGCCGCGGGCTCGAAGCCCTGGCCGAGCTGACCGAGATCGAGGCGCGCACGAGCGATTACCGCTTCAGCGCGCTGATCGCGCGCGTCTACGTCGAGCAGGGTCAGGTCGATTACGCGCTGCGCGCGCTCGAGCGCGCCGTGCGCAAGGCGGACGCCGCCGACGACCGCGCCGGCCAGGCGGCCTCGCTCGTCGCGCTCGGCGACCTGCAGCGCGGTCTCGGCCGCGACGCCGACGCCGCCGCCTCCTTCCGCGCGGCCGCGGACGCCGATCCGGACTCGTGGCAGGCGCGCTACGCGCTCGCGCTGGCGTACCTCGAGGGCGGCCAGGCGCGTTCGGCGGTCGCCCCCCTGGAAGAAGCGGTCGCCATCGTCCCGGAGAACGGCAACGTCCGGCTGGCGCTCGCGAGCGCCTACGACCAGGTGGGTCAGGCCGGCGACGCGCTCGTCGCGGCGCGCGCCGCCCTGCCGCTCCTGACCGAACCCGACGCGATGGCGCAAGCGCGCTTCATCGCCGGCCGCTCCCTGTACCTCCAGGGCAACTTCGCGAACGCCGACACCGAGTTCACCCAGGTGGTCGAACTGCGTCCGTCGAGCGCCTCGGCGCAGCTGTGGGCCGGCCTGACCCGCTACCAACTCGGCGACCACGCCGGCGCGGTGCTCTACTACGAGCGCGCCGTCCAGCTCGACCCCAACTCGGTCGCCGCGCGCGTCAACCTCGGCGCGTCGTACCTGGCCGTCGAGCGCTACCGCGACGCGGAGGGCGTCTACCGCCTCCTGGTGCAGCAGAACCCGCGCGACGCGGAGAGCTTCCACAACCTCGGTTGGTCGCTGTACGCGCAGCAGAACGACGAGGCCGCGCGCGAAGCGTGGGCGAGCTCCTGCCAACTCGGGTACCAGCCGGCGTGCTCCGCGCCGAGGTGACGACGGCGGAAGTCGCGCTCACCACGGCTCACCGCATCGCGGTAGGCTGACGACATGGACTGGCTGCGACGCAACTGGCCCGACCTCGCGATCGGTGTGGCGCTCGTCGGCGTGATCGCCGGCATCGTCGCCACGCTGGTCACCGGTGGATCGTTCTTTCCGGTCGGCCCGACGGCGGAGCCGCCGGCGGCGGTCGCTCCGGCGACGGCTGGCGGCGATGAGCCGGCGGACGACCCGGCGGCGCCGGCCGACGCGGCGGTCCCGCCGCTCGCGGACGAGCCGAGCCCCATCGGCGCCGTGTCGGTGCTGACGCCCGACGGCGCCGAGCCCGTGGACGCGGTCGACGACGACGCGACCCCGGCCGCGGACGAGGCCCCCGCACCGTCCGGCTTGGCCGCCCCCGCGACCCCGCCGGCCGGCGAACCCGCAGCCACGCCGTCCGCCACGCCGCCGGCGACCCCGGCCGCGACCTCGTCCAGCGCCGCCGCGACCCCGGACCCGACCCCGGACCCGACCCCGGCGCCCGCCGCCCCGGCGGCCGCTCCCGCGGCCACGGGCACGCTGCCGAGCGCCTCGTCCGACGCCGAGGCGCCGTACCGGGTGTCGGTCGGTGCGTTCGGGAACGCCGACAACGCCGAACGCCTGGCCGCCGCCTTCCGCGACGCCGGCTATCCGGTCTTCACCGGCGAGCAGGGCGCCTTGACCATCGTGCTCGTCGGTCCCTACGCCGCCGAGAGCGACGCGCAGCAGGTGGCCGCCCGGATCGCCGCGGGCGACTTCGGCATCGACCCGGTCGTCTACCGCTTCCGGCCCGATGCCCCCACGCCGGGAGCCTCGACGCCCGCGCCGGCCGCAGCCGCGACCCCGGCGACCCCGGCGACCCCGGCGACGCCGGCGGCGCAGCCGACCCCGGCCGCCGCCCCCGCCGCGGCCGCATCGCCGGCGCCGATCGAGACCGCGTCGAGCGGCCGCTCGCTCCAGGTCGGCGCCTTCGCCGATGCCGGATCCGCGCGCCCGTTGCAGGAGCGCTTGGCCACCGTCGGGTTGCGCGCCTTCGAAGTCCGCGAGGACGGCCTCACCAAGCTCCTCGTCGGTCCCTTCGACGCGGACGGGCTGGCCGCGGCGCGGGCGCGCTTGGCCGAGCTGGGCATCGAGAGCTTCCCTCGCTGATGTCGAATCCGGGCGTGCCGTCGGCTACGGTCGGACGGCTGGTCACCTACCTGCGGCTGCTCACCGAGCTCGAGGCGGAGGGGTCCCGCACGACGTCGTCCGACGAGTTGGCGTCGCGCGCGCACGTCTCGGCCTTCCAGGTCCGCAAGGACCTCGCCTACTTCGGGCGCTTCGGCACCCGCGGGGCGGGGTACACGGTCGCGACCCTGCGCCGCGAGCTCCGGCGCATCCTCGGCCTCACGCGCCCCTGGACCGTGGCGATCGTCGGGATGGGGCGCCTGGGCCAGGCGCTCGCCGACTACCCGAACTTCGATCTGTACGACTTCCGCCTGCGCGCCGCGTTCGACGCCGATCCGGCCAAGGCCGGCCTCCAGGTCGGTGGGGGGCTCGTGGTCGAGCCGATGGCGGCGCTCGCGGAGCGGGTCGCCGAGTTGGGCGTCGACATGGCGTTCCTGACGGTGCCGGCACCGGCCGCGCAGAGCGCGGCGGACGCGCTCGTGGCGGCCGGCGTGCGCGGGATCTTGAACTTCGCTCCAGCCGTCCTCGACGTGCCCGACGAGGTGCACGTCGAACCGATCGACTTCCTGGCGGGCCTGAAGCGGCTCGCGTACCACATGGTCGGTCCCGACGGCGACGACGCCGCCGTCGGCTGAGCTCCGAAGGGGTACCCTGTCGCCTCGTGGACCCCACCGTCGTCGACCGCCTCGCCCGCTTCGAGACCCGCCTCCAGGCCGAGCTGCGCTCCGACGTCGCCTTCATCGAGGCGATCGGCGCGGACCTCGCGGGGGCCGGCGGCAAGCGCCTCCGGCCGACGCTCGCCTTTCTCGCGGCCGACCTGGTCGGCGCCGACGAGGAGCGGGCGATGCTCGTCGCCCTGGCCGTCGAGTTGCTCCACTCCGCGTCGCTGCTCCACGACGACCTGATCGACGACGCCGACACGCGGCGGGGCGGCGTCGCCGCCTTCCGGCGGTACGGCAACGTGGTGTCGGTGATGTCGGGCGATTTCATGCTCGCTCGGGTGCTCGGGCTGCTCGCCCAGTCGGGCAGCGCCAGCTTCACGCAGCTGATGTCGGAGACGGCGGCGCGCATCTGCGAGGGCGAGGTGCTCCAGTTCCAGGCGGCGACCCTCGAGACCCACGACTTCGCGACCTACCGGAACGTGATCGAGGGCAAGACCGCGGTCCTGCTCGCGACCGCGCTCGAAGGGCCGGCGCTGCTCGCGAGCGCGCCCGAGGCGGAACGCGCCGCGCTCCGCCGCTTCGGCATGGCGTACGGCCGCGCGTTCCAGATGCAGGACGATCGGCTCGACCTGCTCGGCGACGAGGCGCGCCTCGGGAAGCCGGTCGGGGGCGACCTGCGCGAGGGCAAGGCGACCTACCCGGTGTTGGCGCTGTTCGAGGCCGGCGTCGACGAGCCGCGCGCGCTGCTGCGGCGCCACGCTCGGCAGCCGGGCGACGTCGAGCGCGTGATCGAGCTCGTGCGCGCGCACGGCGCCGACGTCCGTGCCGCCGAGGCGATCGCCGCCGAGGCGCGCGATGCGATCGCGGCGCTCGCGGTCTTCCCGCCCTCCCCGGCGCGGGCCGCGCTCGAGGGCCTGGCGCGCCGAGAACTCGAACGCACCGTCTGACCTACGCCGCGCCGGACCGCGGGATCGGTCCTCAGCCTTCGCGCAAGCGCCGCGCGTGGACCGCGTCGAAGACCAGCAAGAAGCCGCCCTGGACCAGCACGCCCAAGCCGTGGCCGAGCCCCTCCGGGGTGCGCCACAGCGCGAGGATCAGGAGCGCCGCGGCCACGTAGACGACGTCCAGGCCCGCGTTGATCCACAGCAGCCGGCGCAGGCGCCGTCGCTCGGGCGCCGCGCGCTGCGGATCCGCGACCGCGCCCCGCGCGTGCGCGCGCCGGAGCGCGATCGCGCCCGCGATCGCGATCGCCCCGTCGATCGCGCCCCACACGAGGCACTGGAGGCCGAAGGCGCGGGCCGCTGCGCCGTCCGCGAACACGACGAGCAGCGCGCCGAGCACGACGCTCGCCACCGCCCACGTCCCGAGCTGGCGGCCGATGCGGGCCGACGCGCGCCAGGGGTCGACGGGACGTCCCGCGCGCGTCGCGGCGTCGGGGGTCGGAGGGATCATGGGGTCAGCGTACGCCGCGAGGCACGCGTCCGGGCACGTCGGACCGCCGGTCGCCGGCATCCGCGCTATGCTCGCCGGTGATGCCTACGATCGACCGTGCACGAGTCCTCGAGTACTTCCACCAGCACCCGGAACGCCCTTGGCACGTTCAGGACGTTCAGGAGAAGCTGACCATCGACGACAAGGACGAACTGAAGGAGGTGCTGGACGCGCTCGTGGCGAGCGGCGACCTCATCCGCACGCGGCGGCGCTCCTACGGGCTCCCCAAGGACATGAACCTGGTCGGGGGCCGGCTGCAGGTGACGTCGGGCGGCTACGGCTTCGTGATCGCCGACGAGCGCACGACCAAGGACCTGTTCGTGCCGTCCGACAAGCTCCTCGGCGCCTGGGACGGCGACCGGGTGCTCGCCCGGCCCGACCCCGGCACGACGGACAACGGCAAGCCCTCGGGCGAGGTGGTGCGCATCGTGGCGCGCGGCCACGACCAGGTGGTCGGTACCCTCGAGTACGCGCGCGGCTACGCCATCCTGCGCCCCGACTCGGTGCGCCTGCGCGAGCGCGTCCTGCTGGCGCCCGAGTCCGTCGGCGCCATCGAGGCCGGCACCCGCATCGTCGGCCGCATGGTGTGGCCGGAGGATTCGGGCGAGAAGGAACCCTTCGCCGAGGTCTCCGAAGTCCTCGGCGTCCCCGACGACCCGGAGGTCGAGACCCGCGCGGTCATCGTCAAGTACGGGCTCGAGGACGAGTTCGACGAAGCCGTGCTCGCCGAGGCCGCCAGCTTCGGCACCACCGTGCCCAAGACCGCGCTGCGCGGGCGCACGGACCACCGCCAGGTCCCGACCTTCACCATCGACGGCGCCGACGCCAAAGATTTCGACGACGCCCTCTCGGTGGAGCGCAGTGGCGGGCGCGGCAAGGCCCAGCGCTACCGCATCGGCGTGCACATCGCGGACGTCAGCCACTACGTCGTCGAGGGCTCCGCGCTCGACGAGTCGGCCAAGGCGCGCGCGACCTCGGTCTACCTGCCGGGCCGCGTGCTGCCCATGCTCCCGGAGGCGCTCAGCAACGGCCTGTGTTCGCTCGTCGAGGGTGAAGATCGGTTGGCGCTGTCGTGCTTCGTCGAGATCGACCGCGACGGCACCGTCCACGACGTCTCGTTCGCCGAGTCCGTCATCCGCAGCGACGCGCGCCTCACGTACGACCACGTCCAGGCGTTCGCCGAGGGTGGCCGCCTCCCCGAGGGCAAGCGCAAGCTCGAGCGCGACGTCAAGGTGCTGCTCGACCTCGCCGAGGTGCTGCGCGCCTTGCGGATCGGCGCCGGGGCGCTCGATTTCGACTTCACCGAAGCGAAGGTCGACGTCGACGAGCGCGGCGACCTTCACCTGACGCCCATCCGCAGCAACGCGGCGCGGCGGCTGGTCGAGGAGATGATGCTCCTGGCGAACCGCCTCGTCGCCAAGGAGTTGAACGACGCCGACGTCCCGACGCTCTACCGGGTGCACGAGGATCCGAGCACCGAGAAGGTGCAGGCGCTCCAGAAGGCGTTGCAGCGCCTCGGGTACGAGGTCGACCTGGACGACCCGACGCCCGCCGACCTGCAGCGGGTCCTGAAACAGGCCGCGGGCAAGCCCGAGCAGCAGATGGTCAGCGTCCTGCTGCTGCGCTCGCTCAAGCAGGCGCGGTACGCCGCCGACAACCTCGGCCACTTCGGCCTCGCCTTCGAGCACTACCTGCACTTCACCAGCCCCATCCGTCGTTACCCCGACCTGATCGTCCACCGGGTGCTGCGGGCGCGGCTGCGCAAGAAGCTGACGAAGGCGCTGCAGGGCCGCTGGGTCGACGCCTTCCCGGCCCTCGCCGATCACGTCAGCGAGCGCGAGCGCAAGGCCGAGGAGGCCGAGCGCGACCTGACCAAGTACTTCCACGCCGTCTGGGCGCGCGACCACGTGGGCGAGCGCTTCTCCGCCACGGTGACCGGCGTGACCAACTTCGGCGTCTTCCTGGCCTTGCCCAACGGCATCGAGGGGCTCATGCACGTCTCGCAGCTCGACGACGACTACTACGTCTTCCTCGAGGACAGCCTGATGCTCATGGGCAAGCACACGCGCAAGCGCTACCGGATGGGCGATCGCGTCGACGTCAAGGTGCTGTACGCGAACCCGGTCAACCGCCAGATCGACCTGCTCCCGGGCGCCTCCGAGATGCCCGAGGTCAGCGCCGAGGTCAAGGAGGTGGCCGCCGGCCTCAGCGCGCCCAAACCCGCGAAGCTCAAGGCGCCGCGCGACGCGATCACCGATGCCGATGCGCCCAGCACCCAGCGGGCGCTGCCGGGGCGGTCGCGGCGGACGAGCGGGGCGGCCGCCGCGCGCGCCGCCGCGCCGGCTGCTGCTGCAGCCGCGTCCGGCGGACGCTCGGGACGGCGCCGCAAGGGGCGCGGCGAGCGCCCCGCGCCGGCCGCGGAGCCGGCGGCGAGCGCCAAGGCGGCGGCCCCGGCCGCTCCGGTGGCGCCGGTCAGCCCGCCGCGCGACGCCGAGGGGCTGCCCGCGAGCCATCGGGTGACGCCGCGCCCGCGTCCGGCACCCGGCGCGCCGCGTCGGCGCCTGCGGTTCGCGCCGACGCACGACCGCGCCTGACGTCGAGCTGACGCGGCGGCGGCCGCGCAGCGCGCGTCGGGCACGAGGATCGATCGTATGCTGGATGGCGGAGCCCGTCCCCAACGTGTCCGCGTGCCACGCGGGCGACCACGTTGTGGTACGCTCCTACAAATGTTGATCTTGGATACCGCACAGGTACAGCATGTGGTATCCGCCCGACGAACACGCGGGGGCGGCCGGGCCGCCGACCCCCGGAACGGGGCGCGCCAGGATCGATACCAGAACGCCCCCAACGCGACCCACCCCATGGAGCGAGGGACCTGATGGCCGACGCGTACCGCTACCCGCTCACCCGGATCTGCCTTCGGACCGGCTCCCTGACCCTTCCCCTCACCTTGCTCGGCGTCTTCCCGGAACGCGACGACCTCGTCGCCTACGACCCGGAGAAGGACGCCGAGTTCGCGTTGCGGGTCGAGGGGCGCTCGGTGACCGGCCTGGCGCCGTTCTTCGAAGCGCACGACCTCGACGTGAACGACGAGCTCAGCATCCGACCGCTCGAGGACGGCCGCTTCGCCTTCACCGCGGTCGTCCGCCCGAAGCGCCCGGACTACACCCGTCCGGACGTCGTGGGCAAGCTCCTCGACGCGGTCGTCGAGACCGGCGTCCCCATGTCCGAGGCCGAGATCCGAGCGATGCACGGCGACCTGCCGGGCGGCTTCCCGCTGCGGCAGGCGCTCGAACGCGAGCCCCGGCTCGCGCTGATCGACGGTCGCTGGCGGCCGGCGCCGGCCCCCGAGGCCGCCGCTCCTGCGCGCAGCGCGCCCGAGGTCGCCCGGTCGGAGCGCCCGGTTCCGGCCAGCGAACCCGCGCGCACCGCCGAACGCGCCGCGGCGCCACCCGAGATCCGGGGTGAGCCGGCACCGACCCCGCGGGGCGATCGTGCCGACGCCGGGAACCTCCCGAGCGTCGAAGAGGCGGCCGAGCGGCGCCTCCGCGCCCGGCAGTCGCAAGAAGACTCCGCAGCGCGCGCCGAGGTCGAAGCCGCGCTCGAGGCGCAGGCAGCGCGCGAGGCCGAGATCCTGGAGCTCGTCCGCCGCGAGGAGCTCGAGGGCCACGTCGGCGCGGTCGCGTCGGCCACCCCCTCGGCGTCGTTCGACGATGGGCTCGGCGAGGATGCGACCGCGTCCGAACCCGCCGCCGAGCGCCGGCGCAGCCGGGAGCGGTTGGCGCAGCACGCGGAGGACGACGTCCGGCAGGCCGCGCGCGATCGGCGCCGCGAGGGCCACGAGGAAGGGCAGGAGTCCTTCGGTTGGGACCTCCCGACGCCGCGTGGGTTCCGCTTCCCGTGGGCCCGCAAGGCGCCTGCCAAGCCTGCGGCCGCCAAGCCCGAGCCGGTGGTCTCCAGCGATCCCTTCCGCCTCGACCGCTTGGGCGAGCCGCGACCGGTCGATCGGAGCGCGCCGCCGGCGACGCGCGTGACGCCCTCGCCGCGGGCGGGCCTGTTCGCCGAGGGCGCCGCCCTCAACTCGGCGACCTTGCCGCCGGGCGATCCCGCCAAGACCAAGAAGGCGCGCGAGTCCTTCGCGCGCTTGGGGTACCGCGTCGAGGGGCTGGCCCACGGCCAGCTGATGCTCCACGCCGACCTCGGGCGCCGTCAGGAGCGGGTGCTGGTGCACGTCCTCCCCGACGGCCAGCGGCTCGATTGGGCCGCGCTGCTCGCTCGGCGCCGCGAGGCGGGGGCGCAGCAGCTCGCGGTCGTCGGCGACCACCGCGACCTGCATCGGCTGGTCTCGCCGGCCGAGCTCGCGAAGGCGACGCTCTGGTCCTGGGCGGGCATCGACCGCGTGGTGGCGCTGGCCGCCGACCTGCCGATCGGGCCCTTCGACCTCGAGCCGCACTTCGAGCGCGACGGCCTCTTCGAGTACGGTCTGGAGCGCTTCGAGCGCGCGGTCGCGCGCCGCGTCCAAGAGCGCGGCACCTTCTCCACCGTGCTCGAGCGACTGGCGTCGCTGAAGGCGCCGTCGGTGTTCGTCCTCGACGACGTGGTCGGGGGCGGCGACGTCCCGCGGGATCAGGCGTTGCGGGTGCTCGAGCGCCTCGGCGAGGCGCCGCTGCACCTGGTCACGCGCGTCGATTCCGGCGAGTTCTGCCTTCGCTACCGCGTCCACGATGCGTTGGACGGCCTGGCGGCGTACGCGACGTCGCTGCGTGCACGGCTCCCCGAACGCCAGCGCGCGCGCGTGCGCGGCGTCGACGGGGGCGTCGATCCGATCGGCGCCGAGGAGCTCGAGGGGGCCGCCGCAGCTCCGGCGTCGACGGCGCAGGCCGGCCCGGGCGGCAGCGGCGTCGAACCGGCCGCCGCCACGAGCGACGAGCGCGAAGGCGAACGAGAGCTGGTGCCGGTCCCGGCCCGCACGGCCCCCAAGGCGGAGCGCGCCCAGCGGCTCCCGTTCGCCGGCCCGGGGTTGGGCGACGGCGACGACGAAGAAGACGCGGACGCGGTCGACGTTTCGCTCGTGGCCATCAAGCGCGGGCGCGGCCCCAAGCGCTGAAGCGCGGCGGGCGGGCGGCCCAGCCGCACGCCCCCCCACCGTGCACGAGGACCGCCGCGCGGCGTACCGCGCGGCGGTGGGTCGACGTGCCTCGGTCCAGAGCGGGTCAGGCCAGTGCGGGGTGCAGGTCCTGGAGCGCGTGGACGGTGGGTGCCCCGGCGCGCACCCGCTCCAGGGCGGCGACGGTCCAGGCCGCCGCCTCGCGCGACGTGACGTACGCGACGCCCTCCTCGAGGGCGCGGCGCAGCAGCCGGCTGCCGTGGTCCACGTCGACCACGAGGGCGTCGTCGGCGACGTCGCCCAGGTCGTCCGGGACGCCGACCACGACCTCGAAGCCCAGCGCCCCCAAGCGTACGCCGAGCGCCTCGAGACCGTCGCCCACCAAGCGGACCCGGCCACGGTCGGGCAAGCGCACGTTGGCGCCGATCTGGGCCTTGTAGTACGCGAGGTACGGATCGGGATCGACGCCCATCGACTCACCGGTGGAGCGCATCTCGGGCCCCAGGAGCGGCATCACGCCGGAGAACTTGAGGAAGGGGAGCACGACCTCTTTGACCGAGTAGAACTCGGGCACCGGCATCTCGGTGAAGCCGAGGTCGTCGAGCGTCTGGCCTGCGGCGATCAGCGCCGCGTACTTGGCGAGGGGGTGGCCGATCGCCTTCGACAGGTACGGCACCGTGCGCGAGGCGCGCGGGTTGGCCTCGATCACCAGCACCTCGCCGTCCTTGATCACGTACTGCACGTTGATCAGGCCCCGGACGCCGATGGCCTCGGCCAGCCGCACGGTGTAGTCGGTCACGCGCGCGATCAGTTCGTTCGAGAGCGAGACCGGCGGCGTGATGCAGGCCGAGTCCCCGGAATGGATCCCGGCCGCCTCGACGTGCTCCATGATCCCCGCGACCACGGTGCGGTGGCCGTCGGACAGCGCGTCGACGTCGAGCTCGAGGGCGCCGCCGATGAAGGCGTCGACCAGGATGCTCGGGGTGTCGGGCAGTTCGGCGTAGACCTCGTCCAGGTAGGCGGCGAGCTCGCCGTCGTCGCGCACGACGCGCATGGCGCGGCCGCCCAGCACGTACGACGGGCGCACCATGGCCGGGTAGCCGACGCGGTGGGCGAGGGCCTTCGCCTCGCTGGGGTCGCTGGCGACGCCGCCCTCGGGCTGCGGGATGCCGAGGCGGGTGCACAGGACGTGGAAGGCGTCGCGGTCCTCGGCGGCGTGGATCGCGGCGGCCGGCGTGCCCCAGATCGGGACCCCGGCGTCCTCGAGCGCGCGCGCGAGCTTGAGCGGCGTCTGACCCCCCAGCTGCACGATCACGCCGGCCGGCTTCTCGTGCTCGACGACGTTCAGGACGTCCTCGAAGGTCAGCGGCTCGAAGTAGAGGCGGTCGGCGGTGTCGTAGTCGGTCGAGACGGTCTCGGGGTTCGAGTTGATCATGATCGCCTCGAAGCCCGCGTCGCGCAGCGCCCAGACGGCGTGCACCGTGGCGTAGTCGAACTCGACGCCCTGACCGATGCGGTTGGGGCCCGACCCGAGGATGACCACCTTCTCGCGGTCGGAGGCGCGCACCTCGTCCTCCCACTCGTACGTCGAGTAGTGGTACGGGGTGTAGGCCTCGAACTCGGCCGCGCAGGTGTCGACCGTCTTGAAGACCGGCATCTGCCCCTTGGCCTTGCGCGCGGCGCGCACGTCGGCCGTCGCCATCCCGGTCAGGCGCGCGATGTCGGCGTCGCCGAAGCCGAGGCGCTTGACCTCGCGCCAGGTCTCCCAGTTCCAGGCGGCGGGCGTCCCCAGCTCCACCATCTCGCGCTCCGCCTCGACGATCTCGCGCAGCTGCGCCAGGAACCACGGGTCGATCGCGGTCTGCTCGTGCAGGAAGGGGACGCTGCGCCCGCGCCGGAGCAGCTCGAGCACCGCCCCCAGGCGCTTGGGGTTGGCGTAGAGGCGCGCCTCGAGGGCGTCGTCGTCGAGGTGCGCGAAGGCGTGTTTGACGTCGAGCTCGAGCGATCGCAGCGCCTTCTGGAGCGACTCCTTGAAGGTCCGGCCGATCGCCATCACCTCGCCGACCGAGCGCATCTGGGTGCCCAGGGCGTCGGAGGTGCCGGGGAACTTCTCGAAGGCGAAGCGCGGGATCTTGGTGACCACGTAGTCGATCGAGGGCTCGAAGGCCGCCTTGGTCTCCTTGGTGATGTCGTTCGGCAGCTCGTCGAGGTGGTACCCGACGGCGAGCAGGGCGGCGATCTTGGCGATCGGGTAGCCGGTCGCCTTGGAGGCGAGCGCCGAGCTGCGCGAGACCCGCGGGTTCATCTCGATCACGATCACGTCGCCGTCGTCGGGGTTGACGGCGAACTGGATGTTCGAGCCGCCGGTATCGACGCCGATCTCGCGGATGATCGCGATGGACAGGTCGCGCAGGTGCTGGTACTCCTTGTCGGAGAGCGTCTGCGCCGGGGCCACCGTGATGCTGTCGCCGGTGTGCACCCCCATCGGGTCGAGGTTCTCGATCGAGCAGATGATGACGACGGTGTCGTTCACGTCGCGCATCACCTCGAGCTCGTACTCCTTCCAGCCCAGCACCGACTGCTCGACGAGCACGGTGTGGACGGGGGAGTCGTGGAGGCCCTGCCGGACGATGCCGCGGAACTCGGCCTCGTCGTAGGCGATGCCGCCGCCGGTGCCGCCGAGCGTGAAGGACGGGCGGATGATCGCCGGGTAGCCGATGGTCTCGACGAAGGCGAGCGCCTCGTCGAGCGTGCCGATCATGGTGCCGGCGGGCGTCTTGATGCCGATCTTGGTCATCGCCTGCTGGAACAGCTGGCGGTCCTCGCCCTTCTGGATCGCGTCGTAGTTGGCGCCGATGAGGCGCACGCCGTGGCGCTCGAGCACGCCGGTCTCGAAGAGCGTCTTGGCGAGGTTGAGCGCGGTCTGCCCGCCGAGCGTCGGCAGCAGCGCGTCGGGCCGCTCCGCGGCGATCACCCGTTCGACGAACGCCGGCGTGAGCGGCTCGACGTACGTGCGGTCGGCGACCTCGGGGTCGGTCATGATCGTCGCCGGGTTGGCGTTGACGAGCACGACCTCGTAGCCCGCTTGGCGCAGCGCCTTGCAGGCCTGCGTCCCGGAGTAGTCGAACTCGGCCGCTTGGCCGATGACGATCGGTCCGGAGCCGAGGATCAGGATCTTGTGGATGTCGTCGCGTCGTGGCATCGCGCTCCAGCGACCGCCGGGGGGCGGGGGTCCTCGCGCGTGGGGCGAGGGCATGGGGTTCAGGTCGGGCTCGGGCGGCAGGCGGGTTCGGTCGGCAGGTGGCGCAGGTGCGCGTGGGCACGGAGCGGACCGCGGCGCGACCGGCCTTCCGGGTCGCGCGGTATCCGGCGGAGTGTATCACCCCATTCCGCGCCGGCCGCGCGCCCGCGGCGCGCGGCCGTTGGGCTCGTGCCGCGGGTGTCTGGGCCTGGACCCGGCTCGGCGTCGCGGCCGGGCGTCGACGTCGGTAGCGTCGGCGCCATGAGCCGTGCCCCCCTCACCGTCGCCGATCTCGACGCCTTGGCGGCCGCTGGGCAGCTGCCGGAGGCGGCCGCGAACGAGCTGGTCGCCGGGGTGCTGCTGGCGCCCCCGTCGCCGAGCGCGGCGGCGTTGCGGGCGGTGGCCGACCTCGCTGCGGCGCTGGTCGCGGCGGCGCCCGACCACCGCGTCGAGGTCCGCGCGGCCCTCGTCGCCGGCCCGCGCGATCTGCTGAGGCCCGAGGTCGCGCTGGTGCGGCCCACCTGGCCGCCCGGACCGGGCGCGCGGCCGCGCTTCGGCGAGCTCGCCGCCGCGCGCCGCGGCGCGCCGCGGGCGACGCGGTGGGCGGCGGCCGGGGTCGCGCTGGCGGTCTTCGTGGGGGAGGACGAGGCGCCGTTGCGCTGGCGCGCGCACCGCTGCGCGGGCGCCGGCGTGCGCGAGGTCTGGACGATCGCCGTCGGCGAGCGGCAGGCGTCGCGCTGGCGCGCCCCCGCCGACGGTCGCTACACCCGCCGGGACGCGCTTCCGGCCGGCGAGCCGGTGGCGCCCGACGCGCTGCCCGAGCGCGCGGTGGTCGCGTGGCGCTGAGGGCGGCGCGCGCCGCCGCGCTCGTCAGGCTTCGAGCGGCCCGTCGCTGCGTGGGCCGGGCGGGCCGAAGCCGCCCTCCTCGCCGTCTTCGAGTACGGCGTCGAGCGCGTCCAGGACCGCGTCCTCGACGTCGGCGGGGAGCAGCTCGAACAGCGCCTCGAGGGCGTCGGGATGGAGCGAGCCGAGGCGCAGGATCACCGCTTCGCCGTCGTCCTCCCGCATCCGCTCGACCACCCAGTCCGCCCAGCGCTCGAGCTCGGCCGGCGTCAGCTCGAGCGCGTCTGGGTCCGGATCGTCGTCCAGGTGGTCGGCGCGCCCGTCGTCCGGGCCGTCGTCGAAGGCCACGGCCACGCGGGGCGCGTCGTCGGCGTCCGCACCCTCGTCCGCGTACCCATCGTCCTCGGCATCCTCCGACGCGTCGTCGGTGAGCGCGATCTCGAAGCTCTCGCCGCCGACCTCGACCACGTCCCCCTCGACGAGCTTGCGCTTGCGCCGGGTCTCGATCTCGCCGTTCACGCGCACGTCGCCCTGCTGGATGAGCTGTTTGGCCTGCCCGCCGGTGCCGGCGACGCCGGCGAGCTTGAGCGCGTCGTCGAGCCTCAGGACGTCGCTCTCGTCGGTGTCGGTCGCGGGGTCGTGCGGTGCGTCGTTGGGTGCCATGGCGCCCCTCCCGGGATCAGTCGAGCTCGACCAGCGACGGCGCCGCCGGGTACGAGCCGAGGAACTTGACGAACGCCGCCTTGCGCATGAGCCCCGTCAGCGCGGCCGCCACGGCCGGGTCCTCGACGTGGCCCTCGACGTCGACGTAGAAGAGGTAGCTCCACGGCTTGTCGCGGCGCGGGCGCGATTCGAGCTTGGTCATGTTCAGGCCGTGCTCGGGGAACTCGACGAGGCAATCGACGAGGTCGCCGGGACGGTGGCGCGTCGCGAGGACCAAGCTGGTCTTCTGCGGTCCCTCGGCGCGGGTGACGGGGTCGGCGCCCAGGACGAAGAAGCGCGTGTAGTTGAAGTCGAGGTCCTCGACGTTCTCGGCGAGCACGTCGAGCCCGTACGCCGCCGCGGCGCGCTTGCTCGCGAGCGCGGCCTTCCCCTCGCCGCCGTTCTCGGAGATCAGCTTCGCGGCGCCGGCGGTGTCGAAGTCGGTGACCGCCTCGAACCCGTGCTTGCGCAGGTACCCCTGGCATTGGGCGAGCGCCTGGGGGTGGCTGTACACCCGGCGGACGTCTTCGAGGCGGGTGCCCGGACGCGCGAGCAGGTTGTGGTGGACGCGCACGACCTGCTCGCCGACCACGTGGAGCACCGAGTCCGTGAGCAGGTCGTAGGTCTGGTTGATCGAGCCGGCGAGCGAGTTCTCGACCGGCAGGCACGCGTGGCTGCAGCGGCCCGAGACGGCGGCCTCGAAGGCCTCCTCGAAGGTGGCGAAGCCGACCGTCTCGGCGTCCGGGTCGAACTGGAGCGCGGCCTGCTCGGAGAAGGCGCCCGAGACCCCCTGGTAGGCGACGACCTTCCGTCGCGTGGAGGCGGCGTCGCTGGCGGGGTGGGGCACGGAGCGCGTCACGCGCGCAGCGTAGCAGAGCGCGCCCGGATGCCCCGTCCGGCGCTGGGGTCAGGTGGGGGCGTCGGCGCGTTCGAGCCGCGTGACCTCGGCGCGCAGCCCCGTCAGGCGATCGCGCAACGCCGACGCCTCGGCGGCGACCTCTTCGAGGCGCTCGAGTTCGGTCCGCACGAAGCGCGTGTAGGGCGCGATCGCGTTCCCGAGTCGATCGGCCGCGGCCATGATCTCGTCGTCGATCTGGCCCCCGAGGCCGCGCTCCAGGCCGTCGCGGAGCGCTTGCATCTGCTCGTGGAGCCGCCGTTTGGCGGTCCGGCGGCGGTGCGGCAGCACCAACAGCCCGAGCCCCATCACGGTGAGCCCGGCCGCGATCCCGGTCACGTCCCAGGCGGCGGTGCTCACGATCGCGACGGCCGCCGCGCCCAGCCCGAGCCCGCCCACCTGCATCAGGCCCGTCTGCACGACCCCTGCCTGCAGCGCCTCGGCGACGCGGCGGGCTTCGCCTTCGGCGTCGAAGTCGTCCAGCACGCCGTGCGCCCGCTCGCGCAACGAACCGATCAGCGCCGCTCGGTCATAGTGGAAGCGCCCGCCGACCTCGCCGATCGTGCGCTCCTCGCCGGCCTTGCGCCGCTCCGCGACGAACCCGACGACGTCCTCCCACTGTTGCAGGGTGCGCTCGACGAACCAATCGCTCATCGCTGCGACCGCCTGGTCGATCTCTTCCGCCGCGCCCCGCAGCACGCGCGTCTCGAAGGCCGCGCGCACCTTCTCGGGGCGCATCAGGGTCAGGAGCTTGCCCAGGTGCACGGTGTCGTCGAAGAAGACCTCGCCGCGCCGCTCGACCTCGAGCAGGACGGTCTTCACCCGGTCGACGTACGCGCGCCCCTCGCGCTTGAGGTCCTTGGTCCACTGCCCCTGCTGCCGATCGACGTCGTCCAGCGTCCGGCGGTCGTCGCGCAGCAGCGCGCGCTGCGCTTCGATCCGCGCGAGCACCTCGTCGGCGACGTGCAGGGCGACCCCGAGGCCGGCGTCGAGCTTGAGGCGCACCCGGTCGACGTCGACCTTCTCGGCCAGGTAGCGCTCGAGCGCCGGCAGGCCGCTCGCTTCGAGCGCGGCGGCGTCGCCGGTGGTCCGCGCCCGCATCGCGGCGCGGGCGGCGACGTCGAACACGTCCGGCGTCCGCGCGAGCACGTCGCGCGCATGCCCCATCACGAAGTCGTGCACCTCGGTGCGGGCCTCCGCGCTCTCGAACAGGTCGGCCTTGTTGATCACGATCGCCACCTTCTTGCCCCACCCGGCGATGCGCTCGAGGAAGCCGCGCTCGCTCTCGGTGAAGGGGCGATCGGAGGAGGTGACGAACAGCACCAGATCGGCGCGCGGGACGAACTTTTCGGTGAGCAGTTGGTGTTTGGCGATCACCGCGTTCGTCCCCGGCGTGTCGACGAGCGCGAGCGCCCGCAGGCGCTCGGCCGGGTGCGTGACGCGCGCGAACTCCGCCGAGAGCTCCTCGGAGGTCGCTTCGGGGCCGTGCACCACGAGCGTGACCCGGTCGGTGGTCGGGGTCACCCCTTCGCGCATGACCGGCGCGCCGAGCAGCGCGTTGATCAACGTCGACTTGCCGGCGTTGAACTCGCCGACGACCACGAGCAGGAAGAGCCCTTCGAGGTCTTCGAGGGCGGTGGCGAGCGCGCGCTCCGGGTCGTCGCCCAGGTGCCCGCGGGCGACGAGCGCCCGGAGGTCGCCGATCGCCGTGCGTTCGCGCAGCAGCAGGTCGGCGACGTGCTCGTCGAGGACGCCGCTCAGGGGGCGTGAAGGCTCCATCGCGTCACGCTACCACGCGTTCGGGGACGTCAGGCACGCTCCTGGACGGGCTTCGGTGGCGCCCTGGGGTATCGTGCGCGCCATGTCCGGACCCACGACCGACCTCGCGCTGCTGCGCGACCGCCTCGGCGTCATCGCCGACCTCGAGCAGGCGCAGGCCCTGCTCGGCTGGGACCAACACACGTACATGCCCGCCGGGGGCGTCGAAGCGCGCGGACGCCAGTCGGCGACGCTCGCCGGGTTGCGCCACGAGCACCTGGTCGACGATCGCCTGCACGATCTGCTCGTGGGCCTCGAGGCGCACGGCTTGACCGGCGACGACGCCGCGTTGGTGCGCGAGGTGCGCCGCGAGGTCGATCGCGCGCGGCGCGTGCCCGCCGACCTGGTCACCCGCCTCGCCCTGCAGGCCGCGCGTGGGCAGGCGGTCTGGGCGCAAGCGCGCGCTGCGGACGACTTCGGCGCCTTCGCGCCCGAGCTGCGGGCGATGCTGGAGCTCCAACGCGAGCGCGCGGCGGCGCTCGGCGACGGCGACCCGTACGACGTCCTGCACGATCTCTACGAGCGCGGTTCCAGCGCGGAGCGGGTGGCGCGGGTGTTCGCGCCGCTGCGCACCGAGATCGCAGCGCTGCTCGACGCGGTGCGCGGCAGCGACCGGGCGCCCGACCTCGACGTGCTCGCGCGCCCGGTGCCCGAAGCGGCCCAGGAGGCCTTCGCGGTCGAGGTCGTGCGGGCGTTCGGGTTCGACTTCGCGGGCGGACGGCTCGACCGCACGGTGCACCCGTTCGCTCAGCGCATCGGTCCGGGCGACGTGCGGATCACCACCCGATACCGGCGCGACCGCTTCGCGACGGCGCTGTTCGGGACGCTCCACGAGTCCGGCCACGGCATGTACGAACAGAACCTCCCCGCCGCCGAAGCCCGGACGCCGCTCGGCGATTCCGTCAGCCTCGGGGTCCACGAGTCGCAGTCGCGCCTGTGGGAGAACCTCGTCGGTCGTGGGCGGCCCTTCTGGACGTGGGCCTACCCGCGGCTGCGCGCCCACGCCCCCGGCGTCTTCGACGACGTCGACGTGGAGCGCTTCGTCTTCGCGATCAACGCCGTACGCCCGAGCCTCATCCGGGTCGAGGCCGACGAGCTGACCTACCACCTCCACGTGATGCTCCGCTTCGAGCTGGAGCAGAAGCTGGTCTCGGGCGCGCTCGACGTGGCCGACCTCCCGGCCGCCTGGGCCGAGGAGGGCGCCGTGCTCGGGCTGCCCGCGTCGCCCGACGATCGCGAGGGCTGCCTGCAGGACGTCCACTGGTCGGCCGGGATGTTCGGGTACTTCCCGACCTACACGCTCGGGACGCTGCTCTCGGTGCAGCTCTGGGAGGCGCTCGGGCGCGCGATCCCCGATCGCGACGTGCACCTCGCCGCCGGCGAGTTCGCCCCGGTGTTCGACTGGCTGGTGGCCCACGTCCACGACCACGGGTCGCGCTTCGCGCACGAGGAGCTCGTCGAGCGCGCCACCGGCGCGCCGCTGTCGGCGGATGCGTACGTGCGCTACGCCCGCGGCAAGTACGGCGCGCTCTACGGCTTCGCGTGAGCGAGGGTCCGCGCGAGCACGAGGACGGCGCGCCGCTCGGTCCCGAGGCGCTGCTCGCCTGGTGCGCCGCGCACGGCGTCCCGGCTCGGCTCCTGCGCCCCGGCGTGCCCACGCCCACCGTGCCCGAGGCTGCGGCCGCCGTCGGCGTCGCGCCCGAACGGGTGCTCAAGAGCCTGGTCTTCTGGGTGGACGGTGCGCCCACGCTGGTGATCGCGGCCGGCGCGGACCGGTTGGTCTACCCGAAGCTCGCCGCGGCGTTCGGCACGTCGCGCAGGCGCGTGCGGCTCGCGAGCCCCGACGAGGCGCTGGAGCTGACCGGTTTTCCGGTCGGCGCGATGCCCCCGTTCGGCCACCGCGCACCGCTGCCCACCTGGGTCGACGCGGCCCGGGTGCGCCCCGGCCTCGAGGTCGTGGCCGGCGGCGGCGCCCGCGACGCCCTGATCCACGTGACGACCGACGACCTGCTGCGCGCCACCGGGGCGCGCAGCGCCCCCTTGACCGATGCGACCGACGTCGCGACCCCCGGATCGACCGCCGAGGCGGCCGAGCCGCCCCCCTCCCCGAGGAGCCCCGCATGATGCCAACCGATCGCCACCCCCGCCTCCGCCGTCGCGCTTCGTGGCGCGCCGCCGTCCTGCTCGTCCTCGCCCCGCTCGCCTTGGCCCCCACGGCCCTCGCCCAGGTGGGCCAACCGGTCCCGGCGCTGCTCGAGGCGCTGGCGCTGACGCTCGCCCCGGAGGCCGACGAGGACGGGGCTTCCGTGGTGGTCATGACCGAGGAGGGGCGCAGCCTGACCCTGACGCCCCGGGGCAGCGCCCTCTACACGGTGGCGGGCGAGGCGGTCTTCGACGACGCGGCGATCGCCGAGGCGGCGTCGGTGATCGCGGTCGCGACCGGGTACGGCGACGGCATCGAAGCCCCGGTGCGCGGCTTCTTCGAGCAGAACCTCGCCGCCCTCGCCGGGGCTGGGCCCCGCACGATCCGCATCGAGGCGTACCTGCTCGACCTCGAGGTGCGCGGCGACGCCGCACCGTACGAGGTCGCCTGGACGTTGTCGCTGGCCGAGGTCGACGAGGGGGCCTTCCCCGAGGCGCGCCACGCCAAGGGTCCCGCCGATGCGCGCTACGTGATCCGCGAGTTCAGCGATCTGGAGTGCCCGTTCTGCGCGCGCTACGCGGCCGAGATGCTGCCGGCGCTCGAGGCCGAACTGTTGGCCCGCGGCGACGTCCGCTTCGAGTACCACCACTTCCCGCTGGTCTCGATCCACGCCAACGCCTTCCGCGCCGCGGAGGCCTCCGAGTGCGTGGTCGACGCCAACCCGGACGACGCCGATGCGTTCTGGACCTACACCGACGCGCTGTTCGAGCGCATGCAGGCATGGAGCGGGCTGGGCGACCCCGATGCCTATTTCACCAACCTCGCGGGTCAGATCGGGCTCTCCGGCGAGGGCGTGGCCGCGTGCCTCGCGGCGGGTACGCACACCGCGGCGGTCGGCGCCGCGACCGACGCGGCGTTGGCGCTCGGCCTCTCGGGCACCCCGACGGTCTTCGTCGGTCCGTACCGTCTGCAGGACTTCAACCGGGTCCAGGGGTACCTCGACGCGTTCGGCCTGATCGACGCCTTCGCGGACGCCGAGTGAGCGTCGCGTGATCGCGGCGGTCGACCTGGCCGCCCTGCGCGGCGCGCGCGAGCCGGAGCGGGCGCTGGCGCGGCTGCTGCGGCTCCTCGCGGTGCCGTCGCCCACCGGGACGACCGGCGCGGCCGTGGCGTTCGTGACCGGCGAGCTCGACCGGATGGGGGTCGCCTGGGAGCGCACCCGCAAGGGCGATCTGCGCTGGCGGCTCGCGGGCGCCGGCCGCGCCCCGGCGCGCGCGCTCGCGGCGCACGTCGACACGCTCGGCGCGGTGGTCAAGGAGGTCAAGAAGGAGGGGCGCCTGCGCCTCTCGCCGATCGGCGGGTACGACTGGGCCACCGTCGAGGGGGCGGAGGTGGTCGTGCTCCCGTTCGCGGGTGCGCCCATCACCGGCACGGTGGTGAACGTCAAGCAGTCGACCCACGTCCACGGCCCGGCGCTGCGCGCGCTGCAGCGGGTGGAGGCGGTCATGGAGGTGCGGCTCGACGCCCGGGTCGCCTCGCGCGCCGACGTCGCCGCGTTGGGCGTGGCGGTCGGCGACCCGGTCGCCTTCGAGGCGAACGCCCGCACCACCCCGACGGGGTTCGTCAAGTCGCGCCACCTGGACGACAAGGCGTGCGTCGCGACGCTCCTCGAGCTCACCGAGGCGTTCCACGCGACCGGGGTGCGGCCCGCCGGCGACCTCGTGTGCGGCGTCACCACGTACGAGGAGGTCGGCCACGGCGGCGCGGCGCTCCTGCCGGACGACGTCGAGGAGTTGGTGGTGCTCGACATGGCCGCGGTGGGGGAGGGCCAGACCAGCCGCGAGACCGGCGTGACGCTGTGCGTCAAGGACGCCTCGGGTCCCTACGACGAGCGCCTCGGGCGCCATCTGCGGGAGGTGGCGCGCCACGCGTCGATCGACCTCGCCGTCGACGTCTACCCCTTCTACGCGAGCGACGGGAGCGCCGCTTGGCGCGGCGGGGCCGACGTCCGCGTGGCGCTCGTGGGGCCGGGCGTCGACGCGTCCCACGCCTTCGAGCGGACCCACATGGACGCGCTGACCGCGACGTTCGACCTGGTCGCCGCGTACGCGCTGAGCGCCGCTAGCTGATCGCCGAAGGCGGAACGGCGGCGGCGCGCCTGCTGCGCGCTCGCCGCCGCGCATCGTGCTCGCGCGCGGCTCCGCTGCGTGCGGTACACTTCCGCAACATGCCCGATTACCCAAGCTTGGTGTGGCACCTCAAGAACACCCAGCTCTTCGAGGACCTCTCCGAAGAGGAGCTCGAACAGCTGTCGCGCATCACGCCCTATCGGCGCTTCGCGCAGGGTGAGGTCATCTACCACATGGAGGACCCGGCCGACGCGCTGTACTTCGTGCGCGAAGGCATGGTCAAGATCTCCATGTACTTCCCCAACGGCAAGGAGATGATCCTCGGGCTGCTGGGTCAGTACGACATCTTCGGCGAGCTGCTGCTGCTCCCGAGCGAGCGGCGGCCGAACCAGGCCGAGGCGGTCATCGACACGACGCTGATCGTCATGCCCGAGGCCGACTTCCAGAAGCTGCTGCAGCAGCAGCCGCGCATCGCCATGAAGTTCATCCAGGTGATGTCGACGCGCCTGTGGCAGGCGCAGGTGTCCCAGGCCGAGGTCGGCGCGTTCGACGCCCCGGGGCGCCTTGCCAACCTGCTGCTCCGGCTGGCCAAGGACTTCGGCAGCGAGAGCGAGCGCGGCACCGTGATCGACCTCAACCTCACCCAGCAGGACCTGGCGAAGATGATCGGCGCCACCCGCGAGACCGTGAGCCACTGCCTCGCTCGACTCCTGGAGTACGGCGCGGTGCGGCGGCGCCGGGCGCCCATCACCGTCAG
>JAABSI010000039.1 GCA_011390455.1 Trueperaceae bacterium
CCTGGCCACCGTCTTCCTGGTGGCGCCGACCTCGACCGACGCGCGCTTGGCGACGGTCACGGACGCCTGCCGTGGGTTCGTCTACGCGGTGTCGGTCACGGGCGTGACGGGCGCGCGCTCCGGGGTGCCGGTCGACCTCGCCGACCTGGTGGGGCGCACCCGCGCCGCCGGCGGGCTGCCCGTCGCGGTCGGGTTCGGGGTGGCCGACGCCGCTACCGCTGCGGGCGTCGCGGCCGTCGCGGACGGCGTCGTCGTCGGTTCCGCGCTCGTCGACCGGGTCGGCCGGATGCGCGACGCGGGCGACGTGGCCGAGCTCGACGCCTTCGCGGCGGCGCTGGCGGCCGCCACCGTGCGTCCGTGACCCGGCTGGCGGGCCGAGGGGGTCAGTCGCTCCGGACGGACGCGAGCGGCCCGAGGACCAGGTAGAGCTCGGGGGCCACGAAGAGGTCGGCCCCCGAGCCCGCCTCGCCGGCGACGATGCGTACGAGCACGGGGTCGGTCGCGCGGTCGGACGTGAGCAACAGCAGCTGGCCGGGCCGGTGCTGCGCGGAGCGCGCATCGAAGCCGCGCAGGTCGGCCGCCACGGCCAAGCGCGCGGCGCCGTTCGTGGCGAGGACGTCGACGCGCACGTCGATCACCCCCCGGCCGATCGCGTCGAGCGCCTCCGCGCCCGCGCGCGAGAGATCGATCACGCGGCCCGGCAGGAACGGCCCGCGGTCGTTGATGCGCAGTTCGACGGTGGCGCCGGTCTCGAGGTCGGTGACCCGCACGCGGGTCCCGAAGGGCAGCGTGCGGTGCGCGGCGGTGAGGTCGCTGGGGTCGAAGATCTCGCCGCTGGCGGTGCGCCGGCCGGCGAAGCCGGGTCCGTACCAGGACGCGCCGCCGACGAAGCTCGTCGCGGCGAGCGGCGCCTGCGCCGCTTCGGACGGGGCGCCCGCGGGCGCGGCGGTGCGGGCGGGCGCGCACGCGGCCAGCACGAGCGCGACCGCCGCCGCGAGCACGATCGGCCCGGCGGCGCGGTGGATGGGTGAGCGGGTGCGGGGCACGATGCCCGCAGGATGGCACCCCGACGCGGCCGGCGGCAAGGCCGGCGCGCTCACGGAGCGTGCGTCAGGCCGACCAGGTGCGCCGGACGAGCTCCTTCTGTGCGAGCACGAAGGCCTCGTAGTCGCCGATCTCGGCCGTGCCCTCGGCGATCGCGTTCTCGCAGCGCACGATGATGCGGCTGAGTTCGTCGTCGCTCAGGGAGCGAAGCGGCTCTTGTCGGCGGTACGGATCGATGTGCATGGCGGCGTCCCTCCCGCGGTTCGCGGCGGGGCGCGCTGGCCCCGAGATGCACGAAGGCTAGCGCCGCGGCTCTGACGAGAACCTCACACGCCGGAGCCGGCCGGTATCGTGCGGCGTGATCGATACCCACTGCCACCTCGACCGCCTCGATGCCCCCACGGACGCTCGCGAAGAAGGGCTGGCCGCCCTGATCACCGTCGCGACCGGTCCGGAGCGCGTGGCCGCCGCGCTCGCCGCCGCGGAGGCCGACCCGGGGACCTACGCGATCGTCGGGATCCATCCGAACGACGCCGTGGCGGCCTCCGACCCCGCCGGGCGTCGCACGGTCGAAGCGGCGCTGGCGCACCCGAAGGTCGTCGGGGTCGGCGAGACCGGCGTCGACCTCTACTGGGACGCGGTGCCCTTGGACGTCCAGTTGGCGTCCTTCCGCTGGCAGGGGGCGCTCGCGCACGAGCACGACCTGCCGCTCGTGTTGCACGTCCGGGACGCGAACGGCGCGCGTTGGGGGCATCGCGACGAGGCCTCGCGCGCGACCGCGGCCACGATCGCGGAGCTCGGCCACGAACGTGGGGTGCTGCACTGCACCAACGGCCACCCCGACCTGCTGCGGGTCGCGCTCGAACTCGGGTGGTACGTCAGCTTCGCGGGGAACCTCACCTACAAGAGCGCCGAGGCCATCCGCGATGCGGCCACGGCCGTGCCGCTCGAACGTCTGCTCGTGGAGACCGACGCGCCGTACCTGGCCCCGGTGCCGCACCGAGGGAAGCCCAACCGCCCCGGCCACGTGCGGCTGACGGCCGCCGAGCTCGCCCGCCTCCGGGGCGCGGCGCCCGAGGCGCTCGAATCGCAGCTCGACGCCAACGCGCGGCGCGTCTTCCGACTGCCCGCCTGAGCCGCGGCCGCCGTCAGCCGCGCTCCGCGTCCGGCGGCGGCCCGGTGCGCCGCACCGCCACGCCGTCGCGATCGTGCCGCAGCAGTTCGGCGAGGCGCCGGCGCGACATGACGCGGTGCGGATCGCGGGGCACGAAGGCGGTCACGACGTCGACCCACCGGGGCCGGCCGTACGCGACGACGACGTGCAGCGGCACTCGAACCAGCGGTCCGGCCGGTACCCAGCCGAGGACGAGCAGGCGCTCGTCCTGGAGGTAGCGAGCGAGCTCGCGCCCGTGCAGCAGCGTCATCACCACGTCGCGTTCCACGAACCCTTCCGAGGCGGCGTGCCGCACGGCGTGCGGTCCGAGTCGGTAGCGCCCTTCGCGGACGTGCGGGCGCAGGTCCTCGAGGGTGCGGCGGACGATGCGGGGTGGGCCTTGGGGGTCGGGCGCGGGCATCGGGCGGCCTCCTCCGGTGCCGCCATACCTACCATGGGGCCATCCAGGATTCCGGGTCCGGGCCACGGTCGTCCTACGATGCGGCCATGACCGACTCCCGACCGATCCCGCCGCCCTCGTCCGCCATGGAGGCGGGCGACCTCGACGTGCGCTTCTTCGAACTCGCCGGCTCCGACGCACGGGCGGCGTTGGCACCGCTCGCCGACGCCTGGCGGCGCGCCGGAGCCGAGGTCGAGCTGCTGGCCGCGGTGGACCAGGGCGACCTCTGGCTCCTCGTGGCGCGCGGCGGCCGCGAACCGGACGCGCTCCCGGTGCCCCAGCGCGCGCGCACCTGGCGGTTCCGGAGCGTGGCGCGGTGAGCGGTCGCGACGCCGAGGCCCCCGAGGGCGGCATCGACGAACTCGCGGCCACCGGCTGGCTCGACGACGCCGCCCACGTCGTGGTGCCCGGCGCCGACCTCTACGTGGAGCAGGTCGGCCGCCCCGAAGCGCCCCCGGTGTACGTGCTGCACGGCGGTCCGGGCTACTCGTGCCACGCCCTGCGCGAGCTGCTCGGCGAGGACCTCGAGCGTTACCGCGTGGTGTACGCGGACCAGCGCGGCGGCGGCCGCAGCTACGCCGACGCCCCGTTCGACCTCGACGTGCTCGCCGACGACGTGGCGGCGGTGCTGGGTGCGCTCCGGTTGGCGGACGCGACGCTGCTCGCCCACGGCTTCGGGGCGGCCGTCGCGGTGCGGGCCGCGCGACGGCATCCGGACCGGGTGCGCGGGTTGGTGCTCGTCAACCCATGGGTGTCGATGCCGATGCTCGCGCGCACCCTCCAGCGCGCGGCGGCCGTCCGCAGCGGGAACGGCGACGCCGCCCTCCCTCCGGAGGGTGCGCTGGCCGACGCCGACGCGCTCGATCCCCAAGCGCTCGTCGACGAGGCGTTCGGGCGGGCCTCCGCCAAGGCGCTGTTCGACGCGCTGCTCTTCCCCGACGCGGCCGCTCGGCTGCGGCTCGAGCACGCGGACGCGAGCGCCCTCCTCGGACCCACCGAGACGGTCGAACTCCCCGACCCCTGGAGCGTCGACGTGCGCGCCGAACTGGCCTCGCTGCGGACGCCGGCCGCCGTGCTCGTCGCCACCCAGGACGGCTCGGCCTACCCCGATCAGGTCGAGGCGGCGCTGTCCGGCCTCCCCCACGGCGTCACCGCCCTGGTCGAGGGGGGCCACTACCCATGGCTCGACGCCGGCGACGATTTCGTCGCATCGCTGCACGCGGCGCTCGCCCACGCCGGCGCGGTCGGGACGCCCGAGGGCGATGCCTAGCCCTCCGGCGCGCGTGAAGCGCTTCTCGGGTGCCCTCACGGACGCGTGCTAGCATCGCGAAATGCTGAAGCCGAACCTCCACGTTGCGTCGGTGACGGACGTTTCCGTCGCTTGGCTGCAAGAGCACGGGGTCCGCGCCGTGCTCGTGGACGCCGACGACACCCTCGTCGTCCGCGACGGCGCGCCGGTCGGCGCCGACGTCCGCACCTGGCTCGCCGCCCTCAAGGCCGCCGGGATCGCGGTCGCGCTGTTGTCGAACGGCACCCGATCCCGCGTCGCCACGCTCGGGCGCGACCTCGGCGTGCCCGCCTTCGCGCTGTCGGGCAAGCCCTTCGGCTTCGCCTTCCGGCGCGGGTTGCGCGCGCTCGGCAGCGACGCTCGGCACACCGCCATGGTGGGCGATCAGCTCTTCACCGACGTGCTCGGCGCGAACTGCGCCGGCTTGATCTCGATCCTCGTCACCCCACTCTCGCCCGGCCGGCACGCCCACACGCGCGCCGCCCGCCGGCTCGAGCGGTGGGTGCTCACCGGAGGTGGCCATGGCCGTCCTGTCGATCGGTGACAAGCGCCTAGGCGCCGTCCTCCTCGAACGCGGCTACGTCAGCGACGAATCGCTGCAGCAGGCGATCGGGCGCCACGCCGAGGTCGGCGGCCGCCTCGCCGACGTCCTCGTCCAGATCGGCGTGATCTCGGAGCAGCGCATCGCGCGCGCGGTCGAGGAGTCGATCGGCATCCCGCTCGTGATGCTGCCGCGCGTCGACGTGATGCCGGACGCGCTCGCCAAGGTCGACGGCGACACCGCCTACGAAGTAGGTGCGCTGCCCTTCGCGATCGACGGCAACCGCCTGCGGGTCGCCTTCGAGGACCCGCTCGACGCCTTGGCGATCGAGGAGATCGAGGACGCCTCCGGCTGCGTCGTCGAGCCCTACCAGGCCCTGCGGAGCGAGCTGCAGTGGGCGCTGGCGACGTACTACCCCGAGCTCGGCCTCACGCCGCCCAGCGACTTCCAGGTCGACACCAGCCAGCGCCTCGGGGCACTGGCCGTCGAGCGCGGGCTGCTGAGCGAAGAGGACCTCGCCGAGGCGGTCGCCGAGCAGCAGCGCACCGGCGGGGTGCTGGGGCGCATCCTCGTCCGCCGCGGCCACCTCGACGACGACACGCTCGTGCGGCTCCTCGCCGAGCAGCTGGGGCTCCCGTTCGAACCCAGCTTGGCCGGCGTGCCCTTCGACGAGTCGCTGGCGAGCCATCTGCTGCGCCTCGACGCGGTGCAGTTCAACGCCGTGCCGCTGCGCATGGACGGCGAGACGCTGGTCGTCGCGGTCGCCGATCCGCGGCGCATCGCCGACGTCGAGGCCATCGTGCCGATCGCGACCGCGTTCGTCGCCGCGTCGGACGCCCAGGTCCAGCAGCGCATCGAGGCGATGTACGCCCACGACAAGGGGCGGCTCGGCGAACAGCTGCTCGTGTCCAAGAAGCTCAAGCGCGAGCAGCTGCGCAAGGCGCTCGAGGAGCAGGCCAAGCTCGGCAAGGTCAAGCCGCTCGGCGAGATCCTCGTCGACCTCGGGTACGTCACCCAGCTCGACGTCGACGAGGCGCTCAACAAGCAGCGCTCCGGCGGCGGTCGGCTCGAGGACACGCTCGTGCAATCGGGCAAGATCTCGCCCGAGATGCTGGCGCGCAGCCTGGCGATGCAGCTCGGGTACGAGTACGTCGAGGAGAACACCGTCAAGGTCGACCCGATGGTCGTGACGCTGGTGCCCGAGGCGACCGTGCGCCGCTACCAGGCGATGCCGGTGCGCACCGAGGGCAACACCTTGGTCGTCGCGATGAAGGACCCGCGGCACGTCTTCGCCCTCGACGACATCCGCTTGATCACCGGCAAGGAGATCCAGCCGGCGGTCGCCACCGAGGAGACCCTGACGCGCTTGATCAACCGCTTCTACCGCGACGGCGCCGACATGGACGAGCTCGCCAAGGCGGTCATGGAGGAGGTCGGCGGGCAGCAGCAGGCCGAGGAGGACACCAGCTCGATCGACGACAACGCGCTGGTGAAGGTGGTCAACAGCATCATCCGCGAGGCGCTGCTGAACGACATCTCGGACATCCACATCGAACCGCGCCCCGACAAGGTGATCGTGCGGGTGCGCAAGGACGGCAGCCTGCGCGAGTACATGACCATGCCCAAGGCGACCGCGGGCGCGATGGCGGCGCGCATCAAGATCATGGGCGGGCTGAACATCGCCGAGCGCCGCATGCCGCAGGACGGCCGCGTGCGCTACAAGGACAAGTCGGTCGAGGTCGACCTCCGCCTCTCGACGCTCCCGACGGTGTACGGCGAGAAGGCCGTCATGCGCCTCCTCAAGAAGGCGACCTCGATCCCCGAGATCGAGCAGCTCGGCTTCGCCGAACACAACTACCAGCGCTTCACCGACGTGATCCAGAAGCCGTACGGGATGTTCCTGATCACCGGCCCCACCGGCTCGGGCAAGTCGTTCACGACCTTCTCGATCCTCAAGCGCATCGCGACCCCCGACGTCAACGTCTCGACGGTCGAGGACCCGGTCGAGTACGAGATCCCCGGCATCAACCAGACGCAGGTGAACCTCAAGGCCGGCCTCGACTTCGCGCGCGCGCTGCGCGCCTTCCTGCGCCAGGACCCCGACATCATCATGGTCGGCGAGATCCGCGACCACGAGACCGCCAAGATCTCGATGGAAGCGGCGCTCACCGGCCACCTGCTCATCGCCACGCTGCACACGAACGATGCCGCCGGTGCCGTGGTGCGCCTGACGGAGATGGGCATCGAGCCCTTCAACGTGTCGGCGTCGCTGATCGGCGTGCTCGCCCAGCGCCTGGTGCGCAAGGTGTGCAAGGACTGCAAGGTCGAGTACACCCCCGAACCCGACGTGCTGCGCCGGCTCGGCCTCGCCTCGGACGAGATCAAGGGAAAGAAGCTCTACCGCGGGGTCGGTTGTGAAAAATGCGGCGGCAGCGGCTACAACGGTCGCTACGCTATCCATGAGCTGCTCATCGTCGACGACGAGCTGTCCACCGCCATCGTGAAGGAGCAGTCGGCGCTGGAGATGAAGGAGATCGCCATGCGCAACGGCATGCGGACGCTCCGCGACGATGGGGTCCTGAAGGCCTTCGAGGGCATCACCACGCTCGAAGAGGTGCTGGCGAGGACCGCCGAATGACCACCACTTCTCCCGAGAGGAACCCCTGATGGCCGACCAGATCCGTGCGACCCAGACTCAGGTCGACATCGTCGACCTCCTCAAGATGGCCGTGGAGCGACGCGCCTCCGACTTGATCCTCACGGTCGGGCTGCCGCCGATGATCAAGATCCACGGCGAATGGCGCCCCACCGAACACGACCCCCTCACCCCGAACGTCACCCGCCGCTTGATGTACTCGATGATGGACGAGAAGAAGCAGCGCAACTTCGAGGAGAAGAAGGACCTCGACTTCTCGTTCAGCCTCTCGGGCCACGGTCGCTTCCGCGTGAACTGCTTCCAGCAGCGGAACTCCGTCGGCGGCGTGCTGCGGACGATCTCCGAGGAAGTGCTCACCTTCGACCAGCTGGGGTGCCCGTCCGAGCTCGCCGAGATCGCGCGCCTGCCGCGCGGCTTGGTGCTCGTCACCGGGCCGACCGGCTCGGGCAAGTCCACGACGCTCGCGACGATGGTCGACATGATCAACCGCGAGTCGCAAAAGCACATCGTGACCGTCGAGGACCCGATCGAGTTCTTCCACCAGCACAAGCGCTCGATCGTCAACCAGCGCGAGATCGGTGAGGACACGCGCGACTTCCATGCGGCCCTGCGCTCGGTGCTCCGACAGGCGCCCGACGTCATCCTGGTCGGCGAGATGCGCGACCACGAGACGATCGGCGCCGCGGTGACCGCCGCCGAGACCGGCCACCTGGTCATGGGCACGCTGCACACCAACTCCGCGCCCGAAGCGATCGACCGCATCATCGACGTCTTCCCCGAGGCGCAGCAGGAGCAGGTCCGGGTGCAGCTCGCCAACAACCTGCAGGCGATCTTCACGCAGCAGCTGATCCCCAAGGCCTCGGGCGACGGCCGCGTCCTGGCCTACGAGCTCCTGATGGCGACCCCCGCCGTGCGCAACCAGATCCGCGAGGGCAAGACGCACCAGATCCTCTCGTCGATCCAGACCGGCGGCCAGATCGGCATGATCACCATGGACGCCTGCCTGGCCGAACTGCACCTCAAGCGGCTCATCAGCTTCGAGGTCGGGCTGGCGCGCTCCGTCGACGCCAAGGAGTTCGAACGGCTGGTCGGTTCGGGCGGCCTGGCGGCCACCGGCGAGGCGAGCCGCACCGGCACCGGCCCGGCGCCCGCGCGCCCCGCGGGACCGACCGGCCCCGGCGGCGGCATCGGACGCCCCGGCAGCGGCACCCCGATCGGCCGCGGAGGACGCTGACCGACGGCGCACCGATCTACCGATCGCGCGCGATCTACCAATCGCGGCGCGGGCGCGTTGACACGACGCGCCCGCTTCCGTACGCTCAACGGCATGCAAGCTCGACCGCGCGTCCGACGGCGCCTCCGCGCCATCCAGCGACGCCGTACCCTGCCGCTACCGGGTCCGGGGGAACGCGCCGCCGCGACGCCGTCCTGACGGCGCTCGCCCGCCCTGCGTGCCCCCCGATCGCCTGCCGATCGGGGGGCACGTTCGCTATCGCCACCACCTTAGGAGCCATCGCCGCATGAACCGACCGCGCCATCTGTTCGACAAGGTCTGGGACGCCCACGCCGTGGGCACCCTCGAGAACGGCCAGACCCAGCTGCTCATCGGCACCCACCTGATCCACGAGGTCACGAGCCCGCAGGCCTTCGGCATGCTCGACGACCTCGGGCTCTCGGTGCGGATGCCGCACCGCACCTTCGCGACGGTCGACCACATCGTCCCCACCGACCGCCGCACCGAGCCTTTCGACGACCCGCTCGCCGACGCCATGATCAAGGCGCTCGCGCGCAACTGCGCCCGCCACGGCGTCACCTACTTCGACCTGGACTCCGGCCGCCAGGGCATCGTCCACATGGTGGGACCGGAGCAGGGCATCACCCAGCCCGGCACGACGATCGCCTGCGGCGACTCGCACACCAGCACCCACGGCGCCTTCGGGGCGATCGCCTTCGGGATCGGCACGAGCCAGGTGCGCGACGTGCTCGCCACCCAGACGATCGCGATGACCAAGCCCAAGGTGCGCCGCATCGAGGTGAACGGCGCCCTCGGCCCCGGCGTGTACGCCAAGGACGTGATCTTGCACATCATCCGCACCCTCGGGGTGAACGGCGGGATCGGCTACGCCTACGAGTACGCCGGCGACGTGTTCGACCGCATGACCATGGAGGAGCGGATGACGGTCTGCAACATGTCGATCGAGGGGGGCGCGCGCTGCGGCTACGTCAACCCCGACGCGACCACCTTCGCGTACCTGGAGGGGCGCCCGTACGCGCCCACGGGCGCCGCGTGGGACGCCGCGGTGGCGGCCTGGCGCGCGACCGCGAGCGACCCGGGCTGCGCCTACGACGACGTCGTCGTGATCGACGCCGCCGACATCCCGCCCACCGTTACATGGGGCATCAACCCGGGCCAGGCGATCGCCGTCGACGAGGCGATCCCGCACCCCGACCGGGTCCCTCCGGGGCAGCGCGCCTCCGTGCTCGAGGCACTCGCCCACATGCAGCT
Source organism: Trueperaceae bacterium (assembly GCA_011390455.1). Next base: position 9,649 of record JAABSI010000039.1, read on the forward strand.
CGAGGGCGGCGCGCCCATCGCCGGCACCAAGGTCGACGTCGCCTTCCTGGGCTCGTGCACCAACGGCCGCCTCAGCGATTTCCGCGAGGCCGCCGCGGTGCTCCGCGGACGGAAGGTCGCCCCCGGGGTCCAGGCGATCGCGGTGCCCGGCTCGACCCTCGTCAAGGAGGCCTGCGAGCGCGAAGGCATCGACCAGGTGTTCAAGGACGCCGGGTTCGAATGGCGCGCCGCCGGCTGCTCGATGTGCCTCGCCATGAACCCCGATCAGCTCGTCGGCGACCAGCTCTGCGCCAGCTCGAGCAACCGCAACTTCAAGGGCCGGCAGGGTTCGGTCACCGGGCGCACGGTCCTGATGAGCCCGGTGATGGTCGTCGCGGCGGCGGTCACGGGGGCGGTCGCGGACGCGCGCACGATCTTCGGCGCGGAAGCGGCGGTGGCCTGACGTGGCGCTCGAACCGATCACCCAGGTCCTCGGGCGCGGCGTCGTCGTCCCCGGCGACGACATCGACACGGACCGGATCATCCCCGCGCGCTACATGAAGGTCGTCACCTTCGACGGCCTCGGCGACTTCTTGTTCCGCGACGTGCGCCAGGGCGAAGACGGTCGCGCCCTCGGCCACCCGCTCGACGCCCCGGAGCGGGAGGGCGCGACGGTGCTCGTGAGCGGCCGCAACTTCGGGTGCGGCAGCTCCCGCGAGCACGCGCCCCAAGCGGTCGTGCGCGCCGGCTTCCGGGCGGTGATCGCCGGCTCCTTCGCCGAGATCTTCTTCGGGAACGCCACGACGCTCGGGCTCGTGTGCCTCGCGCTCGGCGACGACGACCTCGCCGCCGTGTCGGCCGCGGTCGACGCCGACCCCTCCGCGGTGCTCGAGCTCGACGTGGCCGCCGAGACGGTGACCGTGTCGGGCCGCACCTACCGGGGGCGGCTGCCCGCTACCGCCCGCGAGGTACTCGTCGCCGGCCGCTACGACCCGCTCGCCGAACTCCTCGCCCACGACGCGGCGATCGCCGCGACCGCCGCCCGCCTGCCGTACGTCCAGGAGCCGAGCGCGTGAGCCGCCACCGCATCGCCGTCCTGAAGGGCGACTTCATCGGCCCCGAGGTCGTGGACGCCACGATCGAGGTGTTGGAGGCGCTGGCCCCGCGCGCCGGCCTCGCGTTCGACTGGGACCCGCTGCCGTTCGGCGGGGGCGCGCTCGACGCGCACGGGACCCCGCTCCCCGAGGCCACCAAGGCGGGGGCGGCGGCCGCCGACGCGGTCCTGATGGGCTCGGCCGGGGGGCCGGTCGGCGACCATCCGTGGAACCGGGTGGCCCGACCGCTGCGCGTGGAATCGGGGATCCTCGACCTGCGCCGGCACCTGGGCGTCTACGCGAACCTGCGTCCGGTCGCGGTGGTCCCGGGCCTCGAGCACCTGTCGCCGCTCAAGGAGTCCGTCGCGCGCGGCACCGACCTGCTGATCGTCCGCGAGCTGACGGGCGGGATCTACTTCGGGAAACCGTCGTCGAGCGGTCCCGATCGCGGGGTCTCCACCGACGTCTACGAGCGCTACGAGGTCGAGCGCATCGCGCGCACCGCCTTCGAGGCGGCGCGCTTGCGCCGCGGTCGGGTGACGAGCGTCGACAAGGCGAACGTCCTCGACGTGTCGCAGTTCTGGCGCGACGTGGTGGTGGGCGTCCACCAGACCGAGTTCGCGGACGTCGAGCTCGACCACCTCTACGTCGACAACGCCGCGATGCAGTTGGTCAAGGCGCCCACGAGCTTCGACGTCGTGGTCACCTCCAACCTGTTCGGCGACATCCTCTCCGACCTGGCGGCGGTCTTGCCGGGTTCGCTCGGCGTGCTGCCGTCCGCGAGCCTCGGTGGCGACGTCGGCCTCTACGAGCCGGTGCACGGCAGCGCCCCCGACATCGCGGGGCAGGGGCTCGCCAACCCCACCGGCACGCTGCTGTCGGCGGCGATGATGCTGCGCTTCGCGCTCGCGGCCCCCGCCGCCGCCGACGCGCTCGAGGCCGCCGTGAAGGGGGCGCTCGCCGACGACCCCACCCGCGACCTGGGCGGCACCCGCGGCACCGCCGCGTTCACCGCCGCGGTGATCGAGCGGCTCCCCGCGCGCATCGAGGTCGCCGCGAAGGCGTCCGCCGCGAGCGCGTGACCGCCGCCGGCGCGCGCCCGACCCCGGCCGGGCGCGCCGCCGGCGCCGCCGAGACCGTCTTCGCGCGCTACGCCCGCCTCGCCGTGCGCACCGGCGCGGTCAACCTCGGGCAAGGGTTCCCCGACGACCCCCCGCCGCGCCGCGTCCTCGAGGCGCTCGATCGGGCGCGGAGCGGCGGGCACCAGTACGCTCCGCTCCCCGGCCTGCCGGCGCTCCGGGAGGCCCTCGCCGATGCCGAGGCGCCGCGCCTCGGGCGTAGGCTCGACCCGGAGCGCGAGGTGCAGGTGACCGTCGGCGCCACCGAAGGGCTCTTCGCGGCGCTGTCGGCGCTCGTCGATCCCGGCGACGAGGTGCTCGTCGTCGAGCCGTGCTACGACGCCTACCCGGCGATGATCCGGCTGGCGGGCGGCGTCCCGGTCGGCGTCCCGATGGACGTGGACGCGGCCGGCGTCTGGTCGCTCGATCCCGACCGGGTCGCGGCCGCCGTGACCGCGCGCACGCGCGTGCTGCTCGTCAACGACCCGCACAACCCGACCGGAACGGTGCTGCCGGCCGACGTCGTGGCCGCCCTCGCCGACGTCGCCCGCGACGCGGGCTTGGCGATCGTGATGGACGACGTCTACGCCCAGCTCGCCTTCGTCCCCACCACGCCACTGGCGCCTTACGCCCCCGAGCGCACGCTCGTCGTCGGCTCGGCCGGCAAGACCTTCGGCGTGACCGGCTGGAAGGTCGGCTGGGTGACCGGTCCGGACGACCTGGTCGCGGCGGTGCGCGCGGTGCACCAGTGGGTGACCTTCGCCGTCGCGACCCCGCTGCAGCACGCCGTGGCCGAGCTGCTCGCCGACCTCGGAGGGGGCGGTGCGGTCGACGCGCTGCTCGCCGACCAACGCGCGGCGCTGCGGACGCGGCGCGACGCCCTCGCCGACGGGTTGCGCGGTGCCGGGTTCGCGCCCACCCGGGCCGAGGCCGGCTACTTCCTCTTCGCCGACGCCGGCGGCTGGCCGGCCGCCGAGCGCTTCGCCGACGACCAGGCGCTGTGCGACGCGCTGCCCGAGATCGCGGGCGTCGTCGCCATCCCGGGCAGCGCGTTCCGCGTTGCCCGGGATGGCGACGACGCCCGTTGGCTCCGCTTCGCCTTCTGCCGCGGCGCCGATACCGTCCACGAAGGGGTCCGCCGCCTTCGGGCGGCCCCCCACCCCTGACCGTTCGCGGCCGCGACGACGCGCGCCGCGGGTACGATGCCCGCACACCCCGGAGGTCCCATGCCCGACGCTCATGCCCACAACCGCCGCAGCGCCACCGTGACCCAAGGCGACCAGCGCGCGCCCAACCGCGCCATGCTGCGCGCCGTCGGCTTCACCGACGCCGACTTCGACAAGCCGATCGTGGCCATCGCGAACGGCCACAGCACGATCACGCCCTGCAACTCGGGCCTCGGCGCGCTCACCGACGCGGCCGACGCCGCCGTGCGGCGCGCCGGTGGCATGCCCCAGACCTTCGGCACGATCACGATCAGCGACGGCATCTCGATGGGCACCGAGGGGATGAAGTGCTCGCTCGTCTCGCGCGAGGTCATCGCCGACAGCATCGAGACCGTGGTCCGGGGCCAGTCGATGGACGGGCTCCTGGCGATCGGCGGCTGCGACAAGAACATGCCGGGCGCCATGATCGGCATCGCCCGCCTGAACGTGCCCGCGGTGTTCGTCTACGGCGGCACCATCAAGCCTGGGCACCACGACGGCGAGGACCTCACGATCGTCTCCGTGTTCGAGGCGGTGGGCCAGTACGCCGCCGGGCGCATCCCGCTCGAGACCTTCCGCGCGATCGAGCAGCACGCGTGCCCCGGCGCCGGCTCCTGCGGCGGCATGTACACCGCCAACACGATGTCCTCGGCCATCGAGGCCCTCGGGCTCTCGCTCCCCTACTCCAGCACCATGGCGGCCGAGGACGACGAGAAGCGCGTCAGCACCGAGGCGAGCGCCGAGGCGCTGCTGCGCTGCATCGCCGACGACGTCCGGCCGCGCGACCTGATGACGCGCGAGGCCTTCGAGAACGCGATCGCGGTGGTGATGGCCGTGGGCGGATCGACGAACGCGGTCCTGCACCTGCTCGCGATCGCGCGCGCGGCCGAGGTGCCGCTGACGATCGACGACTTCGAGGCGATCCGCAAACGGGTGCCCGTCCTGTGCGACCTCAAGCCCTCGGGGCGCTATGTCGCCACCGACCTGCACCGGGTGGGCGGCATCCCGCTGGTGATGAAGATGCTCCTCGAGGCCGGGCTGCTCCACGGCGACTGCCGCACCGTGACCGGCGCGAGCGTCGCCGAGAACCTCGCCGACGTGCCCGCGACGCCGCCCGCGGGGCAGGACGTGGTGCGCCCCTTCGACCTCCCGATCTACGCCGAGGGGCACCTGGCGATCCTGCGCGGCAACCTCGCACCCGACGGCGCCGTCGCCAAGACCTCGGGCCTCAAGCAGACCAAGATCACCGGCCCCGCGCGCATCTTCGAGTCCGAGGAGGACGCGATGGCGGCGATCCTCGACGACCGGGTCAAGGCGGGCGACGTGGTCGTCATCCGCTACGAGGGGCCCGTCGGCGGCCCCGGCATGCGCGAGATGCTCTCCCCCACGAGCGCGATCATCGGCAAGGGGCTCGGCGACTCGGTCGCGCTGATCACCGACGGACGCTTCTCGGGCGGCACGTACGGCTTGGTCGTCGGCCACGTCGCCCCCGAGGCGGCGGTCGGCGGCCCCATCGGGCTGCTGGTCGAAGGCGACCCGGTGACGATCGACGCCGAGCGCAACCTGCTCGCCGTCGAGGTCTCCGACGCGGAACTGGCGCGGCGGCGCGCCGCGTGGACGGCCCCCGAGCCGCGCTACCGGGTCGGGGTGCTCGCCAAGTACGCCAAGCTGGTGGGCAGCGCCGCGGAGGGGGCCGTCACCGGCTGAAGACCCCGCCGGGGCGGGGGCCCGATGCCCCGCGCCCCGGCGGTAGACTCGGCCCCATGGCACCGCTCAAGGTCACCATCTGGAACGAGTACCTGCACGAACTCGAGCACGACAGCGTCGCGGCGCTGTACCCCGACGGCATCCACGGCGCGCTGCGCGCCGCGGTGCTCGAGCGCTACCCCGACGCGCACGTCCGCACCGCCACCCTGCGCGAGCCCGACCACGGCCTCTCCGACGCGCTCCTGGACGACACCGACGTGCTGTTCTGGTGGGGCCACAAGGCGCACGCCGAGGTCGCGGACGCGTGGGCCGCCAAGGTGCACCAAGCGGTGCTCGCCGGCATGGGGCTCGTCGTGCTGCACTCCGGCCACTTCTCGAAGCCGTTCCAGCGCGTGCTGGGCAGCAACGCCTCGCTGCTCTGGCGCGAGGCCGACGAGAAGGAGCGGCTGTGGAACCTGCAGCCCTCGCACCCGATCCTCGAGGGCGTGCCGGCCTACTTCGAACTGGAGCAGGAGGAGATGTACGGGGAGCGTTTCGACATCCCCACGCCCGACGAGCTGCTGATGATCAGCTGGTTCCAGGGGGGCGAGGTCTTCCGCAGCCTGTGCACCTGGCGCCGCGGGCACGGCCAGGTGGTCTACTTCCGCCCCGGCCACGAGACCTACCCCACCTACCACCACCCGATGGTGCGCCGCATCCTCACGAACGCGGCCGCCTGGGCCGCGCGGCGCGTCGCGCACCCGACGAACCTGTGCACCCGCAGCGTCGAGCTCGAGCCGGTCCCGAACCCCACCAAGGAGCACATTTGAGCGCCCCGCTGCGCGTCGGCATCATCGGGGTCGGCGGCATCGCGCAGGCGCACCGCGACGGCTACGTGGCGGCCGGGGCCGAGGTGGTCGCGCTCGCCGACGTCCACGCGCCGTCGTTGACCGCCCGCGCCGCCGCATGGGGGGTCGACCGGACCTACCACGACTACGAGGCGCTGCTCGCCGACGGCGCCGTCGACGCGGTCTCGATCTGCGCCCCGACCTTCGTGCACCACCCCGCGACGCTCGCCGCGGCCGCGGCCGGCGTGCACGTGCTGTGCGAGAAACCGATCGCGCTCGACCTCGCCGAGGCCGACGCGATGATCGAGGCCTGCCACGCGGCGGGGGTCGTGCTGATGACCAACCACCAGCTCCGGTCGCACGGCGCCGCCGCGTACGCCAAGCACCTGCTCGACGCCGGCGAACTCGGCGAGCTCACCCACGTGCGGCTCCGGCAAGCGCACGACTGGGCGGGCAAGGCGTCGGTCGGACCGTCCTTCGCCACCAAGGCCGTCGCCGGCGGCGGGACCCTGCTCGACAACGGCTGCCACCTGATGGACTTCGCGCGCTTCGTCGGCGGCGACGTCCACGACGTCTTCGCGCGCACCGTCACCCGCAAGTTCGACGTCGAGGTCGAGGACACCGGCCACGTCTCGCTCGCCTTCGAGAGCGGCGCCATCGGCACCGTCGAGGTCGCCTGGACGGCGACGGGGTGGGAGGAGGGGTGGTGGCTCTACGGCACTCGGGGCGCGCTCGAGTACACGAACCGCTTCGGCGGCGAACCCGTCCTGCGGCACGTGCACCGAGCCTCGCCGGGCACCACCTGGGGCGAGACCGACGTCGCCGAGCACCGCTACGCCGGCGCCAAACCGCACGCCCGCCACGTCCGCGCCTTCGTCGCGGCGATCCGGGGCGAGGGACCGGTGGTCTGCTCCGGTGAGGACGGCCGCGAGGCCGTGCGCCTGATCCTCGCCAGCTACGAGAGCGCGGCCAGCGGTAGTCCGGTGCGGGTCGCCCAGGACTTCGCGGCGCTCTAGCCCGCGACCGCCACCCGCACCCACCAGTCGGGGCGGCGGGCGGCCACGGCCGCCGCGATCGCGGTGCCCTCGGCGCGATCGGCGGCGACGGCGAAGCACGTCGACCCCGAACCGCTCATGGCGACCGGTCCGGTCGCGTGTGCGCGCAGTTCGGCCAACGCCAGGGCGACCTCCGGGACGCGCGCGGCCACCCCGGGCTCCAGCGCGTTCGTGAGCCGCAACGACCCGCCACGGCGCCAGGCGTCGATCGCCTCGTCCATGGGGGCGACGTCCACCGGAGCGGCCGCCCACCAACGGTAGGCGTCGCCCGCCGCCACGGGGACGCCAGGATGCACGAGCACCACCGTCCGGGCCGGCAACGCGAGCGGCTCCACCAGCTCGCCCCGACCCCCGACGCGCGCGATCGGCAGGCGCGTGAGGCAGAACGGCACGTCGGAACCGAGCGCTTCGGCCAGAGGCGCGGCGTCGAAGGGGGCCGAGGCCAGCCGCGCGGCGCACCGGAGCGCCGCCGCGGCGTCCGCGGAGCCGCCCCCCAGACCCGCGCCCCAGGGAACGCGCTTGGCGAGCACGGCGTGGACGCCGGGCAGGTCGCCATCGAGCGCCGCGCGCACCGCGGCGAACGCGCGCGCCACCAGGTTGTCGGGCCCGAGCGGGAGCGCCCGGCCGTCGAGCCAGGCGTCGCCGACCGGGCGGCGCTCGAGTCGGTCGGCCGCGGCGCCGTCCGTCGCCAGCGCCGCGTCGAGCTCGTCGGCGAGGTCGAGGTGGGCGAACAGCGAATCGAGCTCGTGGAAGCCATCCGGGCGTCGCCCGACCACGCGCAGCCCCAAGTTGAGCTTGGCGGGCGCGCGCTCGCGGACGGACCGGGACGCACCGTTCATGCGGTCCCCGGTCCCGGTGCGGCGGCGGCCGCACGCGCCGCCCAGGCTTCCGCCAACGCCAGGTCGTCGGCGCCGGTCACCTTGAACAGATGCGCTCCGCCTGCGACCCAGGCCACGTCGACCCCCAGCCGCCGGACCAGGCCCGCGTCGTCGGTCGCCTCCTCTCCCGAGCGTTCGGCCGCCGCGGCATGAGCGCGCAGCAGCAGCGACCGGCGGAAGCCCTGCGGGGTCTGGACGGCGGTGAGCACGGACCGGTCGACCGGCGCGCCGTCGCGCGTGCGCACCAGCGTGTCGGCGACCGGCCGACCCACGCTGCACGCGTCGTGGGCGCGCACGCTCGCCACGCACGCCCCCACCGTCGCCGCGTCCAGGAACGGGCGCGCGGCGTCGTGCACGAGCACGAAGGTCGCTTCCGTGGCGCGCGCCAACCGCTCCACGGTCGCTTGCCGGGTGGCGCCGCCCGCCACGAGCCGCACCGGCGTGGCGCCGGCCGCCGCGAGCGCGATCGTGCGCGCCTCCTCGAGCGCAGCGGCCGGCGCCGCGACGACCAGCTCGTCGACCCAGGGGGCCAGCGCGGCCACGGTCCAGGCGAGGAGCGGACGCCCCCCGACCCGCACGAAGGCCTTGGGGCCCATCCCGAGGCGGACACCGCCGCCGGCGGCCGGCACCAGCGCGGCGACGGCGTCAGACATCGTCCTTCCACCGCGGCGCGTGCTCGTGCTCGAGCCCCAGTAGGTCGAGCGTCCGGGCGGTCACGCCGGCCACGAGCTCGGCCACGGTCGCCGGGCGGTGGTAGAAGCCGGGCGACGCGGGCATCACGACCGCACCGGCGTCGTGCGCCGCCAGCATGTTCGCCAGCATCGGCCGCGAGTACGGCGCCTCGCGGAGGGTCAGGACGAGCGGACGCCGCTCCTTGAGGCAGACGTGGGCGGCGCGCGCCACCAGGTTGTCGGTGAAGCCCTGGGCGACCTTCGCGAGCGTGCCGGCCGAGCACGGGACGACGACCATGCCGTGGGCGCGGAAGCTGCCGCTGGCGATCGGTGCGCCCAGGTCGGCGTCCTTGTGCACGACGTCGGCCAGGGCCTCGATGCCGTGCAGGCCCAGGTCGAGCTCCGTGGGGAGGACCTGCTTGGCTCCGGCCGTGACGATCAGGTGGCGTTCGACACCGGGCACGTGGCCGAGCGCCTGCAGCAGGTCGACGGCGTAGACGAGGCCGGAGCCGCCGCTCACGGCGACGACGACGCGGCGTGGAGGTTGGGTCATGGCCGACGGTACCGCGGCGTGGCGTAGGGCGCGTTAACCTGCCGGCATGGACGCCGAGTGGCGCGCCGCCGTGCGCGCGTTCGACGAGGGGCGCTTCTGGGACGCCCACGAGCACCTCGAACCGTCGTGGCTCGCGGCCACCGGGCTCGAGCGCTCGTGGACGGCCGGCGTGATCCTCCTGTGCGCCGCGCTGCACAAGGCTCGCACGTTGGGGTCGGCGCGCGGCGGTCGACGCAACTACGCGAAGGCGCTCCGCCACCTGGTCCTCGTGCCCGACCGCCATGAAGGCACCGACGTCCGCGAGCTCGAGGCGCGGGTGCATGCGGCGCTGCGCGACCCGACGTCGCCCGTGACGTGGCCCTACGCGGCCACGGAGGTACGTTGAGCGGTCATGGAGCCGAGCACCGACCCGCTACTTCACGAACAACGTCGCGCCCGCCGCCCGATCGGCGCCGACCGACCCCTGCGCCGCGCCCGCCGCGGGAAGGTGCTCGGTGGCGTCTGCGCCGGCATCGCCGAGTTCGTCGGCACCCGCGCGTCGATCGTGCGGGCGCTTTGGGTCGTCAGCCTGGTGCCCTCGCTGGGCATCACCGCGCTCGCCTACCCGGCGGCGTGGTGGCTCATCCCGCCCGCGCCGGCCGACCGCTAGACGAGCAGTCGGACCGGGGCGGTCAAGGCCTCCGCGACCCGTCCGAGCGCGGCCACCGCGCCCTGCGGGACGTCGTCGCCGGACAGGGTCAGCCAGGCGCCATCGCCGGTGGCGCGACCGAGGGCGAGCACCGGGGCGTCCAGATGGAGCACCGCCTCGTCCAGGGCGATGGAGCTGAGATCGGCGACGACGACGGCCGTCGGATCGCCCGACGCGTCCTCGTCGGTCGCCAAGGCGGCCAGAGCGTCGGCGACGACTCCGTCGGTCGCGACCGAGCGACGCCGGGCCCCGTCCGCCGTCCACCACCAGCCGTCGATCGCCCCCTCGGCCGGCCACGCGCGCCGCACGGCGCGCGCGAGCAGCACCACGGCGACGGCGCTCGGCGCAGCCCCGAGCGCGTCCGCGATCTGCGAGACCGCGCTCCGGAACGCCCGGTCGTCGAGGCGTCGGCGCCAGAGCTGACCATGGCGCACCAGCACCACGTCCGCGGCATCGAGCGCGGTCGCCGGTGCGTCCGCCACCGCAGCCGCGCCCTCCGGCGCGTCCCCGATGACGTACCCCAGACCGTCGTCGATGCGCTCCTCGGTGGCGGCGAAGTCGTCCGCCCGCCGGCGAGCGACCGCGTCGCCCCCGGCGCGCGAGCTTCCGGCGTCCGATCGGCGATCGTCGAGGTCGATGAACACGCCCCGATCGGCCTCGGCATCCTGGCTCGGTCCGTCGTCGTCGACGAACAGCGCGTCGTCCGCCTCCGCCGCGGGCGACGGGTCGACCTCGAACAGCTCGGGCAGGTCCGTCGCCGACCCCCGCCGGGCGTCGGCATCGGCGACCGGCTCGTCGAAGGCGAACACGTCGTCGCCGTCGTCCGCGGCATGGACGCTCGCCGCGAGGGCGCCGTCGTCCTCCGGCTCGTCGACGAGCAGCAGCCCGTCGTCGTCCTCGTCGACGGACGCTGGCGCGTCCGCCGGGGCCGCCGCGACCGGCTCGTCGAAGACCGGCGGGACGTCGTCGCGCGGCGCCGCCGGCGCCGCACCCGCGCCCGGCGCTTCGTCGAACAGGAACAGGTCGTCGTCGAGCGTCGACGTGACCGAGCGCTCGACCGGCGGCGCGGCGGCGGCGGCGCGGTAGGCGGCGACGTCCGCGTCGGGCCAGGCCTGCATGCCCTCGGGCACCGGTTCCGGCGTGGGGTCGAGTTCCTCCTCGCCGGCCATGACCTTGGCGAGGAAGGTCAACACGTCGCGTTCGACGATCCGGCCGCCGTCGCCCGATCCCTCGAGCCGGCGCCAGTCGACGTTGTTCTCCTCGGCGAGCCGCCGCGCGAGCGGCGCGATGTCGGGTTCGTTCACGCGTCCTCCTCGTCCGGGTCTGCGCGCCGCGCATCGGCGCGGCACCGGACCGATCGGTGGTGCGAGTCTACGCGTACGGGTGCGAGCTGCGCGCGAACGACCTCACGCCCGTAGCCCTCACGGCCGCCACGCTTGGAAGAACGATCCGTTGATGAAGGTCTGCACGAGCGGCTCGTCGCCGACGACCCGCACGCTCAGCGAGACCGCCTCGCCGGCGTCGAGGTCGCGGTCGAGCACCGTGCGTTCGCCCTCGGCGTCCGAGACCACGAGCGTCAGGCGGTACGGCTCGCGCGTCAGGCTCGCCACGCCCACGGAGCCCGGATCGAAGCGGAAGGGGATCAGGCGGCTGCCATCGGCCTGGGCCACCGTCGTACCGGGCGCCGGCACGTCGGCCGCCGCCTCGCCATCGTCGTCGACCTCGCCGTCCTCGTCGCCGTCGCCAGGGACCCGACCGGCGTCGAAGCCCCCGATCGGTGGTCGCTCGTCGCCGAAGAAGTCGAAGGGCTCGAAGGGGCGGTCGTCGGCGACGGAGCGGCCGTTCACCACGAGCGCGACCGGCGAACCGACGACCGTGTACCCGGCGGGGCGCGCCTCGACGACGCCCTCGGGCAGCGACGGGTCGTCGATGCGCTGCACCGCCCCCAGGTCGAGCTGCGCGGCCCTCAGGGTGAGTTGCGCCCGCCACAGCGGGAAGCCGGCGACGTCGGGCACCTCCACGATGCGGGTGCCGGCGAGCGCGTACACGAGGGTCACGGGCGTCGATGGGAGCACGCTCGAGCCGCCGGCCGGGCGCTGGTCGGTCACGGAGCCGGGGCGGTCGAAGCTCAGGGCGGCCGCCACCTGCTCGACGTGCCGGATCCCGAGGACCTCGAGCTCGGCCAGCGCTTCCTCGACGTCCCGGCCGACCAGGTCGGGGAGGACGACCGGCGCGTCCCCGGGGCCCCGGCTGACCGTCAGGCGCACCCCCTCCCCCGGAACCAACACGGCCCCGGCGAGCGGCTGCTGCGCGACCACGGAACCCACCGGCCGGTCGGACCCGACGTACGTGACCCAGTCCACCGGGACGCCCACGGCATCGGCCCGCGCCACCGCGCCCGATTCGGTCAACCCCACCAGGGTCGGCACCGCGGCAGGCTCGGCCAACCCGTTGACGCCCAACGCCACCACCCGTCCGGGGCGGACGGTGTGCCCGGGCGCAGGCGATTGCGCCACGACCTCGTTCGGCGCCGCCGCCGGGTCGACCTCGACGAACGCGCGAGGCTCCAAGCCCGCGTCCCGCATGCGCGACGCCGCCGCCTCGTACGACAGCCCGATCGCGTCGGGAACGCGCACCTCGCCGACCTGCAGGTACCCCGTCAACACCCAGGCGCCCGCGCCCGCGAGCACGACGAAGGCGGCCCCGAGCACCAGGAGGCGGACGGCGCCAGAGCGGGCGGTGCGGGTCCCGAACATCGACGGTGAGGCTATCACGCGACCCTGAACGTTCCATGCGCCGTGGACGCGGGCGCACCCGCCGCTGCCGGGGCGACCGCGGGCTCCGAGGCCGGCGCGTAGCATCGGGCGTGACCCACCTCGCCGTCGACGCCGCCCCGGAAGCCGCTCCCGAACTCGCTTGGCTGCGCCGCGCGCAGGAATTGGGCGTGCCGATCGCGCCGATGGCGATCGTCACCGAGGCGGTCGAACGCGATTTCTACCGGCTGGCGCAGTTCGAACCGCGCGTCCTCGCGCACTTCGCGAACGTCGATCCACGGGACCCGGACGAGGACGACCTGGAGGACTTGGCGCCCGACGTGGCCGCCTGGGTGCTGGACGCGGCGCTGCTCGTCGAGGTCGTCGAAGGGTTCTACGAGGCGCAGGCCGGCCTCGCCCCGCGAGTCCGGGTGCGCCGGGCGGGCACGGAGGGGGTCGTCGCCGTCCGCGGTCGGCCCGCGCTGGTCGCCGTCAAACGTACGTGGGCGGCCGCTTGGGCCCCCGCCGCGGTCGCCGCGCGCCTCGCCGCAGGCGGCGGCTGGATGCCGCAGCCGACCCCGGTCCTCGTCCACGACGCCGAACTGCGGCCGGACCCCGACGCGGCGAGCGCGGCGTCCGGGGCGCTGGGCCGCGAGGTCGACGCCTGGTCCGATGCCCGCGGGCGCTTGGCGCGGCTCGCGCTTCGCTGACGCGCGCGGTCCGTTCGCGGGTCAGCGAGCCCCGGCCCGCTCCACGCCATGCGCGGCGACCGCGGCCGCACCGATCACGCCGGCGTCCGTGCCGAGCTCCGCGATTCGCAGCTCCGGGACGGCGTACCCGACCAGCGCCGCCTCGAAGGCCGACCGGACGCGGTCGAGGTAGAAGTCGCCCACCGCGATCATGCCGCCGCCGAGCACGAACCCTTCGGGGTCGACGACCTTGACCAGGTTGGCGAGCCCCAACCCGGTGAAGCGCGCCGCCTGATCCACGATCGAGAGCATCCGGCGGTCGCCCTCGCGGGCCAACGCGAAGGCCTCCTCGGTCGTCAACGGACGCGACGCGACGTAGCTGGCGTCGCGCGCGATCGAACGGCCGGCGGCGAGCGCCTCCCAGGTCCCGGCGTGGCCATCGCCCCCGGTGGGCCCGCCCGGCAGGAGCACCATGTGGCCGATCTCGCCGGCGAGCCCGTGCGCGCCGTGCAGCACCTCGTCGCCGACGAACAGACCGCCACCGATCCCGGTGGACAGCGTGACGAAGACGCTCGAGGCGAACGTGCGGGCGGCACCGTACCGGTGCTCGGCGTACCCCGCCGCGTTGGCGTCGTTCTCGAGCACCACCGGCAGACCGAGCCGGGCGCCGAGCGCGTCGACGAGCGGTGCGTCCTCGAGCCCGGCGATGTTCGGAGCGAAGCGGACGCGCCCCCTCCGGAAGTCGAGCGGTCCGGGGCAACCGATGCCGACGACCTCCACGGTGCCGTCGGCGAGCAGCGGCTCCGCCGCGGCGACGAGGGCATCGAGCACGTCCGCGAACCCGGTCTGCGGCGTCTCGCGGCGTCCGCGCGCGAGGACGACGCCGTCGTCGACGGTGGCGGCGGCGATCTTGGTGCCGCCGAGATCGAGGCCGAGCGCGATCATGGGTGCCTCCCTGCGGTGGCGTCCGGCGCAGCGACGGCGGCGAGCGCCGCATCGGCCATCATGCCCTCCTCGTCGGTGGCGACGACGAGCACGGCCACCGCGCCATCCGAGTCGATGCGCGGCCCGTGGGCCGCGTTGGCGTCCGCATCGATGGCGATCCCGAACCCCTCGAGCCCCCCCAGGATCTCGGCCCGCATGCGGGCGTCGTGCTCGCCGATGCCCCCGGTGAAGACCACCGCGTCGAGCCCGCCCATCGCGAAGGCCAGGCTGCCGATCGCGAGCCGGGCCCGGTACGCGAAGGCCCGCAAGGCCAGCGCCGCCCGCTCGTCGCCGGCGTCCGCCGCGCGGCGCAGGTCGCGCACGTCGTTCGAGCGGCCCGACAGCCCCAGCAGGCCGGAGGCCCGGTTGAGCTCGACGTCGAGCTCCGCGGCGCTCTTGCCGGCGCGGAGCAGGTGGAGCAGGACGCCGGGGTCGAGCGACCCGGAGCGGGTGCCCATGATCAGCCCGTCGATGGGCGTGAACCCCATCGTGGTCTCGACGGATCGGCCGCGGTCGACGGCCGCGGCGCTCGCCCCGTTCCCGAGGTGGAGCGAGACGATGCGCAGCTCCTCGCGCGGCCGCTCGAGCAGCGCGGCGGCGCGCCGCGTCACCCCATCGTGCGACGGGCCGTGGAAGCCGTACCGGCGCACGCCGTGCTCGCGGTACCAGGACTCGGGCACCGCGTACCGGTAGGCGTGGGGGGCCATGGACGCGTGGAAGGCGGTGTCGAAGACCGCCACGTGGGGGACGTCCGGGAGCGCGGCCCGTGCGGCGCGCAGCGCCGCGAGGTTGGCCGGGTTGTGCAGCGGCGCGAGCGGGACCAAGCCATCCAGGACCTCGAGCACGGCGTCGTCCACCACGACCGGTTCCGTATACCGCTCGCCGCCGTGCACCATGCGGTGCGCGACGACGGCGACGCGGTCGAGCGGCGTGGCACCCGGGGCGTCGGCGAGCGCCGATGCGGCGCGCTGCCACGCCTCGACGTGGTCGTGGGCGTGGCCTGGCTCGCCGATGCGCTCGACGAGCACGGCGGCGCCGGAGGGACGGCGCCCGACCTTGAGGCTGGAGCTGCCGGCGTTGACGACGAGGACGTCGGGTGCGTCCGGGGGCATGGGGGTTCCGGGCATCGGATCTCCTGGCACGGCGGGCGACGGTTCCGCGCCGCGGTGCCGCGATCGTATCAGTCGACCCCGCCGGCGTCGTCCGGGACGCTCGCGGGACCGCGCAGGAGCACCGGTTCGAAGCCGATCCGATCGGCGGCGACGAAGCGGACGTCGACGCCGGGGAGGTCGGGCAGCGGCGCCGGCGCGTCGCCGTGGACGTGGCCGAAGACGACCGCGTCGGGCGCGGCGGCGCGCAGCGCGTCGACGAAGCCCGAGGGCTCGCCCCGGACGTTCGTCGGGGGGAAGTGCAACATGACGACCCGGTAGCCGTCGCCGAGCCGCTCCATCGCAGCGAGCGACAGCTTCAGGCGCGCGACCTCGCGCTCGTAGACGGTGCGGTCGTGGTCGCCGAAGCCGTGCGCCCCCGGGCAGATCCAGCCGCGGGTGCCGCCGACGACGACGTCGCCGACGCGCACCGCATCGTTCTGGACGGCGAGCATGCGCGGCGGAAGCAGCGCCCGGAGCCGGCCGATCGCCGGCCACCAGTAATCGTGGTTGCCGCGCAGGAGCACCTTGGTGCCCGGGAGATCGGCGATCGCGCGCAGGTCGACCTCCGCCTCCTCCCAGCGCATCGCCCACGAGACGTCGCCGGGCACGAGCACGAGGTCGTCGTCGGCCACGTGGCGACGCCAGCCCTCGAAGAAGGCCTTCGGGTGCTCGGCCCAGGCGGGACCGAACACCGTCATCGGCTTCGGGCGAGCGCCGCTCAGGTGGGGGTCGGCGATGGCGAAGACGCGCACGCGCGCAGTCTAACCGCGCCCTGCGCCCGTCTCCTCCGCGCATGGCGCGCCCAGGACGGCCGCGACGGCCGCCCGCCAGACCGCAGCCTCGGCGCCCGCCGCCGGCCGCACGCCGACCCGGCCCACCGCTCGGGCGAGGCTCGCGACCGTCGCCGCGGCGGGCGCGCCGGCGCTGGAGGGCGCACCCGCAGGCGCCGGCCAGTCGGGCGCCACCTCCGCCCACGGTGCGAGCACGAACGGGCGCTCGGCCGCGCGCGGGTGCGGCAGCGTCGGCCGGGTTCCGAGCCCTCGGCGCGCCGGCGCCGCCCAACCGGCACCGTCGAGGAGGTCGAGGTCGAGCGTCCTCGGACCCCAGCGCTCCCGACGACGCCGGCCCAACCCGGCCTCGATCGCCAGGAGCGCCGCAAGCGCGCGCGTG
>JAABSI010000040.1 GCA_011390455.1 Trueperaceae bacterium
TCGAAGCCGTAGTGGCGGAAGAACTCCGCGTCCTCGTACGCGACGATCGCCTGGACCGCTGCCGGGGAGATCTCGTCGAGCGACACCGGGATGCGGTTGGTCGACTCGCGGTCCTCGCCGAACACCGGCACGATCTGGCCGATCTGGGTGCCGTCGCGCGCGAGCACCTGCGACGTCGCGCTGAACTCGAGCGTGTCGAGCACGGCGAGCGAGGGGAGGTTCTGGGACCAGCGCAACGCCGAGGCGCCGAACAAGGAACCCACCGACAGGATCGCGGTGAGCAGGACCAGGAACACGCCTTGCAGGACCTTTCGAATCACGCCGTCAGCCTAGCAGCCCGCGCGTGAGAAGCGCGTCGGGGCCCCGCCACGTGCCGGGGCCCCGACGATCTACGACCTCGCCGACCCGCAGTTCCTAGGCCGGACGCCCTTCCCGGCCTAGGAACTGCAATGGCTTCGGTTGGCCGGCGCCCTTTGCCGGCCAACCGAAGACTCACCAACCGCGGCCGGCCAACAACTCCTCTTCGCGCAGCGTGTCGATGTTGATGCCGACCATCGGCTCCCCCAGGCCGCGGCTGACCTCGGCCAGCACGTCCGGGTCCTGGTAGTGCGTCGTCGCCCGGACGATCGCCTGCGCGCGGCTGAACCAGGCCTGCTGGGCCTCCTTGCCGCTGAGCCCGGGGGCCGACTTGAAGATGCCGGAGCCGACGAAGACGCCGTCGACGCCCAACTGCATCATCAGCGCCGCGTCGGCCGGGGTGGCGATGCCGCCCGCGGCGAAGTTCACGACGGGGAGCTTGCCGTGCTCGTGGACGTACACGACCAGGTCGTAGGGCGCGCCGTTGTCCTTGGCGAAGGTCATCAGCTCCTCGCGCGGCAGCCCCTGGACGTACCGGATCGCGCCGATCACGGAGCGCGCATGGCGCACCGCTTCGACGACGTTGCCGGTGCCGGCCTCACCCTTGGTGCGGATCATCGCCGCGCCCTCGCCGACGCGCCGCAGCGCCTCGCCGATGTTCGTGGCGCCGCAGACGAACGGGACGGTGAACGCGTGCTTGTCGACGTGGAAGGCCTCGTCGGCCGGCGTGAGGACCTCGGACTCGTCGATGAAATCGACGCCGAGCGACTGCAGGATCTGGGCCTCGACGAAGTGGCCGATGCGCACCTTGGCCATGACCGGGATCGAGACCTCGTCGATGATCCCCTGGATCATGTCGGGGTCGCTCATGCGGGCGACGCCGCCCTGCACGCGGATGTCGGCGGGCACGCGCTCGAGCGCCATCACGGCGGTGGCGCCGGCGTCCTCGGCGATGCGCGCCTGCTCGCGGTCGACGACGTCCATGATGACGCCGCCCTTGAACTGCTCGGCGAAGCCGGTCTTGACGGCCATGGAGCCGACGAGCTTGCCGTCGGACGGGTTCGAATCCTGGGACATGGTGCGGACCTCCTGCCCGACGTGCGGGCGCCCGCGCGAGGGCGCGCACGCCCCACGGCGGTTCGTATCGATTCATGGTGGCACACCGCCGCCCACCGGATGCGTTCCCAGGCGCCCGATTCGGGCACGGGGCCGAGCCGCGCCCTAGCCCGCCTGGCTGAAGGCGACGTAGCGGTCGAGGACCTCGAGGCCGGCGCCGCCGCGCAGCACCTCGAGGGCGTCCGCGACCCCCGCCCGCAGGTCGGGAGCGTTGCCGGCCAGGTAGAGGGTGGCGCCGGCGCACAGCGCCACGACGTCGCGCCGCGCGTCCTGGACCCGACCGGAGAGGATGGCGCGGGTGACCGCCGCGTTCGCCACGGCGTCGCCGCCCAGGATCGCCTCGAGCGGCGCCGGCGCCACCCCCAGCTCCTCCGGGTGGACGGTGGTGGTCTCGATCCGACCGTCGGCGTGCAACTCGGTCACCTGGGACGGCCCCGAGAGCGCCAGGTCGTCGAGGCCGTCGCCGTGGACGACCAGCGCCCGCTCCGTGCCCAGGCCGCGCAGCACCTCGGCGAGCGGCTGGGTCCAGGCCGCGTCGTACACGCCCAGCAGCTGGCGCGTGGCGCCGGCCGGGTTCGTCAGCGGGCCGAGGTTGTTGAAGATCGTGCGCGCTTGCAGGTCGGCGCGGATCGGCGCGACGAAGCGCATGGCGGGGTGGTGCGCGCGGGCGAAGACGAAGCCCACCCCGAGCGTCGCGATTGCCTCGCCGAGGCGCTCCGGCCCGATGTCGAGGCGCACGCCGAGGGCCTCGAGCACGTCGGCCGAACCGGAGCGCTTGGTCACTCCGCGGTTCCCGTGCTTGGCGATGCGCACGCCCGCGGCCGCCGCCACGAAGGTCGCGGTCGTGCTGACGTTGATCGTCGAGACGCCGGTGCCGCCGGTGCCGCAGGTATCGAGCAGCGGACCGTCGACGTGCACCGGCACCTTGATGGCGCGCTCGCGCATGGCCTGGGCGAAGCCGACGATCTCCTCGACGGTCTCTCCGCGGGTGCGGAGCGCCGCCAGGAGCGCCGCGGCCTGCATCTGCGACAGCTCGCCGTCCATCAGGCGGCCCATCACGCCGCGCGCCTCGGCCGTGGTCAGGCGCTCGCCGTCGAACACGCGGGCGAGGAGCGGTCCGATGGCGGCTTCGTCGAAGGTGTGGCTCATGCGGGGTCCTCCTGGGATGCGGGGGCGGCGGCGCGGGGCGGCGGTCGGGGCGGCGAGGGGCGGCGCGGCGCGGCCGTCGAGGGCGCCGGCGAGGTAGGCGGCCTCGAAGGCCGCGAGCCGGGGCGCCGTGCGGCGCGCGAGCGACCCCAGCGGCGGCCCGAGCAGCGCGCGCTTCGCGCGCAGCTGCAGCGGGTGGACCCCGAGCGCCCAGGCGGCGCGCGGGTAGGCGTCGGCGAGGACGGCGGCGTTGTAGCCGGCGTCGTACCCCTTGGCCGGGTCGCCGGATCGGGACGGGATCGGGCCCACGTGGTCGACCCACGCGCCCGGCACCGGCGCGATGCGCGCGCCGGCGTCCTCGAGCGCGAGCCCGAGCAGCGTGTCCTCGCCCCCGTAGCGGCGCGGCAGCGCCGGCAACCGCTCGGCCACCCGCAGCCAGAGGGTGCGCTCGACGACCGTGTTGACGCCCGTCACCTGCGCGGGGCCGGGCCGGCGCGCCGGCAGCGCGCTCCGGACCCGACCGTCGTCCGCCACGAAGCGCACCGAGCCGACGCCCACGCAGCGCCCCAGCGCCTGGCGCGCGAGGTGGCGGGCGGCGGCGCCGGCGTGCGGGACGCAGTCGTCGTCGCTCAACCAGACGAAGCGACCGCGCGCCGCGCGCCCCGCCGCGAGGCGCGCCGGGCCGGCGGGCAGGCGCTCCCGGCTCCGCAGCACGCGCACGGCGAAGGGCCATGCGCGCGCCGCGACCTGGTCACCGACCCCGTCGGGGCAGGCGTTGTCGAGCAGCACGACCTCGAGCGCGGGGCGCTCGGCGTCGGCGGCGAGCGCCTCGAGCTTGCGCAGGACCAGGGCGACCCGCCCCGACGTGGGCGTGAGCACGCTCAGGTCGGGGTCGGCCGTCAACCCGAGCCCCTCCGCTCGCGCGCCATCGCCAGGAAGTTCGCGAGCATCGCGTGGCCGTCCTCCGTGAGCACGCTCTCGGGATGGAACTGGACGCCCCAGGTGGGGTGCTCGGCGTGGCGCACGCCCATGATCGTGCGCTGGCCCGCTTCGTCCACCCAGGCGTTGACCAGGAGCTGGTCCGGGGGGTCCTGCACGACGAGCGAGTGGTAGCGGGTGCAGGTCACCCCGTCGCGCAGGCCGGCGAACACCCCGGTCCCGTCGTGGACGACGTCGCTGGTCTTGCCGTGCATGATCACCGGCGCCCGCACCACCCGGCCGCCGAAGGCCTGGCCGATCGCCTGATGGCCGAGGCAGACGCCGAGCAGCGGCACCCGCCCCGAGAGCCGTTCGATGGCGGGCAACGAGTACCCCGCCTCGTTGGGGGTGCAGGGGCCCGGCGAGACGACGACCGCATCGGGGGCGAGCGCGTCGAGCTCGCTCCACGTGAAGGCGTCGTTGCGCCAGACCGTGACGTCGCTGCCCAGTTCGGCGAGGTACTGCACCAGGTTGTAGGTGAACGAGTCGTAGTTGTCGATCATCAGGACGCGGCTCACGCGAGGCCCTCCGAAGCGACGTCGACCGCGCGCCGCAGCGCCGCGAGCTTGTTGAGCGACTCCTGGTACTCGAACTCGGGGTCGCTGTCGGCGACCACGCCGCCGCCGGCCTGCAGGTGGATGCGGCCGCCCGCGACGACCATCGTGCGGAGCGTGAGCGCCATGTCCATGTCGCCCCCGACCGCGAGGTAGCCGAAGGCGCCGGCGTAGGGCCCGCGGCGCACCGGCTCGAGCTCGTCGATGATCTCCATCGCGCGCACCTTGGGCGCGCCGGAAGCGGTCCCCATGGGCAGCGTCGCCGAAAGCGCGTCGAGCGCGGTGCGCCCCTCGGCCAGCTCCCCTTGGACGCGCGAGACCAGGTGCATGACGTGCGAGTAGCGCTCGACCGACATCAGGTCGGTCACCTTCACGGTCCCGGGCGCGCACACGCGCCCCAGGTCGTTGCGCCCGAGGTCGACGAGCATGACGTGCTCGGCGCGCTCCTTGGCGTCGTTGCGCAGCTCCTCGGCGAGCGCCGCGTCCTCGGCGGCGGACGCCCCGCGCTTGCGGGTGCCCGCGATCGGGCAGGTCTCGACGCGGCGCCCCTCGGCGCGCACCAGGCTCTCCGGGCTGCTCGCGACCAGCGTGGCGGGCCCGAGGTCGAGGTAGCCCAGGTAGGGGCTCGGGTTGATCGTCCGGAGCGCCCGATAGACCGCGAACGGATGCACGCCGAGGTCGGCCGAGAGGCGCTGGCTGGGCACCACCTGGAAGACGTCGCCGGCGTGGATGTAGCGCACCGCCTTCGCGACCGCCGCGCGGAAGGCCTCGGGGGTGAAGTTGCTGGTGAAGTCCACGCGCTGGCCGGCCCGGTCGCCCGGCACGCCCGGCAGCGGGCCGCGCAGGCGCTGGAAGGTGGCGTCGACGAGCGCCTGCGCGCGGGCGCGATCGGCCTCGTCGCCGACCAGCGCGGGCGCGACGATGAAGGCCTTGCGCCGCAGGTGGTCGAACACCACGACCACTTCGGGTTCGACGAAGCACAGGTCGGGGATGCCCAGCTCGTCGGGGTTCGCGTCGGGCAGCCGTTCGTAGAGCCGCACCAGGTCGTAGGACGCGTAGCCGACGACGCCGCTCCAGAAGGCGGGCAGGAGCGGATGCGGGCGCGTCGCCCGCACGGTGCGCTCCCACAGGACGCGCAGCGGGTCCCGGGTCGTCAGGGTCTCGCTGCGCCCCCCTTCGGTGATGGTGAGTCGGTCGCCGCGCGCCTCGAAGCGGCGGCGCGCGCCGGTGCCGAGGAACGAGTAGCGGGCGACGCGTTCCCCCTGCTCCACGGACTCGAGCAGGAACGAGGGTTGCCCGGCGATCTTGAGGTACGCGGTGAGCGGGGTGTCGAGGTCGGCGAGCACCTCGCGGAACACGGGCTCCAGCGCGGGGGCGCCGGCCTCGGGGGCGTGCGTGTGGGTCATGGGGCGTCCTTCGGGGGGCGAGCGGTCGGGGTCGGGCCCGCTACGCGGCGGCGCGCGCCGCGCGGGCGGTCGGGCGATCGAACGGCCGCGAACGACGCCATCGCCGGTCCGGAACGCGCGCGAAGGAAGGCATGCGGGACGCTACCACGACGGCGTCGTCAGCCCGCGTCGCTCCCCGCCGCGTCCTCCTGGGCTTGCGGCAGGAACATCCCGATGGCGTGGAAGCCGGCGTCGACGTAGACGGTCTCGCCGGTGACGCCGCCGCCCAGCTCGGGCACGAGCAGCGAGAGGCCGAGGCCGCCGACCTCCTCGGCGGTGATGTTGCGCCGCAGCATCGACTGGCGACCGGCCTCCGAGTACATGTCGCCGAAGCCGGCGATCGAGCGCGCGGCGATCGTGCGCACCGGGCCCGCGGAGATCGCGTTGACGCGCACCCCCTGCGGCCCCAGGTCGTAGGCGAGGTACCGGACCGAGGCTTCGAGCGCGGCCTTGGCGACGCCCATCATGTTGTAGTGCGGCACCACCCGCTCGGCCGCCAGGTACGTCAGCGTCACCATCGAGCCGCCCTCGGGCATCAGGCGCCGCGCGCGGTTGGCGACGGCCACGAGCGAATAGGCGGAGACGTCCATCGCCAGCTTCCAGTCGTCGCGCCCGGTCTCGACGAAGGGCGCCTCGAAGGTCGCCGGCGGGGCGTACGCCAGCGCGTGCACCACGAAGTCGAGGCGCCCGTGGTCGCGCTCGAGGTCGGCGAACAGCGCGTCGAGCTGTGCGTCGTCGGTGACGTCGCACGCGTGCAGGGTGGCGCCGGGCTGGTCCTCGGTCAGCTTCTCGAGCGTCGGGCGCAGCCGGTCGCCCTGGTAGCTGTAGGCGATCGTGGCGCCGGCGGCCGCGAGCGGCTGCGCGAGCGCCCAGGCGAGGCTGCGCTGGTTGGTGACGCCCATGACGAGGGCGCGTTTGCCGGTCAGGTCGAGTTGGTACATGCGGGGCCTCCGAAGGTGGGGCGGCCGGCCGCACGGGACCGAACCGACCGAAAGGTGCGGCCGGAGCGGCCGAGGGGCATCAGGCTTCGGTCATGAGGCGCTCGAAGCGCTCGCGCGCCTCGACGGCCCGGTGCCGTTCGCCGCGGGCCTCCCAGGAGACGGCGAGGCCCTCCCAGGCGAGCTCCGAGAACGGTTCGTGCTCGGTCATGCGCTGATACAGCGCGGTCGTGGCGTCGAGGTCGCCCTGCTCGCGCGCCGCCTCCGCGGCGGCGTGCAGCAGCGCGAGGTGCTCGGCCTGCAGCGCGGCGCGGGCGTCCTCGAGCCAGGTGCCGTTCATCCCGGTCAGGAAGTGCCCCGAGTAGCGCTCCACCGCGCCGCGGTAATCGCTCGCGATCCGCGAGTCGCGCGCGCGCTTGGCGAGCGCGCGGTACTGGTCGACGTCGTACTCGATCGTGAACTTGTCCTGCAGGTAGTAGCGCCGGTTCGCCGACTCCACGATCTCGCCGCCCATCACCTTGCGCAGCCGGTAGAGCGTGGTGTGGAAGGAGGACGAGGCCTTCGACTCGGTCTTGCCGGGCCAGAGCGCCTCGGCGACCTCGAAGGTCGTCGCGCCGCCGCGGTGCTCGAGCAGGTAGAAGAGCAGCTCGAGCGCCTTGAGCGACTCCCAGTCGAGGCGCTCGCCGTCGCGGTGGACGCGCGGGTGGCCGAAGCCGGTCACCGCGACCACGCCCTCGAGCGGTCGACGCAGTTCGGCGATGCGCCGCAAGCGCACCTCGACGGCATCGAGGAGCTCCTCGGCGCGGAAGGGCTTGGTCAGGTAGTCGTCGGCGCCGAGCGCCATGCCCTTGCGCATGCTCGCGCGATCCTCGAGCGCGGTCAGGAACAGGAACGGCACGGCGCGCAGTTCGGGCAGGTCGCGCACCTTGCGGTAGAACTCGTAGCCATCGATCACCGGCATGTGGATGTCGCTCACGATGACGTCCGGCCGCAGCCCCTCGACCATCTCGGCGAGGGCGTCGCGCGGGTCGTCGAAGGTCAGCACGGCGTACCCGCCGCGCTGCAGCGTGCGTTCGGTGATCTTCAGCAGCGCCGGTTCGTCGTCGACGGCCAGGACGAGGGTCGTGGACATGAGCCGCCAGTCTAGCCCGCGCGCGTGCCGTGGCACGCGCGATGCTTCACGTCCAGGACTCGGTCTTCTGGGTCTGGACCAGGGCGGAGAACTCGATCGAGGTCTCCAGCGCCGCGGTCGTGAACTTGACGTCCACGACCATCTCGTCGCGATCGAGCTGGTCCAGGTAGGCGTTGAGGCGTTCCTCGAAGAGCTCGAGGCTGTTCGACGTGATGACTTTGAAGCGGGGGATGCTCACGCGTCCTCCTCGGGGGCGCGGGGCTCCGGCGCCCGGTCGAGGGCGTTCAGGAGCGTCCGGGGGTCGTCGCCGATGATACCGTCCACGCCCGCTGCGCGCACCCGGACCACGTCGACGGGGTCGTTGACGGTCCAGGTGCTGACCAGGACCCCTCGGCGATGCCACGTCGCCACCGCCTCCGCCGACACCGCCGGGTGCTCGGGATGCAGCGCGTCGACGTGCAACCACCCCGCGGGCCACGGCGATCGGAACCCGGGCGGCGCGGCCGACCGCGCCACCCACAGGTACCCGGTGCGCACCTCGGGCGCGCGCAGCCGGAAGCGGGCGAGCGCCACCGGGCTGAAGCTCGACACGACCGTCCGGTCGCCGAGTCCCGCTTCGCGCACGGCGTCCGCGACCGCCGCCGGCAGGCCGCGGTCGCGCCAGCCCAGAGTCTTGAGTTCGAGGTTCAGCAGCGTGCCCGGGTAGCGCCGCACGACCGCGACCAGCTGGTCGAAGGTCGGCAGCGCGGGGTCGGCCGCCCGCAGCGTGGCCAAGTCGCTGTCGACCACCCGGTTCCCGTGCACCTCGAAGTCGTGCGTCAGGACCAAGTGGCCGTCGCGGGTGCGCTGCACGTCGACCTCGAGCCCGTCGAGGCCGGCCCCCAGCGCGGCTTCGAAGGCGGCGACGGTGTTCTCGGGCAACGACCCGCGGACGCCGCGGTGGCCCATCGCCCAGGGCCGCGACCGGTCGACGCCCGGGATCGGACGCGGCCGCCACAGCGCGAACCGCCAACCGGCGAGCGCGACCGCCGTCGCGACCGCGAGGGTCCATGCCAGGCTCCCATCCATGCCTCGAATCTAACCTTCGGGGCCATCCCGAACGTGGGCAGGCGCGCGCTTCGGGATCCAGCGCGCTGCTACGCTCTGCTCGATGGGAACCCACGCGGGGGCGATGGCGATCGACGTCGAGGCGGCGGCCAAGCGCCGACCGCGCTCGGAGATGGTGTTGCGGGCGGTGCAGCCGGCCGCGAACCTCGCCGTGCGGGCGGCGGCCCGGCTCGGCATCGATCCCCAAGGGGTCGTCTGGAGCCACGCGGCGCTCGGCGCCGCGGCGGCGGTGCTGATCGCCGTCGGCGACGTGGGCGGGTGGCGCGTCGCCGCGGTCTTGCTGCTCGCCAAGGCCTTCCTCGACAACGTCGACGGCGGCCTGGCGCGCGCCACGGGCCGCGTCACCCTCATGGGTCGCTACCTCGACACGGTGCTCGACACGATCGTGAACGCGCTCCTGTTCGCGGCGCTGGCGCTGCACGGTCCCGGCTTCTGGGGTGCGCCGCTCGCGCTGGGCGCCTACGCGGCGCTCGTGGTCGTGCTCTCGCTCGACTTCAACCTCGAGCGCCGGTACAAGGCGCTGCGCGGACTCCTCCCTCGCGATGCCGACGATGCGCCCGCGGGTGCGCCCGAGCGCTGGCTCGCGGCCTTCCGGGGCTTCTACGACCGCTTCCTCGCACCGCAGGACGCCGCGATCGACCGCTTCGACGAACGGACCTTCTTCCGCCTGACGGGGACGAGGTACGAAGCCGCACCGCTCGATCAGCGCTTGGCCTGGAACGACCTGTGGAGCACCGCGACGCTGGTCAACCTTGGCCTCACCACCCAGATGGCGGTGCTCGCGGCGTGCCTCGCGCTGGGCGCGCCCTTCGCGTACGTCGTGCTCGTCTACGCGATGGCGGCGTACGTCGGCGTGGTGCACGGGATGCGCGTCGCGCGCTTCGCGCGCGACGGGGTGGCGCCGTGACCGGCGACCCGGCCTCCGCCCCCGGCCCGGCCGGGGCGCAGGCCGAGCCGGGCCGCGGGTACCCGCTGGTCACGGTCGGGGCGCTGATCGTCGGCCCTTCGGGACGGGTGCTGCTCGTGCGCACCCACAAGTGGCGCGATCGCTGGGGCGTGCCCGGCGGCAAGGTCGACCTGGGCGAGACGCTGCTGGCAGCGGTCCATCGCGAGGTGCGCGAGGAGACCGGGCTGACGCTCGGGGCCGTCGCCTGGGCGCCGACGCAGGAGGCGGTCGACCACCCCGAGTTCCATCGCCCGGCGCACTTCGTGCTCCTGAACTTCGTGGCCCGCGCGACCGGCGAGGACGTGGCGCTCAACGACGAGGCGCAGGCGCACGTCTGGGCGACGCCCGAGGAGGCGCTGCGCATGGACCTCAACGCGCCGACCCGCGCGCTGGTCGAGCACTACCGCGCGCACGGCTTCGCGACCCCGGAGCTGATCGCCCAACCGACCACCGGGCGCACGACGGGCGCCACCTTCGAGGAGGGGGCGTGAAGTCCGCGTCGCCGGCCGGGCGCGGCGGCGCCCTGGTCACCGGTTCCGCCAAGGGCGTGGGGCGCGCGCTGGCGCTGCTGTGCGCCGAGGCGGGGATCGACGTCGCGGTGCACTATCGGAGCAGCGAGGCCGAGGCGGCCGACGTGGTCGCGCGCTGCGAGGAGCTCGGGGTGCGCGCTGTGGCGCTGCGCGCGGACGTCACGGTCGAGTCCGAGGCCGAGGGCCTGGTCGACGCCGCCGCCGACGCCCTGGGCGGCCTGCGGGTGCTGGTGAACAACGTCGGCGACTACCACCGCGGACCGCTCGGCGAGCTCGACGGCGCCACCTGGCGGCGCATGTTCGACTCCAACCTGCACGCCACCTTCACCACGTGCCAGCGCGCGGTGCCGTTGATGCGCGCCGGCGGCGGCGGGCGCATCGTGAACGTCGGGTACGCCGGTGCCGAGCTGCTCAAGGCGCGGCCGGGGATCGTCGCCTACGTCGCCGCCAAGGCCGGCGTCCTGCACTACACCAAGGCGCTCGCCGCGACGGAGGCCGGCCACGGCATCACGGCGAACGTGGTCAGCCCCGGCGTGCTCGAGAACAGCGTCACCAAACCGCTCGACGAGCTCCCCATGGGGCGCACCGGGACGCTCGACGAGTTCGCCGCCGCCGTGCGGTACCTGTTGAGCCCAGAGGCGCGCTACGTCACCGGGATCCACCTCGAGGTCGCCGGTGGCTGGAACCTCTGACGCCGCGCGGACCCCGACGTCGGAGGCCCCGCCCTTCGACCGCGCGTACCCCGTCCGCGACGGCTTCGTCGACGCGCATCCGGGGCGCACGGGCCGCCTCCCCTCGCGCGGCGCGGCCGGCTGGGTCAACGACCTCACCCCGACCGCGTGGGCGTACGAGCCGCTGTGGCGCCACCGCTCGCTCGCGATCCTGACGATGGGGGCCACGACCACCGCGCACGAGCTGCGCACGCTCCGCGCCTGGCTCGCGGCGACGCTGGGGCCCGTCGAGCCGGGCGCGCCCGAACCGCTCGGGGGCCGGCGCGTGCTGGACGTCGGCTGCAGTTCCGGCCTCTACGCCCGCACGCTGGCGGCCGACGGCGCGGAGGCCTTCGCGCTCGACGCATCGGCCGCCTTCCTGCGGGTCGGTCGCCGCCGCGCCGAACGCGCCGGCCTCGAGGCCACGTGGGTACGCGGCGACGCCCACGCGCTGCCCTTCGTCGACGCGTCGTTCGATGCCGCGGTCGTGGGCGCGACGCTCAACGAGTTCGGCGACCCCGGCCGCGCGTTCCGCGAGCTCGCGCGCGTGGTGCGCCCGTCGGGGCTGGTCTGGGCGATGTTCGCGCGCCGGGCCAGCGGCCCGGGGCGCGCCGTCCAGCTGCTGCTCGAGCGCGGCGGCCTGCGCTTCCCCGCCCCCGAGGCGGTCGACGTCTGGGCGGCAGCGGCCGGGCTCGCGCCGCTGCGGCGCGCGGAGCACGGCCCGGTGGCGTTCGCGCTCTACCGCAAGGGGGCCGGCGCTCCGCCGCTGGCGGTCAGCTCACCCAGTCCGGGGTGGGAAGCCGGTCCCGGCTCCGCCGGGAGCGCCGCTCCCAGCTCCTCCGGGAGCGCCGGTCACTCCTCGGCGACGTAGGCCTTGGCGGGATCGCCGCCGCGCAGGTCGAAGATGCCGCCGACGTTCCGCAGGTTGACGGTGATGAAGTCGTGGGCCTGGATCGTCGGCAGCTCCGCGAAGCTCTGCCCGCGGCTCCCCGCCCCGAGGATGCGCGCCTCGTGCAGGGTGACGAACGGCTTCGACGCCATGGCGGTGCCGATGTAGTCCGACAACCGCACCTCGGTGCGCATCTGGAAGGTGCCCGTCACCACGTACGTCGGGTACACCAGGTACACCTGCCGCGGCTGACGCCCCATGCCCTCCTGGCCGGAATCGGGCGCACCCCCCTGCATCCAGACGATCGACGCCTTGGGGATGGCCGCGAAGTGGGTCTCGTAGGCGAGCGCCTCCGACCCGGGCGGGTGGGCGACGCCCGGTCGGTACATCGAGACGTGGGTGAGCGGCAGGTGCGGTCGGTCGTCGGCGTTCAACAGCCAGGCGGTGCCGGTGTTCGCGCGCAGGTGGAAGACCCCGTAGACGCGGAACTCGTCGGTGTACACGCGCGCTTCGGCCGGCCTGAGCGTCGGGTTCAACATGGGGCCGAGCGTACACCGTGCCCCCGCCCCCACCGGCGGCCGTTGCACGGCCGCACGGTGCCCGGGCGGCGCGGACGCGGCAAGGTACAGTATCCGCCATGTCCACCCGCCACCTGTTCGGCACGGACGGCATCCGCGGCGTCGCCGGCCGAACCCCGATGACGGCCCCGTTCGCCCTCATGCTCGGTCTGGCGACCGCCGAGCACCTGCGCGACCGCGGCACCGATCGACCGGCCGTCGTGGTCGGCCGCGACACCCGCCGCTCCGGGCCGATGCTCGCCTCCGCGGTCACGGCCGGGCTCACCGCGGGCGGCGCCGACGTCGTCGACCTGGGCGTCATGCCCACCCCCGGCGTGAGCCACTTGGTTCGGGCGCTCGAAGCGGCGGCCGGCGTCGTCGTCAGCGCGTCGCACAACCCCTTCGAGGACAACGGCCTCAAGCTGTTCGGTGCCGACGGCGCGAAGCTGGCCGACGCCGAGGAGGCCGCCCTCGAAGCCCGGATGAACGCCCTCGATCGCGGCAGCGTCGCCGAGCTCGGCGGCGGCGAGCGCACCGGCGGGCACTTGGGCCAGGTGCGGCGCTACCGCTTCGAGGACGGCCATTACGTGCGCTTCCTGCTCGGCAACGCCCCCTTCTTGGACGGGCTGCGGGTGGCGCTCGACTGCGCGAACGGCGCCGCGTACCGGATCGCTCCGCGGGTGTTCGAGCAGATCGGCGCCCGCCTCGAGGTCGCGGCCGCCAAGCCCGACGGGCTGAACATCAACGCCGCATGCGGCAGCACCCACCCCGAGGCCGTGCGCGAGCGCGTGCTCCGCGGCGGCTTCGACGTCGGCGTCACCTTCGACGGCGACGCCGACCGCGTCCTGCTCGTCGACCGCCGCGGGCGCCTGGTGACCGGCGACCACATGATCGCGATCAACGCCCTCGTGCGCGGCGACGCGAACGTCGTGGCCACCCAGATGACCAACCTCGGGATCGAGCGCTTCCTCTCGAGCGAAGGCGTGGCGCTCCACCGCGTGCAGGTGGGGGACCGCTACGTGCACGAGAAGCTGCTCGGGGAGGGTTGGCGGCTCGGTGGCGAGCAGTCGGGCCACGTCCTGTTCCTGGACAAGGCGCCGACCGGCGACGGCATCCTGACCGCCCTGCAGACGCTCGCCGCCTGCCGGGCGTCGGGCGTGCCGCTCGAGGCGTGGATGGACCGCATCCCGAGCTACCCGCAGACGCTGGTCAACGTCGCCGTGCCCCACGGCGCCAAGGCGCAGCTCGCCGGCGACCCGGCGGTGCTCGCCGCGGTGGCCGACGTCGAGGCGGCGCTCGGCGCGGACGGCCGCGTCAACGTGCGCCCGTCGGGCACGGAGTCGTTGGTGCGGGTGATGGTCGAAGCGGCCAGCGAGGCTCAGGTCGCGCAGTGGTCGGCGCACGTCGCGGACGCCGTGCGCCGCGCCGCGGCGCAGGGCGCGGGCGCCCCGATGGCGACGCCCACGGCGTCGGGCACGAGCGCGACCGAGGCGCGACCCTCGTGATCGGCACCCCGTGATCGACGTCACCCGCAAGCTCCGCAACGGCCACCCGAACTGGCCCGGCGACGCGCCGCTCGAGATCCGCGTGAACGGCCGCATCGCCGAAGGCTCGAGCGTCAACGTCGGCAGCGTGAGCACCAGCCTCCACTCCGGGACGCACGTCGATGCCCCCTGGCACTACGACGACGACGGGGTGCGCTTGGGCGGCCTCGAGCTCGAGCGTTGGGTGGGCGAGGCGCTGGTGGTCGACGTCCGCGGCGACGCCCCGCTCGTCACCGCCGAGGCGCTCGAGGCCGCCGTAGCCGCGACCGGCCATGGCGCGCCCCCCGCCCGCCTTTTGCTGCGCACCGGGCAGAGCGACGACTGGGGCACCACCTTCCCGACCGACTTCCGGGCCATCGACCCCGGCGCGATCGCCTGGGCCGCCGCCCGCGGCGTGCGGCTCCTGGGCACCGACGCCCCGAGCGTCGACCCGCTCACCTCCAAGGACCTGCCGGCCCACGCGGCGTGCGCCGCGCACGACGTCGCGATCCTCGAGGGCTTGGCGCTCGAGCAGGCGGCCCCGGGGCGCTTCGAGTTGATCTGCCTGCCGCTGTCGCTGCCCGAGGCCGACGCGGCGCCGGCGCGGGCCGTGCTGCGCCCCTGGCCCGCCGGCTGACCACGGACCGCGGCCGAAGACCGCCCCGTCGCCGGCGCGGTACCCTCGAACGGTGCGCCCCCTCCCCTTCACCGACGCGTTCCTGCTCCCCAAAGGCGTCTACCTCGACGGCAACTCGCTCGGCCCCCTGAGCTACGCCGCGCAAGCGGCGGTCGAGCGCCGCATGCGCCAGTGGCACGTCCACGGCGTCGGCGCCTGGGACGATTGGTTCGGCCTCGCCGAGCGGCTGTCCCCGGCGATCGGTCGGCTCGTCGGCGCGCACGCGGACGAGGTGGTCGCGACCGCCTCGATCACCGTCAACCTGCACGCGCTGCTGGCCACCTTCCACCGTCCGGAGGGGCCGCGCCGGCACCTGCTGGCGACCGAGCTCGACTTCCCGACCGACCTGCACGCGCTGCAGTCCTGGGCCGAGCTCCGCGGCGTGGAGCTGCGCCTGGTGCCCTCGCGCGACGGGCACACGCTCGACGACGCCGACCTGGATGCCGCCCTCACCGACGAGGTCGCCTTCGCCTGGCTGCCGACCGTGCTCTACCGGTCGGGGCAAGCGCTCGACGTGGCGCGCTGGACGCGGGTCGGGCGCGAGCGCGGCGCGCTCGTGGGCTGGGACGCGGCGCACTCGATCGGCGCGCTGCCGCACGCCTTTCACGAATGGGGCGTCGACGTGGCCGCCTGGTGCTCGTACAAGTACCTCAACGGCGGCCCCGGCGCCCCCGGCGGCCTCTTCGTCCATCGTCGGCACCACGACGCGGTCCCCGCGCTGCGCGGGTGGTGGGGCCACGACAAGGCGAGCCAGTTCGCCATGGAGCCCACCTTCACCAAGGCGGCCGGGGCCGGCGCGTTCCAGCTCGGCACGCCGCCGATCCTGTCGTTGGCCGGGCTCGAGGGGGCGCTGGCGCTGTTCGAGGAGACGCCGATCGAGGCGGTGCGCGCGCGCTCGCTCGAGCTGACCGACGCGCTGATCGCCCGCGTCGACACCCAGCTCCCGGAGCTCGCGGTCGTCACCCCCCGCGCCCACGCGCGCCGCGGGGGCCACGTGGCGCTGCGCCACCCCGAGGCGGCGCAGCTCTCCAAGGCGCTGCGGCGCCGCGGCGTGATCCCCGACTACCGGCGCCCCGACGTGCTGCGGTTGGCGCCGGTCGCCTTCTACACCACCGACGCCGACCTCGACCGGGCGGTGGCGGTGCTGCGCGAGTTGCTCGACTCCGGCGCCCACCGCGACGAACCGATGGACGGTCCGATCGGCTGACGCGCGTCGCGTGTGCCCGCCGCGCGCGGGCGGCGAGCGGGGCGGGGCACGCTCCATGGGATGATCGAGCGATCATGACCCAGGAACCCTCGAACGCGCTCGGCACGCCCTCCCCCATCGGCCCCATCCGGCGCGAGGAGCGCGCCGCGCGCGTCCCCGCCCTGTTCGCCCGCCTCGCGGACGACGTCGACGCGGTGGTGGCCTTCGACGACCAGTACGTCCAGTACTTCACCGGCTTCGTGTTCGCCCCGACAGAGCGCCCGATCGCGGCGGTCCTGGGGCGGGACGGATCGCGCACCCTGTTCGTGCCGCGGCTCGAGCAGGAGCACGCCGAGGTCGTCTCCGACGCCGATGCCGTCGTGGCGTACCCCGAGTACCCGGGCGAGGTGCACCCCATCGACCGCCTGATCGCCTGGCTCCACGAGCAGGGGCTCGCAGCGCGCCGCGTGGCCGTCGACCACGACGGCTACCCCGCGGTGATGGGCTACCTGCCGCGGCCGCTCTCGGCGTTTCTCACGGTCGTGTCGGCCACGGCGGCGATCGAGGCGACCATGGCGATCAAATCGGCGCACGAGGTGGCGCTGGTCCGCGAGAGCGCGCGCTGGGGCGCGGTGGCCCACCGGCTGCTGCAGGACGGCACCCGGGTGGGGCTGACCGAAGCCGAGGTCGTAGGCGCCGCCTGCGCGGAAGCCACGAAGCGGCTGCGCGCCGCCATGGGGCCCGGGTACCGGCAGCGCAACCGCTGGATCAACGGCGCGCTCGCGATCTACCGCGGCCAGATCGGCGCCGAGAGCGCCTTCCCGCACGCCTTGGCCGCCGACCTGCGGTTCGCCGAGGGCGACACGCTGGTCACCGGGGCCGGTGCGGACGTCTGGGGGTACCTGAGCGAGCTCGAGCGCACCATGTTCCTCGGCGCCCCCAGCGCCGAGCAGCGGCGCTTCTTCGACCACATGCTGGCCCTCCAGGACCTGTCTTTCGAGGCGATCCGCCCCGGCGCCCGCGGCACCGACGTCGATGCCGCCCACCGCGCCTACGTCGAGCGCCACGGGCTGTGGGCCCACTGGCGCCACCACGTCGGCCACGGCCTGGGGCAGCGCATCCACGAGGCGCCCTTCCTGGACGTCGGCGACCCGACCGTGCTCGAACCCGGCATGGTGCTCTCGGTCGAGCCGGGGCTGTACGTGCCGGGCCTGGGTGGGTTCCGCCATTCCGACACGGTGCTGGTGACCGACGACGGCATCGACTTCCTGACCGAGTACCCGCGCGACCTGGCGAGCCTGACGCTGCCCGTCTAGCGCGCGGCCGTTTGTCCCAGACCCGGCGGAGCGCGTGGACTATCGTGCTCCTTAATGCGAACGTTCGCGATAAGGCGCCTCCCCCCTCCAGCCCACGACGGCACGCCCTTCTGGGAGCGCCCCGAGCACGTGGACTGGTTCGCCCGCCGCGCCCCCGACCGGCGCCTGACCGCGCTCCTCACCGACCGCCCGCGCGGCCTTCGGGTGCTCGACGTCGGGTGCGCCGCCGGACGCAACACGGTCTGGTGCGCCCAGGCGGGGTTCGAGGTGCACGCCCTCGACGCCTCGAGGGCGATGGTGACCCGGACCCGCGCGCGCCTCGCCCGAGTGCTCGGTGAGCGCGCCGCGCGTCGCCGCGTGCGCCACGGCACCATGACCGACCTCGGCGCCTTCCCGGACGCCAGCTTCGACCTGGTGGCCTGCATCGGCGTCCTACCCTCCGCCCCGAGCGCGGCCGCCTGGCACGCCGCGGTGGCGGAGATCGCCCGGGTCCTGCGCCCGGGCGCCACCTTCCTGCTCACCCACTTCTGCCCGGAAACCGACCCGGGATCGCCGGCCTGGACGCCCGCAGCGGGCGATCCGGGGCGCTACCGCTGCACCGAGGGCCGTCGCGGCGCCTACCTGCTCCGCGCCGACGAGCTCGACCGCGATCTCGCGCGCCACGGCTTCGCGCCGATCGCGCCGACGGCCCGCGTCCCGCTGACGAGCATGAACCCGGACGACCGCGCCCGAACGGTCCTGGACGCGCTCCAACGCCGCCTTCCCGCCGAGACGAGGCCACGATGACCCACCCCGACCGCTTCCTGCGCCGCGCGGCCGCGCTCCTCCTCGCCCTCGCGCTGGCCGCCGGCGGCCACGCTCAGGAGGCCCCCACCCCGGGCGGCACCCTGGTGATCGGCATCGCGACCAGCCCCGGCCACCTCAACCCCGCCATCTCCACCGGCTCCGAGGTGCATACCGTCGCCGACTCGATCTTCAACGGGCTGGTCGCGCTCGACGACCAGGCGGTGCCGCAGCCCGAGCTGGCGACCTCGTGGAGCGTGAACGACGACGCCACCGTCTACACCTTCACGCTGGCGGACGGCGTGCGCTGGCACGACGGGGCGCCCTTCACCTCCGCCGACGTGCGCTTCACGTTCGAGGAGGTGCTGCTGCGCTTCCACTCGCGCACCCGCAGCAGCCTCGGAGGGCGCCTGGCGCGCATCGACACCCCCGACGACCGCACCGTGGCCTTCCACTTCGACGAGCCCTACGCGCCGCTCCTGCAGCAGCTCACCGTCACCGAAGCGCCGATCCTGCCCCGGCACGTCTACGCCGAAGCGGCCGACGCGACCACCGCCGCGGCGAACCTCCGGCCCATCGGCACCGGCCCCTTCCGCTTCGTGGCCTACGACCCGGACGATCAGGTGGTGCTCGAGCGCAACGACGACTACTTCGAGGAAGGGCTCCCCTACCTCGACCGGGTGGTATTCCGCATCGTGCCCGACGCCAGCACCCGCTTGCTGGCGCTCGAGCGCGGCGAGCTCGACTTCGTCGCCGGCGTGCCCGCCTCCGAATTCGAGCGGATCGCGGCGTCGCCCGCGCTCACCACCTACGCCCCCAACAGCGGCCCCGGCGGCGGCTTCTGCGTCATGACCATGACCTTCAACCTCGAGCGCGCCCTGCTGGCGAACCGCGCGGTGCGCGTAGCGCTGGCCCACGCGATCGACCGCCAGCAGCTGGTCGACCAGGTGCTCTACGGCAGCGGTCGGGTGGCCACCGGTCCCATCCACTCGGGCCTGGCCAACTTCTACACCGACGACGTGACCGCGTACGCCTTCGACCCCGCGCGGGCGGCGCGCCTGCTCGACGAGGCCGGCTACCCCGCGGGCGCCGACGGCGTCCGCTTCGCCATCGACTTCCTCCACTTCCCACAGTTCGCCAAGTACGGCGAGGTGCTGCGGCAGAACCTCGCCGAGGTCGGCGTGCGCCTGGAGCTGGTCGCACTCGACCGCGCCGCCTTCGTGACCCGCATGTTCGGACAACGCGACTTCGACACCGGCGTCGTCTCGTACTGCAACAACACGGACCCGGCCATCGGCGTCGCGCGCGTCTACCTCTCCAGCAACATCGGCGACGTCCCCTTCTCGAACGCCGGCGCCTACGCGAACGCCGACGTCGACCGGCTCTTCGCCGAGGCCGCGTCCCTGGCCGGCATCGAGGCGCGCGCGGAGCGCTACCGGGCCGTGCAGCGGCTGCTGACCGCGGACCTCCCGTACCTGTGGCTGGTCGAGTCCGCGAGCCTCTCAGCCTCCGCGGCCTACGTGCGCGGCCTCGCGCCCTGGAGCGGCAGCCCCGCGACGAGGGCGTGGATCGCGCGCTGACCGCCCCCTGGCGGCGCGCGACCCACCACCCACCGTGCTGCCGTACGCGCTCCGCCGCCTCGCCCAAGCGGTGCCGCTGCTCCTCGCGGTCGCGGTCCTCACCTTCGCGCTCGTGCACGCCGCCCCGGGCGACCCGGTGGTCGCCCTCGCCGGCGAGGACGGCGACGCCGCGTACTACGCCGAGATGCGCGAGCGCTACGGCTTCGACCGCCCTCTGGGCGAACGCTTCGCCACCTACCTCGGGCGGCTGGCGCGCGGCGACCTCGGGTACTCGCACCGACTGCAACGCCCGGCCACCGAGGCGGTGCTCGACCGGCTCCCGGCCACGCTGCTGCTGATCGGACCCGCGCTGCTCCTGGCCGTGGTCGCCGGCATCGGCCTGGGGTTGGCGGCCGCGCGCCGGCCCGACACCGCCACCGATACCTTCGTCAGCACGTTGTCGCTGGTAGGCCACGCGGTGCCCTCGTTCTGGTTGGCGCAGCTGCTCATGCTCGCCTTCGCCGATCGATTGGGCTGGTTCCCGGTGCAGGGCATGCGCGACGCGCGCCTCGACCCCGGCGGCGTCGCCGGGTTCCTCGACGTCGCGCACCACATGGTGCTGCCGGTGGCGGCGCTCACGGTGCAGTACCTCGCCCCGATCGCGCGGGTGGCGCGCGCCGCCCTCATCGATGCCCTCGGCGCCGACTACGTCCGCACCGCGGTCGCCAAGGGCCTGCGCGGCCGGACCGTGCTGCTGCGCCACGCGCTGCGCAACGCGCTCCCGCCGGTGGTGACCGTGATCGGCGCGCAGGCGGCCTTCATGGTCTCCGGAGCGGTCTTGGTCGAGACGGTGTTCGCCTGGCCGGGCGTCGGGCGGCTGCTGCTCGCGGCGATGCTGGCGCGCGACCTGGCCCTGGTCTCGGCCACCTTCCTGCTCCTGAGCGCGGCGCTGGTGCTCACCTCGCTGGGGGTCGACCTCGCCTACGCGGCCCTGGACCCCAGGATCCGCTATGCCTGAGGTCCCGAGGCGCGCCCGGCGCCCCTCCCTGCTCCTGGGCGCGGCCCTGACGGCGCTCTTCGTGGGGGTGGCGCTGTTCGCCGACCTCATCGCCCCCGGCGACCCGTTCGCCGCCGCCGGCCAGCCCTTCGAGCCGCCCTCGACGGCCCACCCCTTCGGCACCGACGACCTGGGGCGCGACCTGCTGCGCGGGGTGGTGCAGGGCGCGCGCGTCTCGCTGCTCGTCGGCGTGGCCGTGGCCGGCTTCTCGCTCCTGCTCGGGGTGGCGATCGGCGGGGTGGCCGGCTACGTCGGCGGCGCGGTCGACGACCTGCTGATGCGCGCCACCGAGCTCGCGATGGTGCTGCCGCGCTTCTTCCTGGCGCTGGTGGTGGTCGCCCTGTTCGGCAGCGACCTCGTCCACCTGGTGGTCGTGCTCGCGGCCACCAGCTGGGGGGTGGTGGCCCGGGTGACCCGTGCCGGCGTGCTCGCGGTCAAGCAGCACGAGTACGTCGCCGCCGCCCGCGCCCTCGGCGCAGCCGGCGGTCGGATCCTCTGGCGCCACGTGGTGCCCAACGTGCTCGCGCCGGTGCTCGCCTACGCGGCCCTGGGCGTCGGGCGCGCGATCGTGCTCGAGGCGAGCCTCTCGTTCCTCGGCTTCGGCGACCCGAACCTGGTCAGTTGGGGGAACCTGCTGCACGACGCCCAGGCCTTCGCCCGCCGCGCCTGGTGGCTCTCGGCGTTCCCCGGAGGCGCGATCGCGCTCGCGGTGATCGGCGTGAACCTGCTGGCCGACGGCGCCCGCAACGGGCGGCAGGTGCACGTGGTGTAGGCCCCTAGAGCGGCACGCGCCGGCCCGTCGGCGTCTCCGGCACGACCGCCTCCGCCTCGACCTCGACCAGGTAGCCGTCGCCGATCAGCTCGGCCTGCACGAGCGTGTTCGCCGGCTGGACGTCGCCGAAGCGGCGCCCGTGGGCGCGCGTGACGCCCTCGGCGTCGGCGACGTCGGCGACGTACACGCGCGTGCGCACGACGTCCTCGAGCGCGGCCCCGAGCGTGCGCAGCGCCCCCTCGACCTTGTCGAAGGCCGCGTGCGCCTGCGCCTCGGCGTCGCCCGCGCCGATGAGCCGGCTGCCGTGGGTGGCCGTGGTGCCGGAGACCAGCACCCGGTCGCCCACGCGGATCGCGCGGGCGAAGCCGGCGCGCTCCTCCCAGACCGTGCCGGTGAAGGCGCGCGGCCGACCCCGCGCGCCCTCGCGCGCCTCGAACGGCGCCGGGAACGAGGTCACGTGGTGGCTCAGGTCGCCCGAGGCGGTCAGGAAGGGCGGCTTGCGGTACTCGTCGCCGCTGTCGCCGGGGATGGGCGTCAGGCCGGCCAGGGCGGCGTCGAGCACCGCGCGATCGGCCTCGGTGAGCTCGAAGGTGAAGAGCTTGAGCGTGTCCTCGACGTGGGCGCTCTTCCCCAACCGCGCGCCGATGATGACGCCGGCGACGTGCGGCTGCTCGAGCACGAACCTCGAGGCGACCGTCGCCATCGCCACGCCGTGGGCATCGGCCACGTGCTTGACGGCTGCGAGCAGGCCCTGGAAGGCGTCCCAGCCCCCGGCGGCCTCGACGAAGCGGCGGTACTTGTGGTGCGACCAGGTCTCGAGGGCGTCGCCCGCGGCGGGGTCCGGCGCGCCCAGCCAGCGCTCGCTCAGCAGCCCGCCCGCCACCGTGCCGTAGCCCAGCAGCTGCACCCCGTAGCGCTCGCACACGGCGACCATGTCGCCGGCGGCGCGGCGGTCGAGCAGCGAGTACGCGACCTGGTTGCTCGCGATCTCGACGCCGGCCGCGCACGCCACGCGCACGTGCGCCGCGTCGAAGTTCGTGAGCCCGAGCGCGCCGATCGCGCCCTCGCGCTTCAGGTCCTGGAGGTGGAAGAGCGCGTCCATCCAGCTCGGGTCGTCGTAGGCCCAGGTGTGGAACTGCAGCAGGTCGATGCGCTCGACGCCGAGCCGCGAGCGCGCGCGGTCGACGGCCGCCTGGACGGTGGCGCGGCTGACCGGGCCCGGCTCGGGCACCCACTTGGTCAGGAGCTGCACCTCGCCCGGGGGGCGGCGCAGCCGGAAGGTGCCGGCGATGAGCTCGGCGCTCCCGTAGTGGTCGGCCATGTCGAACGTGGTGAGGCCGGCGTCGGCGTAGGGGGCCATGGCATCGGCGGCGCGCTCCGGATCGAGGGTGGCGCCGTCCTTCTCGAGGTCGGCGACCTGCCACAGGCCGGTGAGGGCGCGCGAGATGGTGAGGCCGGGGGCGAGCTCGACGCGCGCGACGTCGGAGGGGGTGGTCATGGCGACGCTCCAGGGGCGGCCGCGGGCAGGCGGCGCGGGGGTTTTCTACGGTGTACCACCCGCTGCGCGTCCGGGTCGGGCCCCACGATGCCCCGCGGCGCGGTGTACGCTCGGGCATCATGGACGCACCGAAGCAGCCGGACGCGAAGGTCGACCCCGCCGTCGTCGCGGGCTTCGCCGTGGGCGTGGGCATCACGTTCGTCGCGACGCTCGGCGTGTTCTGGCGGTACTGGCAGCCCGGCACGAGCCCCTTCGTCTGGGCCGGCGCGACCTTCGTCCTGGGCGCGCTGCTGGGCGCCGGCTGGGCCGTCTGGCGCAAGGTGCGCCTCTAGGCCGCGCGCCGTGCGCGCCTCGCCCTCGCTGCTCCCCTACCTCTACCTGATCGGTTCGACCCTCTTCTGGGCGGGCAACTTCGTGGTCGCCCGCGCGCTGCGCGAGGCCTGGTCGCCGGTGCTCCTCAACACCGCGCGCTGGGCCATCGCCCTAGCCGTGCTCCTCCCCTTCGCCTGGGGCCCGCTGCGCGCGCACTGGGCCACGCTTCGAGCGCACCGCACGTGGCTGCTCGCGCTCGCCGCGACGGGCGTCGTCGGGTTCCAGACCTTCGTGTACCTGGCGCTGGCCACGACGCCGGTGGTCAACGCGGCCATCCTGGGCGCGACCGTGCCGGTCGTCATCGCCCTCGGCGCCTGGCTCGCCTACCGGGAACGCCTCGGCCGGCTGCAGGTGCTGGGCATCGCGATATCGCTGGCCGGCGCGCTGGTCGTGGTCGCCCGCGGCGACCTCGCGACGCTCGCGACGCTGCGCGCGACCCCGGGCGACCTGTGGATGGCCGCCGCGGTCCCCTGCTGGGCGGCCTACACGCTGCTCCTGCGCCGTGCGCCGGCAGATCTGCCCCAAACGGCGCTCGTGGCGTCGACGAGCGCGCTCGGTCTGCTCCTGCTCGCCCCGCTGCTGGCCTGGCGGCTGGCGGCCGGCGAGGCCTTCCCGGTCGCGCCCGCCGCGC
Source organism: Trueperaceae bacterium (assembly GCA_011390455.1). The sequence goes on from JAABSI010000040.1 coordinate 23,779, forward strand.
TGGCCGGCGCGGCCTACATCGGCCTCTTCCCGGGCTTGGTGGCGTTCCTCTTCTGGAACCGCGGCGTCGCCGCGATCGGCGCCACCCGCGCCGGTTCGTTCCTCCACCTGATGCCGCCGTTCGCCGCGGCGCTGGGGGTGGCGTTCCTGGGCGAGCGGCTGGCCGGGTACCACGCCGCCGGAGCGGCGCTCGTGGTGGTGGGGTTGGTGCTGGCGTCGCGCAGGCGGCCACGTTGACACTCCTCGCCGTGCCTCGCTATACTTCCGAGCGCTGACCGAACGGTGCCGCCGTAGCATCGTTCCCGGGACCGCCCGGAGGGTTGGCTGAGCGGTCGAAAGCGACGGTCTTGAAAACCGTAGACGGGCAACCGTCCGGGGGTTCGAATCCCTCACCCTCCGCCACACGGCATGGGGCCCCGCTGGAGACATCGCTCGTCCGGCGAAGACCCGCACGGGAACGCGCACGGAGAGGTGGCCGAGCGGCTGAAGGCGCGCCCCTGCTAAGGGCGTATAGGACTTATACTCCTATCGAGGGTTCGAATCCCTCCCTCTCCGCCAACCTGCATCCAGCAGGTGTTCGACAACGCATGCGCCCGTAGCTCAGTTGGATAGAGCGTCTGACTACGGATCAGAAGGCCAGGGGTTCGAATCCTCTCGGGCGCACCATGGTGAACCCCGTCTATGACGGGGTTCCTTTGCTGTCGGTAGTTGCGAAGAAGCACCCGATGTGCTGGATCGTTTGTTGCTCTCTGAGCCTCCTCTCGAGCGAGTCTGACGCGAACAGAGGTACTGCCTCGGAGCTTCTCCCAAGACATCTACGAACTCCGCGTGCAGACCTGGCGAGCGACGTTGTACCGATCTCCAGAAACCGCAGCCCTCTTCTTGGACGGGCACCGGACGGACCGGCCGTGGCAGGGTGCACTCAGGCCCGGGTCTAGAACCGACGTTAGGCCAGGACTCCGTGCGATTACCCAGAAAGGGGTGGGTCAGTGGAACGCACCGTTGGACCTCCTTACTTCGCGGCGGAGGTGACCGCAGCGAGGCGCGGCGAGGCGAACGAAGCCACTTCGAGTGCCGCGGCACGAGTGCGGTCGGTGCTCTTGGGATGCCTGCTCATCACTGCCTTGAATGCATGTGGCACCGAGACAACGACAGCCCCGACGGCGCCATCCAACGTCACCGCCACTCCGGGTCCCGGTTACGTCACGATCTCGTGGGAGCATGACGGCCAGAACGTCACTGGGTTCACTGTCGTCCGGCATGGCGCGAGCGCGGTCACCGCCACCGTCGCCGAGGACGCGGTGGAGGCAACCTTCGACGTGGGCGCGAACGCCAGAAGCTACGACGACGGGGACGTTGACCCGGCGGCAAGCGTTCAGTACTCGGTGAGCGCACTCGGTGCCGGGGGCGCAACGTCGAGCGCGACCGCACAGTCGAGTCCCGCAGTGCAACC
>JAABSI010000041.1 GCA_011390455.1 Trueperaceae bacterium
GCGACGATCACGAGGTCGACGCCGGCCAGGGCGTCCGGCCCGTGGCGACGCAGCAGATCCTCGACCACGCGGAAGGCGAGGTCGGTGGTGAACTCGTCGTCGGCCGCCACGTGGCGGCGTTTGATCCCCGTGCGGGTGGTGATCCACTCGTCCGAGGTGTCCATGATCTTGGCGAGGTCGTCGTTGGTGACGACCTTCGGGGGGGCGTAGACGCCTAGGGCGGTGACCCCCGCGCGGAGCTGGTTCACGTAGGTTCCTTCGGGGGCGTGCGGCCGCCGCGCCCGGCGGCTTCGGGGTCGCTCAGGCTTCGACGACTTGCCGGCCGGCGTAGCTGCCGCACTCGGGGCAGACGACGTGCGGCGGCTTCTTCGCCTTGCACTCGGGGCACTCGACGAGCGTCGGAGCGCTCAGCGCGTGGTGGCTGCGGCGCGCGTCGCGGCTGCTCTTCGACGTCTTCTTCTTGGGTACGGGATGCTTGGCCATGGTGGGTTCCCTTTCGAACGACGGGCTCCGCGGGGGCGGGTCCGGCTCAGTCTTCGACCTTCAGGTCCTCGAGCGCCGCGAACGGCGACGGGGAGCGCGGGCCCTGGTCGGCGGGCGTCGCCGCTTCCGGGTGCTCGTTCAGGTTGACGCCGTCGAGCGACAACCCCTTGCAGTCCTCGCGGCAGAGCGCCGTGAGCGGCACGTCGATCGCGAAGACCTGCCGCAGGAGCGGCGCGAAGTCCACGACCGGCTGACCGAACTCGAGGACGTCCTCGGCGACGTCGTCGTCCTCGGCGAGGACGATCGCGGGGTCGTCGGAATGGCGGTGGCGCATGAGGTAGACGAACTCCGCCTCCACGTCCACCGGTGCGTCGACCAGGCACCGCCGGCACGGGAGCACCGCCGTGCCGCGGACCGAGCCGTCGACGAGGAAGTCCTCGTCGTCGCCGCCCGTGCGCCGCACCGTGAGCGACCACTCGAGCGGCTCCGCCAGGTGGACGTCGTCGGCGATCTGCGCCTCTTCGCCGGGCTCCAGCAGTCCCTCCTCGAACACCTCGTCGTCCGACCCGGGGGCCGAACGGAGGAGTGAGGCGAGGTTGACCAGGGCGTCCCGTCGAGCGACCATCCCGTCAGACTATAGGCCCTTCGGGGGTCTGTCAACGCGCGCGCGGCGACCCGCCCGCACCCGCACGCGACACGGACGCGGGCCACCGCGTACCATGGGCCACCATGCCCAAGGCTGCCGGAACGCCCTCCGACGGGCTCGACGACGCCCGCGACCCCGCCCGCGACGACGACGGGGGGAGCGCTCCCGCGCCCGCTCGGGTGCTCGCCGTCGACGACGACGACGCGGTGCGCACCTTGGTGCGCCACGTCCTGCGCGGCTACGAGGTGATCGACTTCGACCGCCCCGACGCCGCCCTCGCCGCGCTGCGCGGCGGCCTGGTCCCCGACCTGATCCTGAGCGACGTGCAGATGCCCGTGATGTCGGGCTTCGAGTTGCACGTCGAGGTCCGCCGGATCGCTCGCTTGCGCGCGGTGCCGTACGTGTACCTCACCGCGCTCGATCGGCGCGACGACGTGCGCCGCGGCATGGGGCTCGGCGCCGACGACTACCTGACCAAGCCCTTCCGGCCGGAGGAGCTCCGCGCTTCGGTGGAGGCGCGCCTCGAGCGCCGCCGCGCCCTGCTCGGCGCCCCGGACGAAGCGGCCCCGCGCGGTCTGGTGTTCGTCACCCTGGGCGGCCTGTCGCTGACGGCGGGCGACGAGCGCCTGACCTGGGAGGCGAAGCGCGCGGTCTTGCTGCTCGCCTACCTGCTCGATCAGGACGGCACCGCGCGGGTGGCGCAGGTGCGCGCCGACCTGCTCGAGCCGGGCACCGCGCCCAACCTCATCCACGTGCTGACGAGCCGCCTGCGCAAGACCCTGGGCGACCTCGGCACCGTCTCCGTCGTCGACGACGCCGTCCACCTGACGCTCGACACCGAGGTGGCCTGGGACGCCGCGACCTTCGGGCGGCTGGCCGAGCGGGCGCTCACGGTCCGCCAGCCCGAGGCGCTCGAGGCGGCGCTCGCGCTCTACGGCGGGCCGTCGCTCGGCGCCTTCGACGGCCCGTGGGTCGACGCCCACCGCGCCCGGCTCGACGACCTGCACGTGGCGCTCCTGGAGGCGGCCGTCGAGGTCGCAGCCGACCCCGCCGAGCGCCAGCGCGCCGAGGCGCGGCTGGCCCAAGCGTTCGCCGACTGAACCGGGCGCTGCGCCGGCGCCCCGGGCGCATCGCTCCGAACCGCGTCGGCCCCGGCCCGCCGTGTACGCTTCGGTTCGCCAGCGACCGCCGTGCTCGACGGCGCGCGCCCCCGCAGCACCGCGCCCACGCCTCGAGGAGTCCCCCGTGACCGATCCAGCCCCCGACCGCATCGCGTCCTCCGCGCCCGATCCCCACGCCTTCGCCTGGTTCCGACCGAGGTGCCCATGGACCTGAGCGTCCTCGACCTGCTCCTCGTCCTGCTCGCCGCGTTCGTCGGGGGGCAGGTCGTGACCCGGTTGGGGTACCCCGCGGTGCTCGGCGAGTTGGGCATCGGCATCCTGCTCGGTCCCCCCTTGCTGGGCTGGCTGAACGGCGGCGACGCGCTCCTGGTGCTCGCCGAGGTCGGGGTCCTGACGATGATGCTGTTCATCGGCATGGAGATCGACCTGCGCGACCTCGGGCGCGCCTCGACCGCCGGCTTGCTCGCGGCGGTCGGCGGCTTCGTCGTGCCGTTCGCCGGGGGGTACGCGGTCACGATCGCCTTCGGGTACTCGCCCATGGCGGCGGTCTTCGTGGGCATCGCGGTCGGCGTGACCTCGCTCGCGACCAAGTCGCGCATCCTGGTCGACCTCGGCATCCTCGACACACGCATCGCCCACGTGATGATGGCCGGCGCGCTGATCGCCGACACGATCTCGCTCGTCGTGTTCGCCGGCGTGATCTCGGTCGCCTCGGTCGGCACCCTCGACATCGCCGGCCTCGGGCTGATCCTCGGCCGCATCGCCCTCTTCTTCGGCGCCGCCTGGATCCTGGGCCGCTACGTCATCCCGCCGGTGTTCCGGCTGGTGGCGCAGCGCGGGTGGGTCGGGCGCACCGGGTACCTGACGCTCGTGGTGCTCACCGGGCTCGGCTTCGCCGAGATGGCGGAGCTCGCGGGCCTCCACGGCATCTTGGGGGCGTTCCTGGCGGGCCTGTTCTTGCGCGAGGCCATCCGCACCAAGCGCCTGTCGGTGGAGCTGACGGGCACCGTCAAGGACCTGTCGCTGGGGTTCTTGGCGCCGATCTTCTTCGTCACCGCGGGCTTCGAGGTCTCGTTCTCGGTGTTCAGCGAGGCCCTTCCGCTCCTGCTGATCACGATCGCGGTCGCGACCGTGGGCAAGATCGTCGGCACCGCGCTCTTCTACCTTCCCAGCGGCCACGGCTGGCGCGAGGGGGTGACCGTCGGTCTGGGCATGAACGGGCGCGGCGCGGTCGAGATCATCATCGCCGGCATCGGTCTGCAGGCCGGGATCATCGACACCACCATCTTCTCGGTGCTCGTGTTCATGGCGATCTTCACCACCGCGACCGTGCCGGTCTTCCTGGCCTGGGGCGTGCGCTGGCTCGAGCGCCACGGCGAACTGGTGCGCGCCGACGACTCCGGGCAGCTGGTGCTGGTCGTCGGCGCCGGCCCCATCGGGCGGAGGCTGGCGCTGCTCCTGGCGCGGGCGCGCCCGGTGCGGCTGCTCGACCTGAACCCGGCGAACGTCGCCTTGGCCAAGGCCGCCGGGCTCGACGCCATCCAGGGCGACGCCCTCGACGCGGACGCGCTGGTGCGCGCCGGGGTCGAGGACGCGGCGGTGCTGGTCGCCGCCACCCCCAACCCGATCGTGAACGTCCTGGTCGCGCAGCGCGCCCGGACCGCCTTCCTGGTGCCCAAGGTCGCCTCGCTCCTCAAGCTCGACACCGACGGCGGGCTCTTCGACACGCTCCGCTCGTTCGGCGGGGCCCCGCTCCTCGGCACCCCGATCGACGCCGACCGCTGGCGGGCGATCGCCGCGGGCGACGGGCCGATCGTCGAGCTCGACGCCGCCACCGCCCGGGCGCTGATCGCCGAGGCCGACCCCGACCTCGGCGCCCACGGCCTGCTGCCGTTGGCGCTGCAGCGGGGCGCCTCGGTCCGGCCCTTCGACGCGTCCGACGTCCTGGACGACGACGACGTGATCTTCGCCCTGCGCGATCCGTCCATGCCCGTGCCGCTCCCCGAGGAGGCCGCCGATGCCTGAGGCCCGTCCGTTCGTCGTCTACCCCTGCGTCGACGTGCAGCGCGGCCGCGCCGTGCGGCTGCGGGAGGGCGACCCCGACCGCGAGACCGTCTACTTCGAGGACCCCCGCGATGCTGCCGCCCACTGGGTCGGTCTGGGGGCGCGCGATCTGCACGTGGTCGACCTCGACGCCGCGATCGGCACCGGCGACAACCGGGCGCTGATCGGCGAGGTCGCCGCCGCCTCGGCCGCCGCGGGCGCACGCGTCGAGGTGGGTGGCGGGATCCGTTCGCGCGCCGTCGCCGATGCCTGGTTGGCCGCCGTCCACCGGGTGGTGCTCGGCACCGTCGCCGTGACGGACCCCGATCTGGTGGCCGCGCTGGTCGCCGACTACGGTCCCGAGCGCGTGGGGGTCAGCGTCGACGCGCGCGCCGGCAAGGTGGCCGTCCGCGGCTGGACCGAGACCAGCGCGGTCGACGCGGCCGAGCTCGCGGTCGCGATGGCCGAGCGCGGCGTCCGCCATCTGATCTACACCGACGTGTCCCGCGACGGCACCCTGCAGGGCGTCGATCCGGAGCCGGTCCGGTCCATGCGCGCGGCCTTCCCCTTCGTCCTGGTCGCCGGCGGAGGCGTCGCGGTCGACGCCGACCTCGACCTCTACGCGAGCCTGGGCCTCGACGGTGCGATCGTGGGGCGGGCGCTCTACGAGGGGACGGTTCGTTATCCCCGAGCTGCCTGAGGTCGAGACCGTCCGTCGCGAGCTGGCGCCGTGGCTCACCGGCCGCACGGTGCGCGCCGTGGAGCGGGTCGACGCCCCGCCGGGGCCCAAGACCGCGCTCCTGGAGCGCGCCGTGGGTCAGCGGATCGCCGCGGTGGAGCGGCGCGGCAAGTTCTTGACGCTGCCGCTGGTGCGCCCGGGTTCGGACGCGCCGGCCGACGTGCTCGTCTTGCACCTCGGCATGACCGGCGTGCTGGGTCCGCGCGAGCCCGACGCCCACCTGCGCGTGCGCGTGCGGCTCGACGGCCCCGCCCCCGACGTCCTCTTCGTCCAGGACGCGCGCCGCTTCGGGCGCTGGCTGGTGCTGCCGGACGGCGACCCCGTCTCGCTGCCGACGCTGGCCGCGATGGGGCCGGAGCCGTTGGGCGCCGGGTTCACGGTCGCGGGGTTCGCGGCGGCCTTGGCGCGCTCGCGGGCCCCGGTCAAGGCCCTCGTGCTGTCGCAGCGGCCGGTGGCCGGGGTGGGCAACATCTACGCCGACGAGGCCCTGTGGCGGGCGCGCGTCCACCCGCTGACGCCCGCGGCCGCCGTACCGCGCGCCAAGGTCCGCGCCCTGCACGGCGCGATCCGCGACGTGCTGGCCGCCGCGGTCGAAGCGCAGGGGACCACCCTCTACGACTACCGGACGGTGAACGGCGAGGTGGGCGCCTACCTCGAGCAGCTCGACGCCTACGGGCACGACGGCGACCCGTGCCCGCGCTGCGGCGCCCCGATCGTCAAGCTGGTGGTGGCGCAGCGCGGCACCCACGTGTGCCCGCGCTGCCAGCGCGCCCCGCGCGGCGCCAGCGCAGCGGCTCGGGGTCCGGCGCGGCGTCGGGCCCCGGTCCGGATCGCGGCGCCGGACGGCGCCCGGTGAGCGGCGGCGTCGCTCCGCTCGTCCACGCCACCCCGGTGCCGGTGCGCTTCGGCGACACGGACCGCTTCGGCCACGTGAACAACGCGGCCTTCGCCACCTACGTCGAGACCGCGCGGATCGCCTTGATCACCTCGCTCGGCTACCCGCTGGGCGGCATGATCCTCGCGCACCTGGCGATCGACTACCGCCGGCAGCTGCACGTCGGCGACCCGCTGGTGGTGCTCAGCCGGGTCGAGGCGATCGGGCGCACCTCGATCCGCCTCATGCACGCGCTGGTGCGCCCCGACGACGCGCGCCTGGCGCACGGTCCCGGGCACGACGTCCCGATGGGCGAGGCGCCGACCGGCGACCGGATCGCAGACGTGGCGAGCGTGATCGTCGCCTTCGACTACGCGGAGAACCGATCCGTGCCGGTCCCCGCGTCGCTTCGCGAGGCGCTGGCCCCCTACGTCGGGCCGATGCCGCCCGGCTGACGCGTGGTGCGTGTAATCCGCGTCCAGCACGGGACATATGTCCCGGCCCGCCCCACGTCGGGGCGGTACGCTGGTGCTGCACGAAGAGGTGGCCAGCGTACCGATTAGATCGCTCCGGAGCCCCGGAGGGTCGAGAAGGTATCCCACCCCACGTGCCGCCGTCGGAGACGTCGCCCTCTCCCGCAGGAGCGTGGAAGCGTTTAGCTCCTCGGGGCCAAAAGGGAAGCGAACGTCGGCTGTAGACACCGGGATGGGCCCGGTGCGGGGCGATCCCCGATGGCGTGTTCGACCGAGCGGGGCGCATCGAGCAAGCAGCGTCCCGCAGACCCGACCCCGCGGCGCGTACGGCCGCGGGGTCGGCCGTTGTCGGCCCGCCCGGTCGCGGTCAGGCGACCGTCGCCGCCGAGTGCGGGGTCCGCAAGCGCAGCGCCACCGCGACGGCGAGCGCGAGCGGCAGCGGCACGAGCAGCCAGAGCGCCGGTCCGTACCCTCCGAGCAGCGGCGCGCCCAGGGCGAGCAGTACGGGCCCGGCGCCGGCGCCGCCCGCCGAGAGCGTCTGCGCCGTCCCCTTGATGCCGCCGATCGCGGAGCGTCCGAACAGCCGCGCGAAGAGGCTCCCCGACACGACCCCCATCAAGCCCTGGGTGACGCCGAGCACCACGCCGTAGAGCACCAGCGTGGCGGGGCCGACGACGCTCGCGGCCGCCAGGCAGGCGGCCTGGAGCACGAGCATGGCCACCACCGGCACGCGCGGGTCGAGGCGGTCGATCAGGGCGCCGGCGCCGACGTTCGTCGCGGCGACCACCAGCGCGAACGGGGCGAACACCGCCGCGGCCGCCGCTCGATCGATGCCGCGGGTCGCCATCAGGTCGAAGTGGTGGAAGATCAGGCCCGTGCCGAGCCCGCTCAAGAGCGCCACGCTGCCCGCCAGCAACCAGAAGGCCGCGGTGCGGCGCGCCTCGGCGGCGGTGAAGGTCGGTTCCTCGACGACCACGCGCACGCCGGGCGCGGCGCGGCCATCGGGCAGCTGCCCGAAGCGCTCCGGATGGCCTCGATAGAATCCCAGCCCCAGCGGCAGCACGATCGCCGCGATCAGGGCGCCGAGCAGCGCGTAGGCCGTTCGCCAGCCGTAGGCGCCGATCAGCATCTCGATCAGCGGTGGGAAGCTCGCGGTCGCGACGGCCATCCCGATCCCGGTGAGGCCGACCGCCAACGCCCGGCGGCGGACGAACCAGACGTTGATCACGTGCAAGCTCACGAGCCCGAGCGCCCCCTGACCGAGGCCACGGAGGAACACGAAGCCGATCGCGAGTCCAACCAGGGTCGTCACCGTCGACAGATATACGCACGCGAGCGCGAGCCCGGCGGCGATCCACCCGACCGCCAGCCGCGGCCCGCGGCGATCGATCGAGCGCCCCACCCAGGGGAGCGCGAGGGCGCCGGCGATGGTGCCGAGCGTGTACACGAGCGAGACGCTGGGGCGGCTCAAACCCAGGTCGTCGATGATCGGATCGAGGAAGACCGAGACGCCCACCGTCTGGGCCGGCGTCGTCATCATCAGCCCGAGCGTGCCCGCCAGGAGGACGACCCACCCGTAGTAGACGGGCGAGCGCTCGATGGTGCGGGAGCGGAGTGGGGCGTCGGGCACGACGCGAGGGTACGCCACGGGCCGCATCGGCGGCGCCGCGTGCCGTCAGCGCGCGGTGTCCGCCGACCAGCCGCCGGTGAAGGTGCATGCCGCGAGGCCGTCGCGCTGGCACGACAAGCGTTCGGCCGGCAGATCGGTGGCCGCCTCCACCACCCGCGGGAGCAGTTCGCAGACGCCGGCCGCCTGGCAGCCGGCGTCGCGGTACACGCAGTTGTGCGCGACCAACGTCCAGCCGCCCGACTCGGCGGTGAGGGCCGGCAGCATGTCGCCGTACTCGAGGGCCTGGAGCAGCCGCCACAGCCGCTCTCGGGGCGGCAGCCGCAGCAGCTCGGCGCGCAGCGGCGTCGCCAACGCGTCCACCACCCCGCGCAGGAGCGGGTCCAGGATGCGTTGCTGGTCGGCGACCGCCAAGAGCGCCGCGAGCAGCTCGGGGTAGCGCTTGGGGAAGGCGTCCTCGGCCGCGAGCGTCAAGGCGTAGCGGCGGGCGGGTCGGCCGACCCCGCGGCGGCCGCCCCCGCGGTCGCGGTCCGGTTCGCTGGCGACGATCGCCGCGCGCTCCAACGCGAGGAGGTGGTGGCGCGTCGCGTTGGGGCTGAGCGACAAGGCCGCCGCCACCTCGGCGACGGACGACGGGCCCTGGCGTTTGAGGTGGCGAAGGACGCGGTCGCGGGTCTCCATGGATTCCCACCATTCGTACCATGGACATGGTGAGAACCGGGCCCTACACTCGGTGTCAGGAGGTGGACCATGGTCCGCAACGAAGGAACCGTCGATCGCATCGTCCGCGTGGTGCTGGGGGTCGTGCTCGTCGCCGCATGGGCCTTCGGCTGGCTCGCGGGCACCCTCGCCGTGGTGTTGGGCGTGCTCGGCATCGTGCTCGTCGTCACCGGCGCGATCGGATTCTGCGGCGTGTACAAGGTGTTCGGCATCTCGACGTGCCCCGTGCCCGCCAAGCGTTGACGCCGCGCGCCGCCTGAGGCGGCCCTCGCACGCCCTCGTCGCCCCCCGGTCCCGCACCGGGGGGCGCTTCGGTATGGTGGAGCGCCGGTAGCATCGCCCCACGCCCCTCACCGCTCTCACCGCTGCGAAGGAGCCACCATGCCGCGCCGTGGTTCGACCCTGATCCTCACCGCCGCCCTCGTGCTCGGAGCCGCCGGCTTCGGCACCGCCCCTGCCCAGTCCTCGTGGACCTGCCCGGACGGCTTCGCCGGCCAGACGCTCTCGGTCTACAACTGGACCACGTACATCGCCGAGAACACGATCGCCGACTTCGAGGCGGCCTGCGGCGTCCGCGTGATCTACGACACCTACCCCACCGACGGCGACATGCTCGCCCGCATGCGCCAGGGCAACCCGGGGTACGACGTGGTCGTGCCCTCGGACGTCATCGTGCCCCTGATGATCGAGGAGGGGCTGGCGGTCGAGCTCGACCACGATCGGCTGCCGAACCTCGCCAACATCGGCCCGACCTTCCTGAACCTCGACTTCGACCCCGGCAACGTCTACTCGCTGCCCTACCAGTGGGGCACCATCGGCATCGGCTACGACGTCGAGGCGGTCGGGTACGAGATCACCAGTTGGCGGCAGATGTTCGAGTACGACGGTCCGGTGAGTTGGCTCGAGGACGTGCGGCCCATGTTCGGCGTCGTGCTCTCGATGCTCGGCCATGACCCGAACACCGGCGACCCCGAGCTGATCGACGAGGCCAAGGACTACCTGATCGCCAACGGCGGCAACGTCGTGTACATCAACCAGGACGACGGGCAGGAGATCCTGCTGCGGGGCGAGGCGCACATCGTCGTCGAGTACTCGGGCGACCTGTTCCAGATCATGGACGAGTGCGAGTGCGACCGCTACGCGTACGTGATCCCCGAAGAAGGGGCGAACTACTGGGTCGACAACCTGGTCATCCCCACCGGGGCGAGCAACCCCGAGTTGGCCCACGTCTTCCTCGACTACCTCATGGACCCCCAGGTCGCGGCCGACATCGCGAACTACACCGCGTACGGCAGCCCGAACCGCGCCGCGATCGCGGCCGGCCTGATCGACGACGAACTGCTCGACGACCCGGGCATCTATCCGAGCGCCGAGACCGAGGCGCGGCTCTTCCGCGTGGTCCAAGACGGCGAGCTCGAGCAGCTCTACAACGACGCCTGGGACGAGGTGAAGATCTTCGTCGGGCGGTGAGTCCGGCCCCGTGGACGGTAGACTCGGCGCCAACGTGAGCACCGCCGCCGTCGAGGTCCGCAACCTGGTGAAGGAGTTCGAAGGCGGCGCGGGCCGAACGGTCCGCGCCGTCGACGACGTCTCGCTCACCATCGGCGAGGGGGAGTTCTTCGCGATGCTGGGCCCGTCGGGGTGCGGCAAGACGACCACCCTGCGGGTGATCGCCGGCTTCGAGGACCCGACCGGTGGCGAGGTGCTGCTGCGGGGCCGCCCGGTCCTGGGCGTGCCGCCGTTCCACCGTCCGGTGAACACGGTGTTCCAGGACTACGCCCTGTTCCCGCACATGAGCGTCCTGCAGAACGTCACCTTCGGGTTGCGCATGGCGCGGGTGGCGCCCGCGGAGGCGCGCCGCCGAGCGCTCGAGGCGCTCGAGATGGTGCACCTCCCCGACGCGGGCGACCGCCGCCCGGGGCAGCTGTCGGGCGGCATGAAGCAGCGCGTGGCGCTCGCGCGGGCGCTCGTGAACCGGCCCGCGGTGCTCCTGCTCGACGAGCCGCTCGGCGCGCTCGACCTCAAGCTCCGCAAGGCGATGCAGGACGAGCTCAAGCAGCTGCAGCAGCGCGTCGGCATCACCTTCGTGTACGTCACGCACGACCAGGAGGAGGCACTCACGATGGCCGACCGGATCGCGGTGATGTCGGCGGGCCGTGCGCTGCAGATCGGGACCCCCGACGCCGTGTACGAACGCCCGTCGAGCCGCTTCGTCGCCGACTTCATCGGCGAGACGAACTTCCTCGAGGGCACCCTCGATGCGCGCCACGGCGACCGGGGCGTGGTGCGGCTCGCCGGCGGCGCCACCGTCGAGGCGGCGCTGCGCGACCCGGGCGCCCTGGTCGGGCATCCGGTGGCGGTGGCGGTGCGGCCCGAGAAGATCGGTCTGGCGGTCGGTCCCGCCGGTCCGGTCGGCGACGGCACCGTGGCGCTCGTCGGCGAGGTCGTCGACGTCCAGTACATCGGCACCGACACCCGCTACCGGGTGCGGCTGCGCGGCGCCGGCGAGGCGCCGGTCGTCGTGCGCGTCCAGAACCGCCAAGCCGGGTACGACGCGATGTGGGCGCGCGGCACCGAGGTCGTCGCGACCTGGAGCCGCGACCACGCGTCGGTGCTCGCATGAACCTCCCCATCCTGGACGTCGCCGGCACCCCCGCCCAGATGGGGGCCGCCCACGGGGCCTTCGCCCGCACCCAGCTGCGCGCCTTCGCCGCGGAGCGGGTGCATCTCGCCGGCTCGCCCGTGTGGACCGGACGCAGCCTCACGCGCGACCAGGTGCTCGCCCTGGGCGAGGCGAGCCTCGCGGCGCACCGCGCCTACGCGCCCGACCTCGCCGCGGAGCTCGACGCCATGGCCGAGGCGGCGGGGCTCACGGCGGCCGAGGTCGTGATCGTCAACGGCTTCACCGACTTCGTCGACGCCGTGTACGCCGTCGGCCCTGGAGAGCGCGTCCGCGCACCGGCGCCGGAGGAGGCGATGGACTGCACCGCCTTCCTGGTGCCGGGCGGCCGCGCCGCCGACGGGCGCGCGCTCTTCGGCCAGACCTGGGACATGCACGAGACCGCCGCCGAGCACGTGATCGTGCTGCGCGGCGCGCCGACCGACGCCTCCGCGTTCGTGGCGTTCACGTCGGTCGGGTGCGTCGGCATGATCGGCATGAACGAGCACGGCCTGGTCGTGGGGATCAACAACCTCACGGCCGGCGACGGCGCGGTGGGGGTCACCTGGCCGTTCGTGGTCCGCAAGGCGCTCCAGGAGCGCGACCTCGAGGGTGCCCTGCGCTGCATCCGCGACGCGCGGCTCGCGGGCGCCCACAACTACCAGGTGCTCGACGCGGCCGGCCGCGGTGCGAACGTCGAGGCCACCACCACCCGGACCGTGGTCACGGAGCTCGCGGACCGGGCCTTGGTGCACACGAACCACTGCGTCGCCCCCGCCACCCGCGCGGTCGAGCGCGAGCGCGACCCCGCGGCCGTCGCGAGCAGCGCCCGCCGTTTGGTGCGCGGCGCCGACCTGCTGGACCGCGCCGGCCTCGGCCCCGAAGACCTGATGGCGGTCACCCGCGACGACGAGGCGATCTGCTACCGGGGCGTGCCGCCGCGCTACGTGGCGACCTGCGGCGCCGTCGTCGCCCGCCCGGCGGACCGCGCCTTCTGGGCGGTGCGCGGGCTCCCGAGCGAGCACCCGTTCGTCCTGGTGCCGCTCCCGGCGTGAACGCCGCGGACGGGGTGGTGATCGCTCCGTCGGAACCCTGGCAGGCCCCCCACCTCGAGGCGCTCCAGGTGCGCTGCTTCCCCACCCTGGGGGCGCAGGAGCTGATGCGCGCCGAGCACTTCCTGCACCACCTCGAGGTGTTCCCCGAGGCCGACCTGGTCGCGGTGGCGCACGTCGGTCGCGACGGAGCGCCGCTGGCCGAGCCCCAGGTGGTCGGGCTCGGTTCGGGCTTCTTCGTCGACTTCGACTTCGACCGGCCGGGGCACACCTTCCGCGAGCTCATCGACGGCGGCTGGTACGGCCGGCACGATCCGAACGGCGCTTGGTACTACGGCGCGGACGTCTCGGTCGACCCGGCGTGGCGTGGCCTCGGCCTCGGGCGGCGGCTCTACGACGCCCGCAAGGACCTGGTGCGGCGCTTCGGCAAGCGCGGCATCGTCGCCGGCGGCGTGCTCCCCGGGTTCGCGCGCCACAAGCACGCGATGACCGCCGCGGCGTACGTCGCCAAGGTCGTCGCCGGCGAGCTCACCGATCCGACGCTCACCATGCAGCTGCGCAACGGGTTCGAGGTCGTGGGGGTGCTCCAGGGGTACCTGGAGGACTCGGCCGCCGACGACTGGGCCGCCTTGATCGTCTGGCGCGACCCGGGGTTCCGAGCCGCGGATCGGGGACTTCGTGCACCTTGACGTCGAAACCGATGATGCGTGCGGAACGCGCTTCGCGGGCTGCGCCCGGTGCGTCGGACGACCAATAGTTGCATGAACGCTGCACGGCAGCCGTGCCGGTTCGACCGCTCCTTCTCGCATGGCGAGACGGGGGTGTGTATCCGATCATCGGATACACACCCCCTTACCCCGAGCGGGGTGTACTCTGCAGGAGTTATGGCTGCCACCACGGATCTGCTGGAGCTCTTCCGCGTCGTCCTCCAATCGGCTCGCGACACCGATCGGCTGCTCAACGAGTGGCTCGACGAGGACGCCAACATGACGATGCAGGACCTGTCGGTCCTGCACGCCATCGACGTGGGGGTCGCGTACCCCACCGAGATCGCCGCGCGCCTCAACCAGGCCTCGCCCACCGTCTCGCACGTGATCAGCCGGCTCGTCTCGCGCGGCTTCATCGAGCGCGAGCGCGCGGACGACGACGGACGCAAGCGCCGGCTCACGCTCACCGAGAGCGGGGCGGCCATGCTCGAGCGCTGCAAGACCGTGATCGGCCGCGGCCTCGAGGACGGTCGCTACAAGCTCACCGACAAGGACGTCGCGCGCACCCAGAAAGCGCTCGAGAAGTACCTGAAGATCATGCGCTTCGGCGCCTGACGCCACCGCACCGCCATGATCGCCGCCCCGGCCGCTGGTCGGGGCGGCGTCGTCGTTCGGGCCCGGACCCGGCGGTCGCGCCCGCTTCAGCGGTCGTGGCCGCCGCGCCGATCGGCGCCGCGCCGCTGCAGCAGCAGCGAGGCGCCCACCAGCACCAGCGAGGCGAGGATCATCAGCGTGCTCACCGCGTTGATCTCGGGCGGCACGCGCTGCTTCAGCAGCCCGTAGACGAACATCGGCAGGGTGGTGGTGCCCACGCCCGAGGTGAAGAAGGTGACGACGAAGTCGTCGAGCGACAGCGTGAAGGCGAGCAGCGCCGCCGCCACCACGCCGGGGGCCAGCATCGGGAAGGTGACGCGCCAGAAGGTCTGGACCTCGTTGGCGCCGAGGTCGCGGGCGGCCTCCTCGAGCGCGGGGTCCATGGTGGCCAGCCGCGCCCGCACCACGATCGCCACGTACGCGACGTTGAAGGCCACGTGGGCGATCACGATGGTGCCGAACCCGGAGACCAGGCGCACGCCGGTCGTCTGCAGGATCAGCTCGAACACGATCCGGAAGAAGACCGCGAGCGACACGCCCATGGTGATGTCGGGGATCACGACCGGCAGGTAGAACAGCGCGTCCAGCACGCGGCGCCCCGGGAACCGGCCGCGCGCCACCGCGAGCGCGAACATGGTGCCGAACACGGTCGCGACGACCGTCGAGACCCCGGCGACGAGGAGCGAGTTGCGCACCGATTGGAGCAGCAGGTCGCTCTGGAAGCGACCGCCTCCGCCGAAGGCGCCGAACAGGTTCTCGTACCACCGCAGCGTCGCTCCGCGCCACACGGTCACCGACTCGCCGTCGTTGAACGAGAAGACGACCAGCACCGCGATCGGCACCCACAGGAACACGAAGGCGCCGATCGGGACGAGCCACATGAACCAGCGACCGGCGCGGCGGGCCGCCAGGTCGCGGCGCAGGGCCGCGTCGCCGCCCGGTGCCCCGGCCGTCATCGCTCCTGCTCGCCGAAGCGGGTGTACACGAGCACCCCCACGAAGACGAACGCCAGCAGCACCATCGAGATCGCCGAACCGAGCGGCACGTTGCCGCGCCCGCCGAACTGCGACTGCACCAGGTTGCCGATCATCAGGCCCCGGGTGCCCCCCATCAGGTCGGGGGTCACGAAGGCGCCCACCGCGGGGATGAACACGAGCATCGAGCCGGCGACGACCCCCGGCAGCGTGAGCGGCCACACGACCCGCCAGAAGGCGCGCCAGTCGTTCGCGCCGAGGTCGTGGGCGGCCTCGACGTAGCGCCGGTCGAGGCGCTCGACCGCCGCGTAGATGGGCAGCACCATGAAGGGGAGGTAGCCGTAGACCAGGCCGAGCACCACGGCTCCCTGGGTGAACAGCATCTGGATCGGCTCGGCGATCGCCCCCAGGCTCAGGAGCAGCTGGTTGAGGAGCCCCTCGCGCTGGACGATCGTGATGAGCGCGTACGTGCGCACCAGGAAGTTCGTCCAGAACGGCAGCAGCACCAGGAAGAGCAGGAGCATCCGGACCGTCGGGCGGCGCCGGCGCGCGATGAAGAGCGCCGTGGGGTAGCCGACCGCCAGGCACAGCGCGGTGGTCAGGAGCGCGAAGCCGAGCGTGCGCCAGATGACCGGACCGAACACGGCGAAGGTGCGCTCGTACTGCTCGAGCGTCGCGGGCGCCACCGGCAGCCCGCCGGCGCCGCGCGTCAGGAAGCTGGCGGTGAAGACGAAGACGAGCGGGAGCAGGAAGAAGACGATCAGCCATGCGCTGGCCGGCGTCGCGAGCAGGGCGGCGCGCAGGTTCGCCGCCCGGCGGACGCCGGGTCGCCGAGGGGGGGGGGGGGGGGGGGCTCGCCGCGGCACACGGCATCGTACCCGCACGCCGGTCGGACCCGGCGGAGGTCGCGGCATCCGCTCGAAGCGCGTCCAGGGCGAGCTTCCGTGCCTGCATGCGGGGGTGTGTACTCCGAATGGTGTACGTGCGCTCGTGACGCCCCCGCTTGCCGACCCCCGGGGGGGCCGTGCTACGGTCGACGCATACGGGAACGAAGGAGCGTGAAACGCGTTTGAGACAACCCTACAGTGTGAGTTCAGACCGATCGCGTCCCTAACGGGTCTCGGGAGGAACGACTCTCGCGTGAAGGTTGTGGAGAATGCATCGGGACCGGGTCCGCTCGTGGCCCCGACCCGCTGACGTTTTTCCCGCTTTCCGGACTTACACAACTCAGCAGGCGTTGCTCATCCCAACGTTATGAGAGGCATCACCGGATCGTTCGACTTCGACGTCGTGCCGACGGAGGTCCGTCATGGGCCGCAGTCCTTCGACGTCCTCCACTTGGCGAACGGATACCCTCTGGACCCCGAGAAGCGGGCGCGCCACGCGCGCTCGGTCGAGCAGCAGCTCGAGCGCTTCGCCGAGGGGCAGTTCGTCGCCGTGACCCACCACGGGGGCCGCGAGATCGTCGTCGGCACCGCCACCACCTTGCGCACCCGCCGCCCCCCGGACGCGCCGCCGCTGCGCTGGATCGACGTGATCGGCGACTACTCGCTGCCCCACCACGACCCCGAGGGTGCGTGGCTCTACGGCGTCGAGATCGCCGTGCACCCCGAGTACCAGCGGCGCGGCATCGCCAGCGCCTTGTACAAGGCGCGTCTGGCGCTCGTGCCCGAGTTGGGCCTCGAGGGTTGGTACGCCGGCGGGATGCTGATGGGGTACCACCGCTACGCCGACGTGATGACCCCGCGCGAGTACGCCGAGCGCGTGGTGGCGGGGGAGCTCACCGACCCCACCGTCACCATGCAGCTCCATCGCGGGCTCCGACCGCTCGCGATCGTCGAGGACTACTACCCCGAGCCCAAGGCCGGCGGTTGCGCGGTCCTGATCGCGTGGCGGCCGCCGCGCACCGCGCCGGCGAAGGGCCTCGGCAAGCCCATCCCGGGCCTCGCGGTGCCGGGTCGCCTCGGCGCCAGCGTGCCGCGGCCGCCGGTCGCGGCGGGCGCCGTGCGCTCCGTGGTGGCCGTCCGCGAACCGCCGGCGGCCGCTTCGCCGGCCGGCGGCGCTCCGGCCGACGTCTCGGTGCCGGCCCCGGTGCACGGTGCCGCCCTCGCCGACGCCGCGCTGCCGACCCCGCCGGCAGCGCTCGACCCCGCCGCCCCCGCCGGTCGCCGCGCGCGGGCAACCGGAGCGCAGCCCGTCGACGCCGCCAAGCCGCCGCGCCCCGGCGCGCGTCGGCGCTGAGGGGGCCGTCCATGGACGCCGACGTCCTCGTGGTGGGCGCCGGCGTCGCCGGCCTCAAGGCCGCCCGCGACCTGCAGGACGCCGGTCGACGGGTGGTCGTGCTCGAGGCGCGCGACCGCGTCGGGGGCCGGGTCTGGACCGACCGCACCTTCGCCCCGCACCCGGTGGAGTTCGGCGCCGAGTTCCTCCACGGCGATCGCGCCGACACCTGGGACCTCGTCCGCGCGCTCGACCTCGAGGCGCGCCGCTGGCCCAAGGGGGACGAGAGCCTGGTGCGCGGCGAGGACGGGGTGCTCCGCACCATGCGCGCGGCCCGCGACCTCGATCCTGCCTTCGACGCCACCCGCACGATGACGCTCCCCGATCTGCCGGCCCATCCCTACGAGGACCTCGACGCGCACCTGGCCCGGCTCGGGTGGAGCACCGACCAACGGCGCCACGTTCGGCGCGCCTTCGCGAACGCCGCCGGCGACGACCCGCACCACCTGTCCGCCGCCTCGATCCGCCGCGGCCTCGCGGAGGACGATGGTGGCGAGGGCGACTTCCGCCTCGTCGGCGGCCAGGACGCCCTGCCCCGCGCGCTGGCCGAGGGCCTGGACGTGCGCCTGGGGCGCGCGGCCACGCGCGTGGCGGCGGGTCCGGACGGCGTCGCCGTCGACACGCTCGCCACGCTCGCCGCCGAGGCCGACGGGCCGGCGCGCACCGAACGCTGGCGGGCCGCGGCGTGCGTCGTCGCCCTCCCGCTCGGCGTGCTGCAGGCGGGCCGCGTCGCCTTCGAACCGGACCTCGTGGGGCTCAAGGGGGCGGCGCTCGCCGGTCTGCGGATGGGGCCGGTGATCAAGCTCGTCTACCGGCTGAACGCGGAGCCCTTCGACCCCGTCCCGGGCGGGCCCGCGGTCGAGGCGCTCTACGCGCGCGGCACGCCGCCGATGTGGTGGACCTCGTCGCCGCCCGGCACGGCGGAACCGGTCTGGACCGGCTTCGTGTCCGGCTCCGGCGCGCTCGACCTGCAGCGCCTCGCCGAAGGCGAGGCGCTCGAGCGCGCCTTCGCCACCCTGGCCGCCGAGTCCGGGCGCCCCGGGCTCCGGTACCTCGCGGGTCGGCGGATCGGTTGGCCCGACGACCCGTGGGCATGCGGCGGCTACGCCCACGTCGTGCCCGGCCACGACGGCGCGCGCGCGGCGCTGGCAGCGCCGACCCCGCCGCTGTGGTGGGCGGGCGAGGCCACGGCCCCCGAAGGGTGCGCGGCGACCGTCCACGGTGCGTGGCGCAGTGGGGCACGGGCCGCGCGCGAGGTGTTGGCCGCGACGTAGCATGACGGTCACCGGCCTCGCCGCCGCGGCGCCCGCGGCGCCCCACCCCGGAGGACGCGCATGAGCTTCGAGCACCTGGCCCCCGTCTGGACGCACCTCGCCGGCCTGCGCCCGGTGCGCGGCGAGGGCGTCCACCTGTTCGACGCCGACGGCGTCCGCTGGACCGATTTCACCTCCGGCATCGGCGTCGTCAACACCGGCCACGCCCACCCCGCGGTGGTCGCGGCCCTGCGCGCGCAGGCCTCCGAGCTGCTGTTCGCGCAGGTGGGGGTGGCGCCGTCGCCGCTCGTGGCGCGCCTCGCCGAGCGCCTCGTGGGGCTGCTGCCGGACGGCCTCGACCGGGTCTTCTTCGCCAACTCGGGGGCCGAGGCGACCGAGGCGTCCGTCAAGCTGGTGCGCCACGCCACCGGGCGGCCGAACGTCGTGGTGTTCCAGGGTTCGTTCCACGGCCGCACCCACCTGACGATGGCGATGACCACGTCCAAGACCGCCTACCGCCACCGCTACCCGAACCTGGCCGGCGGCATCGTCGTCGCCCCCTTCCCCCACGCCTATCGCTGGGCGATGGCGGAGGAGGCGGCGGTCGACTTCGCGCTCGCGGAGCTCGACGTGCTCCTGAAGGGGCAGACCGCCCCCGACGAGACCGCCGCCTTCGTGATCGAGCCGGTGCTGGGCGAGGGCGGCTACCTGCCGGCGCCGCGGCGCTTCCTGGAGGGGCTGCGCGAGCGCGCGGACGCCACCGGCGCGCTCCTGGTGATCGACGAGGTGCAGACCGGCTTCGGTCGCACCGGGCGCTGGTGGGCGGTCGAGCACCACGACGTGCGCCCCGACGTCCTGATCATGGCCAAGGGCTTGGGCTCCGGGCTGCCGATCTCGGCGGTCGCCGCGCCCGCCGCCACGATGGCCAAGTGGGAACCCGGCACCCACGGCGGGACGTACGGCGGCGGCTCGCTGCTGCCGATCGCCGCGGCGCTCGCCACCTGCGACGTGCTCGAGGCCGAGGGGCTGCCCGCGAACGCCGCCCGTCAGGGGGCGCGGCTGACCGACGGCCTGCACGATCTCCAGCGCCGCTGCCGCGCGATCGGCGACGTGCGCGGGCCCGGCCTGATGGTCGGGGTCGAGTTCACCGGCGCCGACGGCCGCCCCGACGCCGCGGCGGCCAAGGCCGTGCAGCGCGCCTGCCTCGAGGAGCGGCTGCTGCTCCTGACCTGCGGCACCTTCGAGAACGTCATCCGCTGGATCCCCCCGCTCGTCGTCACTGCCGACGCCATCGACGCCGCGCTGGCCACCTTCGAGCGCGCGCTGCGGCGCGCCGACCTCGAGGTCGCGCATCCGGCCGCCACCACCGGCTGAGGCCGCCGGCCGTCGCCGACCCCCCGACCCGAGGAGCCCCATGCCCACCATCGAACTCGTCACCGAGGTCCCCGGACCGAAGAGCTTGGCGCTCGCGCGGCGCCGCGAGGCGGCGTCGGCGCGCGGCGCCGCCAAGCTGACCGACGTCGGCGTCGCGCACGCGCATGGCGCCGCCGTCGTCGACGTCGACGGCAACACCCTGCTCGACTTCGCCGGGGGCATCGGCGTGCTCGCGGTCGGCCACACGCCCGCGGGCGTGGTCGCGGCGCTGCAGCGGCAGGCGGCCGAGCTCGTCCACCTGTGCGCGATCGTCGGCACGTACGAGCCGTACGTGGCGCTGCTGGAGCGGCTGGTGGCGATCGCGCCCGGCGACCACCCCAAGAAGGCGGTCCTGCTCAACTCCGGCGCCGAAGCCGTGGAGACCGCGGTCAAGATCGCCCGCGCCGCCACCGGACGCCCGGCCGTGCTGGTCTTCGAGGGGGCGTACCACGGCCGCACCAACCTCACGCTCGCGATGACGAGCAAGTACGGCCTCTTCAAGAAGGGCTTCGGCCCGTTCGCGCCCGAGGTCTACCGGGTCCCCTTCCCCGACCTCTACCGGCGGCCGCCGCACCTGAGCGACGACGAGGTGGTCGTCGAGGCGATCGCCGGGTTCGAGCGCGCGCTGGTCGCGCAGGTCGACCCCTCGGCGCTGGCGGCGGTGGTGGTCGAGCCGGTGCAGGGCGAGGGGGGCTTCGTGCCGGCGCCGCCGGCCTTCCTGCGGGCGCTGCGCGAGCTGTGCACGCGCCATGGCGCGGTCCTCGTCGCCGACGAGGTGCAGTCGGGGATGGGGCGCACCGGCCGGCTGTGGGCGGTGGAGCACGCGGGGGTGGTGCCCGATCTGCTCGTCACCGCCAAGTCGCTGGGCGCCGGCATGCCGATCGCCGCGGTCGTCGGCCGCGCCGACCTGATGGACGGCCCGCACCCCGGCGGCCTGGGCGGCACGTACTCGGGCAACCCGCTCGCCTGCGTGGCCGCGTTGGCGGCGATCGACCAGGTCACCGCCCCCGGCTTCCTCGAGCGCGCGCGGGCGATCGGCGAGCGGCTGCGCGGGCACCTGGAGCGCTTCGCGGAGCGCTTCGAGGCGGTGGGCGACGTCCGCGGTCTGGGGCCGATGCTCGCGATCGAACTGGTCGCCGACCGCGCCTCCAAGCGCCCCGCGCCGGACGTGGTGCAGCGCACGACCGCCGAGGCGCTGCGGCGCGGGCTGATCGTGTTGCGCGCGGGCATGCACGGGAACTGCGTGCGGCTCCTGCCGCCGCTCGACGTGAGCGACGCCCAGGTCGACGAGGGCATGGCGGTGCTCGAGCAGGCGCTGGCGGTCGCGACCGGCGCCGGCGCCCACGCACGCGCGGAGGCCGCGCGATGAGCGCCGCCCTGGACGGCACCCCCAAGGTCGTGGCGGCCCAGGTCGAGGCGCCCGAGATCGAGCGGCGCATGCTGATCGGCGGGCGCTGGGTGGAGGCGCGCGGCGGCGGCACGTGGGACCTGGTCGATCCCGGCCGCGGCGCCGTGGTCGACCGCGTCGCCTTCGGCGACGCGGACGACGCGCGCGCCGCGATCGAGGCCGCGGCGGCGGCCTTCCGCGGCTGGTCGCGGCTGCCGCCGCACCGCCGCGCGGAGGTGCTCGAAGGCGCCGCCGACTGGATCCGCGCCCGCGCCGACGCCCTGGCGCGCCTCAGCGCCGAGGAGTCGGGCAAGCCGCTGGGCGAGGCGAAGGCCGAGTGGCTCTCGGCCTGCAACCACCTCACCTGGTTCGCCGCGGAGGGCGCGCGCGCCTACGGCCGCATCGTCCCCTCGCGCGTCCCCACCCGGCGCATCGAGGTCCGCCCCGAGCCCATCGGCGTGGTCGCGACCATCACCGCGTGGAACTTCCCGGTCTACAACGTCGTGCGCAGCTGGGCGGCGGCGCTCGCCGCGGGCTGCACGGTGGTCGGGCGGCCGAGCGAGCTGACGCCGCGCTCCGCCTTCGCGCTCGCGCAGGCGCTGCACGAGTCGGGCGCGCCCGCGGGGGTCGTCAACGTGGTCAACGGCGATCCCGCGGGCATGGCGCAGGCCTTCCTCGACGACCCGCGGGTGCGCAAGATCGCCTTCACCGGTAGCCCGCGGGTCGGCAAGCTGCTCATGGACGGGGCCTCGCGCACCCTCACCCGCTTGGGGCTCGAGTTGGGCGGGAACGCGCCGGTGCTCGTCTTCCCCGACGTCGACGTCCCCGAGGTGGCGCGCCTGGCCGCCACGTGGAAGCTGCGCAACGCCGGCCAGGTCTGCGTGGCGCCGCAGCGCTTCCTGGTGCACGCGGACGTCGCCGAGGCCTTCACCGAGGCGGTCGCCGCCGAGGTCGCGGCCCTGCACGTGGGGCACGCCTTCGAGACCGGCACCCAGGTGGGGCCGCTCGTCACCGACCGGCACCGCGAGCGGGTCGCGGACCTGGTCGCGCGCAGCGTGGCCGCCGGCGCCCAGGTGGTCCTCGGAGGCGCCGAGCTCGAGCGCGACGGCTTCTTCTACGCCCCCACCGTCCTGCGCGACGTCCCCGAGGGAGCGCCGGTGCTGACCGACGAGATCTTCGGGCCGGTGCTGCCGGTGCAAGCCTTCCAGGACCTCGACGAGGCGCTCCGGCTCGCGAACGCCACCGAGTACGGCCTCGCCGCCTTCGTGATGGGGCACCGCCTCGAGGCGGTCCACGCGGCGGTCGCCGGCCTCGAGTTCGGGATGGTGGCGGTGAACGACTGGCTGCCCTCGACGCCGGAGGCGCCCTTCGGCGGGGTCAAGGGGTCGGGGCTCGGGCGCGAGAGCGGCGCCGAGGGGCTCGCGGAGTACCAGGAGCTCAAGACGGTGTACGTCGGAGGCCTTCGGTGAGCGGGGCCCGGCATCCGACGACGTTCCCCCGGCACGTGCCGTAGACTCCGGCCGCATGGACCCGGTCCCGACCCCCACCCCCGAATCGCCGCTGGCGACGCCGCCCGCGCCGCCAGCTCCCGCGCCACCCCCACCGCCGGGCGACGCCCGGCGCCTCTCGGACCTGGCGCCGGACGTGCGGGACGCCGTCCGCGCGACGATGCGCATGTCGGTGGTCGAGGGGTCGCTCACCCAGGTCTTCCTCAACTGGACCTCGGGGGCCGTGCTGATCGGCTTCATGCTCCACGTGGGCGCCAGCCCGGCGGAGATCGCGCTCGTGGGTTCGGTGCCGCTGTTGGCGCAGGTCGCGAGCCCCACCGCGGCGTACCTGGCGGCCGCGCTCGGCCACCGCAAGACCCTCACGGTGGTGGCGGCGCTGCTCTCCCGCCTCACCTGGCTGTTGGCGGCGGCGCTACCGATCATGCCGGTCCCGGACGCCTTGCGCCCCACCCTGCTGATCGCCGTCGTGCTTTTCAGCAGCTTCTTCCTCGCGGCGAACGGCACGCTGTGGGCCGCATGGATGGGCGACGTGATCCCGCAGCGGGAGCGCGGGGGCTACTTCGGCCTGCGGACCGGGGTGGTGGGGGTGGTCGCGATGGTGGCCAACCTCGCCGCCGGCGCCTTCCTCGACCGGGTCGGGGCGCCGCTCAACTTCCAATCGGTGCTCGTCGCCTCGGTCGTGATCGCGCTCGCCGGCGTCGCGATCTACCTGCGCCAGCTCGACCCGCCCACCGAACGGGTCCGCATGCGCTGGCGCGACGTGATGACGGTGCCGCTGCGCGACCCTGGCTTCCGGAGCTTCCTGCGCTTCGCGCTCTATTGGCAGTTCGTCGTGCTGCTCGCGGCGCCGTTCGTCTACCCGTACTTCCTCGATCAGCTGGCGATGACCTTCACGCAGGTCGCCATCTGGGCGTCCATCGCCGCGACGACCGGCCTCGCGACCACCATCCTCTGGGGGCGCGCCGCCGATCGCAGCGGGAACAAGGCCGTGCTCGCCGTCGGCACCTTCCTCGCCGGAGCGCTGCTGCCGGCCTCGTGGATCCTCGCCGGACTCACGGGCAACCTCGGTTGGATCTGGGCCTCGGCGGTCTTCGACGCGGTGGCGTGGGGCGCGATCGGCCCGGCGATCTTCAACCTGGCGCTCGTCTCCGCGCCGCAGGCGAACCGGGTGGCCTTCATCGCCATGTACAGCCTGGGCACCGGCGTCGCCGGCTTCCTGGGCGGCGTGCTCTCGGGTCCCCTGCTCGTCTTCCTGGCGCGCTACGAGATGCCCGCCTTCGGCGGCACCTTCACCGCCTACCACTGGCTGTTCGTGATCTCCGGGGTGCTGCGGATGCTCGCCTGGCTGCTGCTGCGTCCGGTCCCCGAGGCAGAGGCCTGGCGCACCCGCGACCTGCTGCGGAGCATGCGCACGGGTTGGAAGGGGATGGGGTTCCCCTGGCGGTGAGCCGCCGCACCGCGCAGACGATCGCGCGTCAGCGCGCGACGATCGCCCGAAACCCGCTCGGCGTCAGCAGGTGGGTCATCACGACGTCGTGCGCCTCGGTCGGGATCCGCTCGACGACCAGCGCGTCGGGCGCGACGCCGACCCGCAGGGTGCGCTCCGGCAGCCACGGCAGCAGCCGGTCGTAGTGCCCCTGTCCGTGGCCGAGGCGGGCGCCGTGGACGTCGAAGGCGAGGCCGGGCACCAGCACCAGGTCGACCTCGGCGGGGTCGATGGGGCGCGCGTCGAGCCGAGGCTGGTCGAACCCGAACGCATGGCGTTCGAACGGTGGCGTCCACGCCCGCAGCTCCAGCAGGGCGCGCGCGCCCACGGTGCGGGTGGTCGCGAGCCGCGGACCGTCGGCGGGCGCCGCCGACCGCGCGCTCGCCGGCAGCGGGTCGAGCTCGTCGCCGAAGGCCAGGTAGACGAGCGCCAGTTCGGCGCCGCGCCACGCGCCCCAGCCGGCCAGGAGCGCGTGGACGGCGGCCTCGTCGCGCGCGCGCCGTGCCGCGTCGGCCGCCCAGGCGCGCCGCCGCGCATGCGCCCAGGCGCGCCAGGCGGTTTTCGGGGCGTCGGCGGCGGGCGTCGGGGGGCCGCTCCGGCCCGCGTCTGCGTCGGGCGCCTCGTGGGCGCCACGTCCTCCGTGCGTCACGCGCGCACGCTACCGCGCCGTAGGCTTGCCGCATGCCCGAGACCACGCAAGCCACCCTGCACCACCTCGTCGAGAAGCGCTTCGTCGGCACCACCCCGGACGGTCGTCAGGTCCTGATCGACGGCAC
>JAABSI010000042.1 GCA_011390455.1 Trueperaceae bacterium
ACGTGCCGTCGAAGCCCCCGAGGGCCTCGAAGGCGGGCCGCGACACGAAGAGGTTCGCCGTCGGACCGAACCGCTTGCGCTCGACGTACTCCCGTTGGCGGAACGCCGTCGCGAGCTCGTACGCGACCACGGGATGGCGTGTGGAGCGCCCGCTCTGCGTCTCGGAGACGAACAGGTCGATCGCTCCTGCCACGAGGCCGGGCCGTTCCAATCGCTCGATCGCTCGGGTGCCGAGCTCGATCCAAGACGGGTTCGGGACGCAGTCGGCGTCGGTGAAGGCGAAGACCTCACCCCGCGCATGGCGCGCTCCCGCGTTCCGGGCGCCGTACGAACCCGGGCGTGGCTCCTGGACGGTGCGGGCGAACGGGTGCGGCGCGGTCACCGCCGCGGGGTCGTCGCGGGAACCGTTGTCGACGACGACCACCTCGAAGGTCTTGGAGGTCGCTTGAGTCGCGATGGCCGCCAGGCACGTGGCAAGTCGATCGGCGTCATCGAAGACCGGGATGATGACGCTCACTCGGGGGAGGGTCGGGTCACTCGCCACGGAGCCCCCGTGCGCGCCGCTCGGTCCCGACGGCTGCGACCGCCACGATGGTCCATGCCCACATGAAGCTAGGGTAGCTCGTGGGTTTGGCGGTGACCGCATAGATCGCCATCGCCGCGATCGCGACGATCAGCCACGCGCGCGTCCACGGCCCCTTGCAGAACCTCAGGGCGCCGGTCCACAGGGCGGCCAGAGCGGCCGCCACCACGAACGATCCGAGCAGGCCGTGGACGAGCGGAAGCCTCAGGTAGTCGGTGTGCGGGTCGACCACCTCGTAGCCGAATCCGAAGAGCGTTTCGAGGGTGTTCCCGGAGCCCATCAGCGAGATGGCGTTCATCCAACGCTGCCCGCGCCCGCGCAAGAACCGGTCCGAGGTGACGTCCAAGTCTTCCGCGGTCAGAACGTCGGAGAGCCCGCTGACGGCTCGAGCCGCTGTGTCCGACCATGCCGGAGACGTCAACACGCCGAGAGCTCCGGCGAGGAGGACGCAGGTCGAGGCCACGGCCAGGAACGCGAGGCGTACACGTCGGGTACGGAGCAGTGCGATCACCATCCATGCCGCGAGCACGAACGACCCGGCGAGGAAGCTCGTTCGATGCGTGGTGATGACGATCGTGGCGTAGGCCGAGGCAGCGATCAGGAGCGTGAGCCATCGCGGCATGCGTCCACGCGACCCTTGGATCGCGACGACGAGGATCACGGCCACGAGCAGGTAGCCGAGCGTCATCGGGTGGAAGTAGAGGCCCGAGGGTCGGCCGACGCCGGCCTGCCGATAAGTCGTTCCGAGGACGCCGAAGAACTGCAACCAGGCGACGCCCACGTGGAGCCCGATCGACGCCGCGAACAGGAGCCGCCAGCGCACCACGACTGCCTCGAGGTTCGTCCTGACCGCGGCGCCGAGCAGGATCGCCGCTGGAGCGAGTCCGGCGGCGACGCGCGTCCACTCCAAGGCGATGCTCGGGTTCTGTTCGGCCAGGCCGCGTACGATGCCCAGGCCCACGAGGACGCTTGCGGCGATCCGAAGCACCCACGCTTCGAGGGGCACCCGAGTCGTGCGAAGCACGTCGATGACGAGCAGCGCCAGCGCCAGGAGGGTCCACGCGCTGCCAAGGTCGAAGCGCACCTCGCGCGTCCGTTCGGATACGGCGTCGAGGAGCGGTTTCGCAGCGACGACGACGACGGCGACGTCCGCGAAGGTGAGGCGCCGCATGCGCAGCGACGCCAGGGCCCGACCGTTCGAAGCCGAGGTCATGGACGGCGTCCCGAATGCAGGCCCTCGAGCGCGACGAGGTCTTGGGCCTCGAGGGCGTGGACGGTCGTACCGCCGATGGTGGCCACGTGCGCGAACCCGGAGGGCGGCTCAGGTTCGCCCCGCACGACGTGACCGAGAACGCTCCGAACCAGCGCGCCGGCGCGACCGGACCACGGGGTCCCGACCGTGGCGTCGAACCGTCGGCACGCGTCGAGGGAAGCGGGTACCGGGTTCGCAACCGCGTCTCGGAGCTCCGCGCCGGACGTGGCCACCGGAGCAAGGCCTGCGGCGACGAAGCCGTACCCGTCGCGACCGGTTCCGAGGGTGGCGGCGTACACGCTCGGAACGCCGGCAAGGGCGGCTTCGAGATGGACGCCCGAGTCGCCCGCGACGACGACGGAAACACGCTCCAGGAAGGTCTCGATGCGCTCCTCTCGGGCGCCGCGAACGTGCTCCACCTCGGTGCTCCGGAGCCACGCGCCCCAATCGCGCTGGTCGCGAGGGTGCGTTCGGACCTCGATGGACCGCGCGCCCGAGGTCCCAAGCGTCTCGACGACCTGCATGACGGCTTCCGGGCGATCGAGCAGGTTGAGGCATAGCCCCACGATCGAGTCGGCATGGCGACCGTTCCGCGCACGAACCAACGAATCGTGCATCGGTGAACCGGTGAGGAAGATGCGCGTGTGGCTCGGCCCTTTGGAGAGGTACGCCGCAGCTGCGGCAACCCCGTCCAGGAGCGCGACGTCGGTGCGTAGGGATGGGAAGCGTGGTGTCACGGCGGCATGTTGCACGTAGACCGTCGGGATGCCCTCGTCGCGCGCCGCCTCGACGAAGGCGCGGGTTCGCATCACGTGGTCGTTCGCGACGAGGACGGCGGCCGGCTCGGCATCGGCGAGCCAGCGCCGACAAGCCACGTAGAAGCCCGTCGTCAACGCGTACTCCGAGGCGTGGGCGGCCCAAGCCCGCCGGAGGGTCGGCGGCGTCCGACGCGAGGCTCGAAGGAGATCGGGAGCATGCCTGGCCGCGGTTGCATAGGCTTCGGCAAGAGGAAGACGCGCCACGAGGCCGATGGGCGCCGTGACGAGCGCGGCGGGACGCGGCTCACCATCAGCGTCGCCGGACGAGCGCACGAGCGCGTCGACGACGCGACGCTGGTTGTGGGAGGTGACGCCGGCGACGATCCTCCCGCGGTAGGTCGCGGGATCGATGCTGCGTCGGCTTACGGTTGCCCGTGCCCAACGTGCCGCGAACTCCACGAAGCCGCGAGCCACGAGCATTGCGGTGGGGACCCCCCGGTTGGCCTCGACGCCGATTCCGAGGGCGGACGCGGCGTAGTTCAGATCGTCGCGATCGAGTTCGCGCCAACCGTGCTTCGGCGACCGGTCATGGCGTGGACCGGAGAGCCACCAGCCTCCAGGGCGGGGACGAGCTGGAGCAACCTGGTCCCGTCGACGCTCGGCGTTCAAGCAGTTGCCTGCCCTTGGCAAACCTGGCGACGGCCACCTGGCCGATCGGAGGGCTGCGCGCGGTCGTTCTCCACCCTCACCACTACGGCGATGGGCGCAGCGCCGCGCCCTGTACGCGAGGGTACGCAGTTCGGGTCATGCCGGTCCGGTACGTGCCTGAATCCCGCGGGGTCGTGGCCGAAGTTCGCATCGCATCGGTCATCCTATCGGAGGGCGCTGGCTCCGCCGCCCGAGAACGAGCGGGGGTCGTGATCCCCTGCCGTTCGGCCGTCCGCACCGGCCTTGGCCGTCACCCCTGCAGATGGGACCATGCCAACGGGGTTCCAGGCTCGAGATCGGTTCGCGCGGTCGCCGCGAGGACCTCACGCCAATGGACCGGCTGCAGCCCGATCGCGGGTCGAACGATGCGCACGTTCTCTTCGGTGAACCGTTCGCCGGCCGTGATCGGCGCCGTGACGAAGATCGACCGGCGTCGGGCGTGCGCGGCCTTGGATGCGGGGGAGAGGGCGTACTCGCTCGAGCCGAGCGCTTCTTCGGCGTTCCGGACCGCGTCGACCATCGTCCTGAACTCATGAGGCTCCATGGAGAAGTGCGCATCGGGCCCGCCGTGGGCACGGTCGAGGATGAAGTGCTTCTCGATCATGGTGGCGCCGAGCGCCACCGCGGCGACCGGCACCACGTGGCCTGGGGTGTGGTCGGAGAGGCCGACCGGGACCCCGAACGTCGCGCCGAGCGTGGCCATCGCGTACAGGTTCACTTCGCCGAGGGGTGTCGGGTACGCGGTGGTGCACTTGAGGAGCGTGACGTCGGTGCGATCGCGGCCGAGGGTGTCGAGGGCGAGCTCGATGTCGCCGAGGTCGGCGGCACCGGTGGAGACGACGACCGGCTTTCCGGTGGCGGCGATGCGTTCGAGAAGGGGGATGTGGTTGATCTCGAGGCTGGCCACCTTGTAGATGGGGTTGCCGAGGGACTCGAGGAAGTCGACCCCGTCCTCGTCGAAGGGCGAGGAGAAACAGGTGAGTCCGAGCTCGGCGGCGAGGGCGTAGAGATCGGCATGCCACTCGTACGGCAAGGCGCCTTCCTCGTACAGGTCGTACGGCCGCTTCCCCACCCAAGGTCCGTCTCGTCTCGGCCCGAAGTGCGGGCCGTCGAGGTCGAGCGTCAGGGACGACGGGCGATAGGTCTGCAGCTTCACCGCGCCCGCGCCCGACTCGCGCATGGCGTGCAGCGTCTCCTTGGCTCGCTCGAGGTCGCCGCCATGGTTCGCGGACAGCTCCGCCACGATGACCGCGACGCGCTTCTCGGCCGTCATCGTTCGCCGATCGTTCGCGCCGGGTTCCCGACGACCTTGGTTCGGGCCGGCACCGATCGGAGCACGACGCTGCCCATGCCCACGAGCGACCAAGGCCCGAGTTCGATGCCCTCGAGCGTGGCGGCGTTCGTTCCTACGTACGCGCCTTCGTGCAGGATCACACCGGCCCCGATGCAGGCGTTGTTCGACACGTAGCTGAAGTCGGCGAGCGTCGCGTCGTGACCGATCATGGCTTGGGCGAAGACGTGGACGTGGTCGCCGATGCGGACGTTCGGTCCGACCTGAGCGAGCGGCTGGATGGCTACCCCATGGCCGATCGTGGCGAAGCGCGACACGACGGCCGTTGGATGGATCACCGTAGCGAACCGCTCGCGGGGAACGTCGAGCTCGCGCAATCGACCCTGGAACGCCTCGCCGAGCTTGACCGAGACGAGCGACCAGAAGAGGTCGACCTCGGGGTCGCTCAGAAGCTCTTGGACGGCCGTTCGGTCGATCGGGCCCAGCACGGGGTACCCGTTCACGTCGCGCTCTCGACCGTCGTTGAGGAAGCCGATGAGATCGTACGTGGGTCGCTGGTCGTTGAGGTCCTCGACGGTCGAAGCGACCACCGTGCCGTTCCCTTGCCCCCCCATGATCACGAGCTTTCGAGGCGGGACCGAACCCTCGGTGGGCGGGTCGCGTCGGGTCACGAATCCAACCCCGCCTTCGCCAGGACCGCGCGTGCACGCTTCTCCATCGGCGGACCGACGAGCTTGCCGTCGATTAGGGCCACCCCCGAGCCGCTCGCAGAGCTCTGCTCGATGGCGTCGATGATTGCGCGTGCCTCCGCGATCTCCTCCCGGGAGGGCGAGAAGGCTTCGTTGGCCGGTTCGATGTGGGAGGGATGGAGGAGGAGGTTCCCAGAGAACCCGAGCTCGCGGGCGAGGGCCAGTTCGCGGCGGAGGCCGTCGAGGTTGTGGATGTCCAGGTATGGGGTGTCGATGGGCTCGATGCCGGCGGCGCGCGCCGCCATGACGATCATCGAGCGTGGAACGAGCAAGCTGGTGCCATGCTCGCGATGGAGACCGTCGAGCTCGCGAAGGTAATCCTCCGCACCGAAGGTCAACGCGACCATCCGTGTCGAAGCGGTCGCGATCTCGTACGCGCGCATCACGGCGCTCGCCGTTTCGATGAGCGGGCACATCTCGAACCGGCCGTCTTCGAACCCGAGATCTCGTTCGAGTTGCGAGAGGAGCTTGTCGAGGTAGACGATGTCGCGCTCGTCCTTGACCTTGGTGAACATGATGCCGGCGGTCGCCGGGTGTAGAGCGGCGTGGAGGTCCTGGAGGAGCAGACCGGTATCGATGGCGTTCACGCGTACGTATACGGTCTGCTGGAAGCGCCCTTGTTCGAGGTACTCCCGTAGGTTGCGGCGTGCCTGTTCCTTGAAGCTCCACGGCACCGAGTCCTCGAGGTCGAGGATCAATGCATCCGTGGGGAAAGTCACGGCCTTGTCCAAGAAGCGCGTGTGGTACGCGGGCACGAAGGTCATGCTGCGGAGGGGACGCGTGTGCATCGAGGGTTGCTCCTTGGTCGTCAGGACGTTTGTGCGGCCCCGGTGGGGGGAACCGGTGTGCGGGCTAGCGGTGTCTTGCTCGGCACGAGCACGTTGCGTTCGAACTGCAGGACGGACGTTCCGTCTTGGTTCTCGGCAACCGAACGCACCGCGACGATCCCTCGGTCGGGTTTGGTACGGCTACGGCGGACTTCGAGAACGGTCGATCGCACGTAGAGGGTATCGCCGACGAAGACGGGTTCAAGATGCTCGATGCTTCCATACCCTAGGTTGGCGATCGCTCGTCCGCTGATGTCGCGGACGGTCAGACCGACGGCCAAACTGAACACGAGCGTCCCGACCACGAGGATGCGTCCGTGTTGGGTGCCGGCCGCGAACTGGGCATCGAGGTGCACCGGATGGTGGTTCATCGTGAGGAGGCAGAAGAGGTTGTTGTCGGACTCGGTGATCGTCTTGCCAGGCCAGTGGCGAATCTCGTCACCCGGACCGAACTCCTCCAGATACCTGCCGAACGTGTGCGGGTCGTCCTCCGGTCGCTTCATGCTGCCTCCTTGGCGAGCCGAGAGATCGCGGCGGCCACTCGCTGCGTGCCGAGTCCGTCGATGCCGCGCGTCGAGCGGGGGATCCTTCGACGGCCAGCTGCCCCGAGTGCCGTCTCGATGACGTCGGCGAACCGCACCGGACCGACCGATCGACCATCGCCCAGGCTCGTCGTCATCCCATGCCGGGCCGCGAAGCGGTCGCTGACCTCGGTCGAGCGCGCGGAGTGTCCCGCGGTGATCGTCGGTACGCCCTGGTAGATGAGTTCGTACGCCGTGACGCCGAAGGCGGTCACGGCCAGCGTGGCGGCGAAGAGCAGGGGGTGCTGGAACGGCACCATTCGCACGGCAACGTCGTCACCTGCGTCCAGCGGCGGGTAGGCAGCGCCGGCTCCTCTCAGCACGAGCACGGGTAAGGAGACCGGTTCCAGCGCGAGCCAGGATGCCCACAGAGGCAGCAGCGCCGCGGGATCGCTCCCACCGGCCGCGAGGGCGATGAATGGCTCTGCATCGAGCACGCTCGCCGTCAGGGCGTCGTCGCTCAACATGACGTAGGGCAATCCCTCGAGGCACGCATGAGGACCGCGCCGTCGACACCGCTCGACCACCGGGTCGGGGTGGTGCCCGGCTGGAAAGATCTGCAGGTCGCTCGACCATGCGGCTTCGTACTCGCCTTGAACGACGACGACCTTCGACGTACGGCGTGCTTCCGCCATGGCTCCCGTGTCGAACGCGTGTGGATGGTCGAGAACGAGGAGGGCACCTGGATGGGCTCGAGCGATCGAGAGGAGGTACGCCTCCTCGCTCGCATCGGTGTCAGGACATGTCGGCCCGACGAACTCGAATCCGGCACCCCGCACGAGGGCGCGTGCATCGTCGTTCTCGCGCACGGCGAAACGGACGGTCAAGGCGTGGTGTTCGTTCAGGACGCGTGCCAGCGCCATGGCGCGCTTGACGTGACCGAATCCCACCGGGCCGCCTGCGTCGGCCCGGATGATCAGTTGCGGAGGATGCCCACGCTGCCCAGTCACTCGTTCTCCTGCGCCGTGCCGGTATCGTGCGCATCGATCGACTTCCGTAGGCCTTCACCTGGCCGATGCATCGCGTTTCGGACGGCTTGCGACGGGTGCTCGCGGAGGATGCGGATGACCTCGGGCGCGTATCCGAACTCGCCACGTCGAGCGAGTTCGGCGAACACGAAGCGGACCACCTCGAGGTCGACTGGGTGATCGATGGTGACCCGCAGGTCGTAGGCGTCGGTGGGGTACGTGACGGCCTGGGTCGAAAACGAGTCCGGCCGCTCGCGCGCGTAGCGCGTGACGTGCTCCCGGTCGACGGGCGAGGTCGCTTCGCGTGCGATGCGTTCCAGGGCACCCCGCGTCATCGCGCTGACCTCGAGACCGTGCGGGAGGCGCATCGGCATGCTGTTGGTCGCGTAGTCGCAGCCGGACGTGCGCAGCGCTTCGACGACGTCGTCGATCACCCTGGGATCGACCAGCGGGCAGTCGGCGGTCACCCGGACGACCACGTCCAAGCCGTGGGCCCGCGCTGCGGCGTGGTACCGACCCAGCACGTCGTCGGTGCTGCCGCGGAAGACCTCGATGCCGGCTTCGCGACAATGGGCGACCAGAACGTCATCGACCGGAGCGAGCGTCGTCGCGACGATGACCGCGTCGGCCGTGGTCGCCCGAGCGCAGCGCGCCACGACCTGATCGACGACGGTCTCGCCGGCCAACTCTGCGAGCACCTTGCCAGGGAATCGCGTCGAGCCCATGCGCGCTTGGATGACGATGCCGACCTTCATCGCATCAAGCAGGCGTGCTCGCGAAGAGCCGGAGGCCATCGACGACGCGCTCGATGTCGTCGTCGGTCATGGCCGGGAAGATGGGCAGCGAGATGGCGCCCCCGTAGTACCGTTCGGCTTCCGGGCACAGTCCCCGTCGATACCCGAGCGCCTGGTAGTACGGGTGCCAGTAGACGGGAAGGTAATGGACCTGGACGCCGAGCCCCTGGGCGCGCAAGCGCTCGAAGAGCGGTCTGCGAAGCCCGGGGTCGCGGGTACGCACGATGTACAGGTGCCAACCGGGCTCGGCGTCGTCGCGTCGGCCCGGGAGCTCGAGCGCATCGAGGTCGGCCAGCATCGCGTCGTACGCCGCGGCGATGGCCCGTCGGCGTCCGACGAACCGATCGAGCTTGCGCATCTGGCTCGTGCCGAGGGCCGCTTGCACGTCGGTGAGGCGGTAGTTGAAGCCGAGGTCGTGTTGCTCGTACCACCAGCCGCCCTCGTCGGGATGGACCATCTCGGTCGGGTCCTTGGTGATCCCGTGGGTACGGAAGCGACGGGCGCGCGCCGCGAGCTCGGCGTCATCGGTGACGACGGCGCCGCCTTCGGCGGTCGTGATCGGCTTGACCGGGTGGAACGAGAGCTCGCTGGCGTCGGCGAGCGTGCCCACGGGGCGACCCTTGTACGTGGCGCCGAGCGAGTGCGCGGCGTCGGCGAGGAGCCGGAGGCCGTGGCGGTCGGCGACGACGCGCAGGCGGTCGTAGTCCGCGGGGTGGCCGGCGAAGTCGATGGCCACGATCGCTTTGGTGCGGTCGGTGATCGCCGCTTCGACGAGGTCGGGGTCGAGGTTGCCGGTGTCGGGTTCGACGTCGACGAAGCGGACGGTGGCGCCGAGGTAGAGCGCGGCGTTGGCCGTGGCGGCGAAGGTGAGGGGGCTGGTGACGATCTCGTCGCCGGGCCCGATGCCGGCGGCGAAGTACATGGCGTGGAGCGCCGACGTCCCCGAGTTGACGGCGACGGCGTGGGCTGCGCCGGTGGCGCCGGTCAGCGCCGCCTCGAAGCCTTCGACGGCCGGGCCGGTGGTGAGGTAATCGCTGCGGAGCACGCCGACGACCGCGGCGATGTCGTCGTCATCGACCCACTGGCGGCCGTACGGGAGGAGCTCAGGCATGCTCGAGGAGCGCTCGGAGCCCGTCGACGTCGAGCCAGGTGTCGTTGCGGTCGCTGGTGTACGCGAAACCTTCGGGCAGGGGCGTGCCGTCGAGGTGGTCGTTGCCCCACCAGCCGAACTCGGGCTGGATGACGTAGCGGTCGCCGACGTCGATGGTGCGGCGCGCATCGTCGAGGCTGATCATCTCCTCGTGAAGCTTCTCGCCCGGGCGGATGCCGACGAACTCCAGGCGGGCGTCGGGGGCGATCGCTTTGGCGAGGTCCGTGACGCGCATGCTGGGGATCTTGGGGACGAAGAGCTCGCCGCCGCGCATGGTCTGGAGGCTGCTGAGGACGAAGTCGACGCCCTGCTGCAGGGTGATCCAGAAGCGGGTCATGCGTTCGTCGGTGATCGGCAGGACGCCAGCGGCGGCCTTGGCTTGGAAGAAGGGCACCACGGAGCCGCGGCTCCCGACCACGTTGCCGTATCGGACGACGGAGAAGCGGGTCTTCTTGCCGCCCGCATAGCTGTTCCCCTGGACGAAGAGCTTGTCGCTGACGAGCTTGGTGGCGCCGTAGAGGTTGATGGGGCTGCTCGCCTTGTCGGTGCTCAGCGCCACGACCCGGTCGACGCCGCGGTCGATGGCCGCGTCGATGACGTTCTGTGCGCCCTGGATGTTCGTCTTGACCGCTTCGAACGGGTTGTACTCGGCGGCGGGCACCTGCTTGAGGGCGGCGGCGTGGACGACTACGTCGACGCCGTCGAAGGCGCGGTGGAGGCGGTCGGCGTCGCGGACGTCGCCCAGGAAGTAGCGCAGGCGCGGGTCGCCCGCGAACTGTTGCTGCATCTCGTACTGCTTGAGTTCGTCGCGGCTGTAGACGATCACCTTGCGCGGTTCGGCGTGGTCCAGCAGCGTCCGGATGAACCGTTTGCCGAAGGACCCCGTGCCGCCCGTGATCAGGAAGTTCGTGCCAGATAGATGCTTCACGTGGTTGTCTCGTCCTTCGCGTCCTGCAGGTGGGATGGGTGTCGCGGCAAAGTATCGACGCGCGACCGAAAGCCGATGGACGAACTATACCGCTCGGTCATGACGGCGACCCACGTCGGGAGCTCCGGCCGCTCCCGGAGGACCGGCGCACGAGCGCGCCCGCCAGGATCATGACGCCGGCGAACACGCCGAAGCCGGCGACCGTGCCGATCGCGACCCCGGAGAGCCCGAGCGAACCGACCAGCAGGAGGCTCGTGATCAGGTTCGCGATCGCCGCGGTGCCGATCGCGATGAGGTACCAGTGCTGGAGGCCGACGACGTTGAAGGCGTTGCCGTACCCGAGGCCGGCCACGCGGACCACCGGGATGGTCATCGAGATGAGAAGCGCGGGGATCCCTGGTTCGTAGTCGGGCAAGAACGTTCGGATGCCCCAGGGTGCGACGGCCATGACGAGGAGCACGGCCGGTACCGAGACCGCGAGCGCGGTCCACTGCTGTCGCACCATGAGTGGCTGGAGCGACGACCAGGTCGGATCTCGGGACCATGCCATGGCCATCCGCGGGTACACCTGTTGCGCGACGACTCGCGGCAACAGGCTCACCGCGCCGAGCGCCATGATCGCCAGCGAGTAGTGGCCGAGCGACTCGGCGCCCAGGTGCGCTTGGATGACCCAACGATCGACGGTGGCGAAGACCGCGTAGCTGATGCCGACCACCATGATCGGGAACCCGATGCGGATGAGGCGCACCGCCTGGGGCAGGTCGAACCGCGGGCGAAACAGCTTCGGTGCTCGGATCCCCGCGATCACGGAGAGCGTGGCGTACGACGCGATCTGCCCCGCGACGTACCCTTCGAGCCCCCAGGTGACGGCGAGTGGGATGGTGGCCAGCGGGAACGTCACCGCCGAGATCAGCTGCAGGCGAGCGGCCGCCAGGAACTTGGTCTGCGCCTTGAGGTGCGTGAAGGCGAACCCGTAGAGCTGCTGCGCAGCGAGCAGGCCAGCCATCAGCCAGGCGAGCGGTCCGGCCGGCACGACGTCCAGCGGCACCAAGACGCCGGCGAGCACAGCCAAGGCGACCAGGTACGAGACGAGCACGAAGCCGAGGGCGACGCCGCGTACGCGCTGCGCCTCCTCCGGGTCGTTGCGTGCCAAGGCCCCGGGGATCTCGCGGTTCATCCCGTTGAGGGCGCCCAGGTGGACCATGCCGCCGTACTGGAGCACCAGGTTGAGCAGGTACCAGACGCCCATGGCGACCGGACCGAGGGTGGCCGCGACCACGAGGTTGCTCGCCAAGCGGGCCGCCTGGTCGATCGCGGTCGTCGAGCCGAAGCCGGCCAGTTCGCGGACCCATCGCGTCGGGCCTGGAGGCGCTGCGCCTGGGGAGGGGGTCATGAAGGAACGCGGGGCCTGAGCACCGCCGCCCTCATCCCCCCCGCACCAACCCCTCTTCCCCCCACTGCTTGACCCAGCGCTGCAGCTCGTTCAGTTCGACCCCGTGCGCGATCGCGAGTTCCTCGATGGTGGCGCCCTCGCCGAAGGACTCGAGCACCTTCTGGCCGCGGGGGCCGAAGGCGTGGCGGAAGCGCATCCAGCGGTCGGTCATGGGGTTGAGCGCGTCGCGGCCGCGGAGCGTGAGCGCGTAGCTGCGCGCCTCCCAGCCGGGGGTCTCTTCGGGGAGCTTGAGCTGGGCGCCGGGGTCGTCGATCAGGGCGAAGGGGCCGCGGCGCTGCGGGGCCGCCGCGACGCGCAGCAGCGCGTCGCCGCGCACGACCAGCGCCACGCCCTCGGCATCGACGGTGAGCCCGCTGCCCGGGGCCTCGCCGGTGGGGCGGGTGCGGCGCGCGGCGTAGCCGGCGACGGCGGCGGCGCTCGTGGGGTCGAGCGGGATCAGTTCGAGGGAGGCGCCGTCCTCGTTCGCGAAGCGGGCGATCGCGCGCAGCGCGTCGAGGCCGTCGGCGATGGTGCCGCCGGCGCTGCGGGGGCGGTGGGCGTTGGCGGCGGCGACGCGCCCCTCGACCACCACGGCGAGCGCCGTGCCGTCGCCGGCGCGGGCGACGAGCAGGCCGTGCCACTGCTTCGCCTCGAGGCGCGCGAGCAGCCCGGCGACCGGCACCGCCGCCGCCGGCAGCGGCCGGGCGGCCACCAGCTGCGGCACGGCGCGCAGCGCGTCGATCGGGGCCTCGGGGGCGACGGAGGGCAGCGTGGGGACGCCGCTCGCCGCGTGGGCGACCGCGTGGATCGCCAGGTCGGCGACCGCCAGCCCGGCGAACCTGCCGAGCAGGTGGCGCGCCTTGACCTCGCCGCCCACCAGGGCGAGCAGCGCCACCCCGCGCACGCTCGGGACGCCGTCGTCCTCGATCTGCGCGAGCGCCACCGTGCCGTCGGGCACGAGCGCCTTGAGGCCCGCGAGCGCCTGCTGGCCGGTGAGCGCACCGGTGCGGCCGATCAGCCCGCCCTGCAGCGGCTTCATGGACGGTCGCCGTTCTCGGCGACGGACACCGCTGCCTTGGGCGCAGCCTCGACCGAGGCGAGCAGCCCCGCCCGCCGCGCGGCGCGCAGCACCTGCTTGAGCGTCGCGCGGTCCTCGTCGAAGGCGAGCATCTTGAGGGCCTCGTCGGGGGCGAAGAAGCCGCCGTCGGGGAAGATCGCCTCGCGCAGGATCGCTTGGCGCGCGTCGGTCCGGAGCAGGTACCAGGTGATGCGGCGCCCCTCGCGGCGTGGGTTGACGTACTCGGTCTGCCAGGTCTGGCGCGGGTCGAGCGCGACGGCTTGCACCCCGGCCTCCTCTTCCACCTCGCGCACCGCGGTGTCCACCTTGGATTCGCCGGGCTCGACGTGCCCCTTGGGGAACACCCACGTGCCGTTGCGGTGTCGGATCAGCAGCACGCGCCCTTCGTCGTTGATCACCACGCCGCCTGCACCCTCGACGATGCGTCGGGGGCGGCGTGCGCTGCGGGGGGTGCGGGCGGCCGACATCTTCGTCGGCATCCTATCAGCGCCGGGCGAGCGTGCCGCCTTCGCGCAGGAAGGTGAGGATGCCGTCGGCGAGCGCGTCGGCGAGGTCGCCGCGGTACTCGGCCTCGGCGAGCTTCTGCCCCTCGTCGGGGTTCGACACGAAGCCCAACTCGACCAGGATCGCCGGGATGCGGCTGTTGCGGATCACGTAGAACAGGTTCTGGCGCACGCCGCGGTCGTTGGCGCCGGTGGCCTCCACCAGCCGGGCCTGAACCAGGTCGGCGAGGGCGAGCGAGTAGTTGAGCTGGGTCTCGCGCAGGATGTCGCCGGCGATGTCGGTGGCGATGCGCGCGGCCTCCTCGGTGCGGGCCGCGCCGACGTCGCCGCCGCCGTTCTCGTCGATCGCGCGATCGATGAGCGCGGGGTCGAGCGGCCGTCCGAACACCCACGTCTCGATGCCGTGCGCGGAGCTGGAATCGGCGGCGTTCGCGTGGATCGAGACGAACACGTTGCGGTCGGTGGTGGCGAAGGTCGAGCGCTCCTGCAGCGTCAGGAAGGTGTCGTTGCCGCGCGTGACGATGACGTGCACGCCCTGGGCCTCGAGCAGCGCCTTGAGCCGCAGCGTGACGTCGAGCACGACTTCCTTCTCGTGCGCCCAGCTCGACACCGCGCCCGGGTCGTGGCCGCCGTGGCCCGCGTCGATCACCACGGTGTAGCGCCGATCCGGCGCCTGCGCGACCGCCAGCGGGTCGGCCGCCGGCAGCGGCAAGGGCGCGACGGCGGTGACGCCGTCGGCCATTGGGGTGGCGGCCCCGCCCTGGAGGTCGGGGGCGAAGTCGACGTACAGCGTGTCGTTCGTGCCGCGCGGGACGCTGCCGACCTCGTACCCGCGCCCCGAGGGCGCGAGCGGGTGGCGGGTGCGCACGACCAGCGCGACCACGCCGTCGAGCACCTGGTACGCGACCTGCTCCAGGTTCGGGTCGTCGGCCAGATCGCGCACCAGGGCGGGCGCGTGGGCGCCCGGGAGCAGCACGGCGAGGCTCGAGCCGTTGACCGCCACCTGGAACGCGTAGCCGGCCGGGAGGTCGAGCGCCACGCGGGTGACGCCGTCGTTGAGGCCGACGCGCGGGGCCGTGAGCTGGACGCCCGCCGTGAAGTCGGGGAGGTCGATCGTGACGACCCGCGCCGAGGCGTGCCAGCCCGAGTCGCCCCCGAGCGCCGCGACGATGGGGGTGATGGGCACGTAGCTGGTCCCGTCGACGAGGATCGCCATCGGGCTGTCGAGCGCGCCGCCCGAGTAGCGCACCATGCCCGGCCGCTTGACCAGCCCGTCGGCGACGTCCGACGTGGCGTCGATGACCACCTCGCGGATGCCCGCCGAGAAGGTGAGCCGCTTGGCGCTCGCGTCGTAGCGAAGGTCGAGCCCGGCCGCCGCGGCGAAGGCGGAGGCGCGCATGTACGCGTTGCCGCTGTCGCCCTGCGCGATGAAGTAGAAGGGGCCGGCGTCGTCGTTCAGGACGCCGCCGATCGACAAAAAGTTGTGGCGCTCTTGCGCCATGGCGATGCCGGCCGCCAGCCCCAAGAGGATGGCGAGGGCGACGACGAGGAAAGGGGTCCGGCGGCGCGACACGCTAAAAGGGAGTCTAGCACGGGCCTATTCGGACGTAGTGCAATCGTCCACGTCTGGGACGGGTCTCCCACCCGCGGGGGTCGCCGCGTGCGTCGGTGGGGCGCCGCGTGCGAGCGAACCGCGCCGCACCCCCTTCATGAGCGGCCGCGCCTCCACCGAGGACCCACATGAGAACACCGTGTGGGACGCGGTACGCTCGCGGCGATGTCGGCCCCCGACCCGCTCAAGGGCGTCTACCTGCGGCCGCTGCCCGATCCGCTCGTGCCGGCGCGCGCCTCGGCCGGTGCCCGCGGCCGGGCGATGCAGCTCCAGGCCTTCCTGCGCCCGCTGCAGGCGGCGGCCGCGGAGCGCTTCGAGCTGCACGGGCAGGCCGAGCTGTGGGTCGCGCACGCCGAGGACTGGGCCAAGCTCACCTCGGCCCCGTACGGCTGGCCCTTCACCCGCACCCGCCGCACCCCGGCGAGCGCCGCGGGCGCGGCCGGGCCCACCACCGCGATCGTGGTCGCGGCCGAGGTGCCGGGACGGCTGGTCCGCCGCTTCGACCCGATCCTGCTCGCCGCCGCGCGCGCGGGGGTGCGGGCGCCGCTGGGGGAGGCGGCGGCGGTCGACGGCGCGTCCCTTCTCGAAGCACCCTACGCGCGCGCCGACGTCCGCGAGCTGTTCGACCTGGTCGTCGGCCACGAGTGGGGGCACGCGGTGGCGCAAGCGGCCGGCCTGCGCACGCACGTGAAGTGGCTGGACGAGCTCCTCGCGACCGTCCTCTACCTGGCGGCGCTGCGCGCGACCGGCGCCGACGGCACCCTCCGGCGCTTCCTGCAGTGGGCCGACGTGCAGGTGGCGGGGGGTGCGGCGGTCGCGGAGGCGCTGCCGCCGCGCTTCGGCCGGGGTGCGCGGCCGGCCGCCCCGCCGCGGCGCGACCTGGGCGCCTTCGAGACCCCGCGCGGCAAGCTGCGCCTCCCCGACCTGGTCTGGTTCCAGGGGGTGTTCGTTCGGCGTGCCTGGGTGCTCGTCGAGGCCGAGGGGTGGAGCTTCCCGGAGCGCCTGTTGGCGGCGCTCGAGGGGGTCGACACCGGCCCCGGCGCGCGGGCGCGCGGCGACGTGGCGCGGGCGGTGGTGGAGGTGGAGCCGGGCTTCCGGGACTGGTTCCGGACCTTCGGCGTCGAGGACTGAAGCGTCGTTACCGGCTCGGGGTCAGCGACGCGCCATCCGCGGTCCGGCCGCTCGGCGCGCTCCCCACCGCGTCCGGAAGCGCGTCGGCCTCGGCGCGCAGCCGGCGGCCGGTGTCGCGCAGCTGGACGCACGACTCCTGATCGCAGCGCTCGAAGACCCGCTCCGCTTCGTCGAGCTGCGCGAGGGCGAGCGCCTTGTCGCAGCGCAGCAGCGCGGCCTGGGCGTAGGCGAGGAGCCCTTCGCCGCGCAGCGACGAGGGCACGTCGAGGCCGAGCAGCCGGTGGTAGAGCCGGTCGGCGCGCGCGACGTCCTCGTCGGCATCGGCCTCGGCGGCGGCCGTGAGGTAGTAGGCGTAGGCGGCGTCGCCCGCGCCCCCTTTCTCGAAGTGCTCGGCGATCAGTTCGCTGAAGTGCAGCGGCGCGTGCTGCTCGAGCCACGTGGCGATG
Source organism: Trueperaceae bacterium (assembly GCA_011390455.1). The sequence continues at coordinate 16,792 of JAABSI010000042.1, forward strand.
TGCAGATGCAGCGTCGGGCGCTCCGCGAACGGCGTCATCTGGAGCACCGCGTGGCGCAACAGCTCCGAGCGGAACCCGTACTCGACCTCGCCCGGGAGCCGGGAATCGCTCTGCCGCACCAGCAGGTCGGAGGCGCGGAGCGTGCGCAGGCCGTGGCGCACGTCGCCGGCGAAGCCGCGGAGCAGACCCTCCCAGGTGCGCTCGCCGGTGAGCGCCGCGAGCGCCAGCAGGCGCCGCGCGGCGGGTTCGAGCATGTCGAGGCGGGTCTGGAGCAGGCCGGTGAGCGATCCGCTGAAGTGGGTGTCCTGCGTGATCGACAAGGCGCGACCGAGCTCGAACACCGACGCCGGGACGCCGCCCACCTGGTGCACCAGCGAGCGCATCGCCACCCGGAAGACCGGGTCGGCGACCTGGTCGAGCAGGGTCAGGCTCTCGTCGATCGAGAGCGGCTCGATCGTCACCGCCTCGGCGCCGGCCGGCAGGTCGCGCCCGCGGCTGGTGCGCACCACGAGCATCGGCGCCTGCGCCCCCACCAGGTGCTCCACGAAGACCTCGACGTCGGGGTCGAAGCGGTCGTTCTCCACCAGCAGCACCAGCGACGCGACCTCGGGCCGCTTCTGCGGCAGGGCGACCAGGAGGTCGCGCCAGGCGAGGAGGGTGCGGTCGACGCCGCGGCGCTCGAGCCGCTTCCAGGGCGCTTCGGCCGCGAGCCCGAGGCTGCCGAGCACCAACCGGTGCCAGCGCGTGTCGCCCGGGAGCAGCTCGCTGAGCGCCTGCTGGGCGGTGGCCGTGCGTGCCCGTTCGTCGTCGGCCTCGCGCACCCCGAAGAGCTGGGCGGCGAGCTCGGTCCACAGCGACCGCTCGCCGGGGTGCGCGCGCAGCCAGATCACCTTGGTGGCCTCGTCCATACCGGCGGCGAACTCGTGCAGAAGCCGCGTCTTGCCGCTGCCGGCCTCGCCGACCAGCCAGCCGATGCGCGCCCGCTTGGTGCGGCGCACGCCGCGGTGCCAGGCCGCGAGCGCGTCCAGCTCGCGGTGCCGACCCACGAAGGCCACGTGCTCGTGCGGATCGCTGTCGCGCTGGTCGCTCGAACGCAGCCGGTAGGCCTCGGTGACGTTCGGGAACGAGGGGAGCGAGATGCCTTCGACCTTCTCGTAGGTGAGCCGGTGGCGCGTGGCCTGGTAGGTCTCCTCGGCGGTCCAGACCTCGCCGGGTCCCGCGGCGTGCTCGAGCCGGCTCGCGAGGTTCACCACGCTCCCCATCACGGTGTATTCGCGCACCCGCCCCGACCCGATCGCGCCGGCGATCACCACGCCCGTGGTGACGCCGGCGCGCCCGAGCAGGTCGACGCCCTTGGACGCGCCGACGCGCTCGACCGCGCGCAGGCTGGCCTCGGCGGCGACGACCGCGCGGTAGGGGTCGTCCGGGTGGGAGCGCGGGGCGCCGAAGACCGCCATCAGGCCGTCGCCGCGGAAGGCGTCGACGAAGCCGTCGTAGTCCTCCACGACGCTGGAGACCTCCGTGAGCACCTCGTCGGCGAGGTCGCGCAGCTCCTCGGGATCGAGGCCGTGGGTCAGGGTGCTGAAGCCGGTCAGATCGACGAACAGGACGCTGACGCGGCGCCGTTCGCGCTCCTCGGCCGGCGCACCGAGTGGCCGCCCGCACATGCCGCAGTAGCGCATGCCGGGCAAGCTCGCCGAACCGCAGGAGGCGCACCGCATGCCGTCACTCTACAAACCGGCGTGGCTGCGTGCATGTGCCGGATGTGATCCGCGTCACACGGGCGCAGGCGGCGACGGTCAGAGCCCGAGCACGGGGGCCGGGTCGACGAAGACGCTGTTTCCGCCGCTCGTGCGGCGCAGGTAGAAGTGCAGCACGTCGGGCGGGATCAGCGAACCGCCGCCCAGGTAGCCCAGAACCGTGCCCGCCGGGAGCGATTCGCCCACCTCGACGACCGGCGGGCGCAGGTTCGTGTAGACGGTGGTCATCGAGGGGTCGTGTTGGACCGCCACCAGGTAGCCGTCGTTGGCGCCGATCGGGGTGACCGACACCACCACCCCGCCGCGCACCACCCGCACCGCGGCGCCCGCCGCGCTGGCGCGCAGCCGCACGAAGCTGCTGTTCCCCTCGCCGAAGCGGGTGAGCAGCGTGCTCTCGTCGAGCGGCGCCACGTAGCCGGCGGCCGGCGCCGGCACCGGGTTCGTCAGGTTGTCGATGCGCTCGCGGGTGGCGTCGGCCTCTTCCTCGAGGGCGTCCGCGCGCTCGCGGTCGTCGAGGAAGCTCTGCGCCTGCTGCCGCAGCCGCCGCTCCTCGGCCTCCAGGCGCGCGACCTCCTCGGCCAGCGCGCGGTCGAGCCGGTCGAGCTGGGCGGCGAGCGCGTTCTGCGATTCGAGCAGCGCGCGCTGCTCCGCCTGACGGCCGGCTTCGGTCGCGCGAAGCTCGGCGATCAGGGTGTCGAGGCGGGTGCGGGTGCCCTCGAGCTCCAGGGCGTTCTGCGCCAGCTGCCGCTCGCGCGCCTCGAGTTCGGCGATCTGCCCCACGAGCCGCTCGCGGGCGGCGTCGAGCTCGGTGATCACCGCGTCGAGCTCGGTGACGACCGCGACGTCCTGCTCGGCGAGCATCCCCAGGAAGCGCTGCTGGACCGCGAGGTCGTGGAAGCTGTCGGCGCGCGCTAGCGCGGTGCCGTAGCCGGCGGCGCGCTGTCGGTGGAGGTTGAGCAGCAGCCCCTGGACGCGCCCTTTGACGGCCTCCAGGTCGGCCTCGAGGGCGGTCACGCGCGCTTCGGTGTCGGCGACGTCGGCGCGCAGCGTGGTCAGGCCCTCCTGCAAGTCGGTGCGCTGCCGCTGCAGCTCGGCCAGGTCGGCGCTGGCGCGGTCGCGCTCGGCGATGCGGGAGCGCAGGCTGGCGTCGATGCTGCCCAGCTCCTCGGTGATCGCCGCGATCTCGGCGCGGCGCGCCTCGAGCAGCCGCTGCCCCTCGCCGATCTCGGCCTCGAGGCGGAGCCGCTCGCTCGGGTCGACCTGCGCCGGTGCGCTCGGGAGCGCGACGAGCAGAAGCGCGAGCGCGGCCGCGACCAGCGCCCGGAGTCGCCGCGGCGCGGCGCGGCGCGCGCTCACACCCGCTCGCGCAGGTGCTGCGAGACCGAGATCGCGCTGCCGACCAGCCCGACCAGGATCGCGAGCGCCGCCAGCAAGACCGCCACCTGGCCCAGGAGCGCCCCGTCGCGCACGAACGGGACGAACGGCAACTGCGGCGCGAGCCGCGCCACGACGATCTGGTACCCGGGGATCGTGAGCCCCAGCGTGACCACCGCGCTCATCAGGCCGAGCATGAAACCCTCGATCAGGAACGGCGCGCGGATGAAGCCCCGCGTCGCGCCGACCAGCCGTTGCACCTCGATCTCGTCCTCGCGCGCCTGGATGGCGGCGCGGATCGAGTTGACGATCGCGAAGAGCGCCGAGCTGAGCAGCACCACGATCAGGATCACGCCGACGACGCGGAGCGCGTCGGAGACGGCGAGGAACGTGTTCACCGCGTCGCTGCCGTCCTCGACGTCGGTGACGCCCGGGAGCTGCTCCAGCCGCCCCCGCACCAGGACCGTCTGGCCCGGGTCGAGCAGGCGCATCCGCAGCGTGTCGGGCAGCGGGTTGTCGACGAGCGAGGCGGCGACCCCGAGGCTCGGGAGGTCGGCCACCAGGTCGGCGAGCGCCCGGTCCTTGCCGATGAAGGCGACCTCGACGATCTCGGGCCAGGCGCGCACGGTCTCGAGGAGGCGGCCGCGATCGGCGCCGGGCGCCAGGTAGGCGGTGACCTCGAGCTCGCTCTGCAGCGCCGCCAGGACCTGGTTGAGGTTGAGGCTCACGAGGCTGAAGCCGGCGAGGATGGTCAGCGAAAGCGTCATGGTGGTGATCGTGGCGACGCTCGCGACCCAGTTGCCGCGGATCGCGCGCATCGCCTGGCCGAGCGCGTAGCTCACGAAGGACCCCCGTCGCGGTGCGGCGCGGCGGCGGCGAGCGCGTGGGGGACGGGACGTACGGGCCGCATCGCACCGAGGGTACACCAGCCCGGGATGAGGGGCGTCGACGCGCGGTGCGCCACGTCGCCGACCACCCGCGCGTGGCATGCTGACGGGCGTGAACGCGCTGCAGGGACGCCTCGGACCGGGCGTCCTGGCCCACCTGCTCCAGTACCTCTCCCAGAACGCCGCCGCCGGACGCCTCAGCGTGGTGGGGGACGGGGTGGGTTCGGGCGCGATCTACCTGGCGCGCGGCCGCGTCGCGCACGTCGAGCTGGGCGGCATCCTCGGGGTCCCCGCGCTCGCCCATCTGCTCACGTGGGACCATGGCCGCTTCGCGTTCCAGGTCGGGGTCGTCCCGCCGACGACCACGATCGACCTGCCCACCGACCGCCTGCTGCTCTCGCTGTCGATCGATCAGGACGGCAACGGCGGCGTGTTCGGGCGCAACGGGGCGATGACGCCGACCACGCTGGTCGAACCGGCGGTGGTGCCGGGGCTGATGTGGGCGGCGGTGGCGGTGGCCGGTCCGATCGGCGAGATCTTCGTGGACGACGCCTTCGAGGCGATCGGCCACAGCCCGCGGCTGCTCCCCGAGGACCAGCTGGGGGCCCTGGTGCAGGCGGTGGCCGGCCAGTTCCGGTCGGCGCAGGGCCGTGCGGACTTCTTGGCGCGCGCCGAGGCCGTGCTCGCGCACCATGGGTACGGTCGCGTGGACGAGGGCGAGAGCGCGCAGGCACGACGTTCGGGAGGGAGTACCAACGGTGAGCGATAGACGCTTCGTGGTCGAGGTCGTGGGTGCGCCGAAGGAGGCGCAGGCCGTGACCGTCGCGCGCGTGCAGGAGGCGCTGGGGCTCGATGAGCCGAAGGCCGCCATGCTCGTCGCGCGCATGCCCGGGGTGCTCACGCGCCCCTCCGCCGAGGACCGGGCGATGAAGGTGGCGCTGCGCTTGCAGGCCGCCGGCGTCGCCGCGGTGCACCGCCCGCTGCGGCCGGAGGAGGACCCGTTCCGCACGGCGGACGTGGCGCCGGAAGCGCCGGCCGCGCCTCCGCCTGCCCCCTCCGGCCCCTCCGGGTTCGATCCCTCGAGCGCGCCGTCGGTCGACGCGACGCACGTCGACGTCCCCTACGACCCGAAGCTGACGCCGATGTCCGAGGCCGGCTTCGGCGCGGCCGACATCGTGCTGCCGACCGACATGCCCGACGACGTGCGCAGCACGCAGGAGCGCTCCGTCGAGCCGCGGCGGCGCCCCACCTTCGTGGAGGCAGGTGCGACCTCGCAACCCGTGGAGGCCGAGCCTGCCCCCGCGCCGCTCGGCGACGACGTCGAAGAGGCCGGACCGCCGCTCACGCCGCTGCCGGACGGCGCCCCGGCCGCCTGGTCCGCCGCGCCGCCGGAGCCCGAAGCCGCCCCGGACGGCGCGAAGGCCCCTGGACGCACCGGGCGCACGAACGGCGACGGCGCCCGCGGCGCGGCGGCGAAGCCGCGCCCGCGCGACGTCGACGCCCGCCAGGCCGAGCCGGTGTACCGCCAGACGCGTTCGTCCGCCGAGCCGCCGCTCACCCTGTCCCCGCCGCCGGACGACGCGCTCAAGCGCTCGGGGGTCTCCGAGTCCGAGCTCGCCGCCGCGGCCGGACGGCGGCGCGGCCGCTTCGGCCGCAAGCTGGCCGCCCAGGTGGCGCTGCCGGTGGTCCTGAGCTGGGGCCTGGGCGCGGCCGGCATCTGGTTCCTGCTCCCCGCCGACGGGCGGATCGACGCCTTCGTGCCCCTCGCCGCCGCGACCGCCGTCGCGGCGCTGGTGGGCGCCCTGTTGGCCGCCCTGGGCACCGCGGGCGTCGCCCGCGACGTGACCAAGCTGCGCGACGAGGCGCGGCGGGTGGCGATGGGCGAGCTCACCGCCCCGGTCACCACGAACCGCGACGACGAGCTCGGCGAGATCGCCGGCTCGCTCGAGCGCATGCGGCTCAGCCTGCAGGAGGGGTTGGAGCGGCTCAGGAAGCGCCGGCGCGGGGCATAAGGCGCCCCGCGCCTAACGCAGTTGCGCAAAGGGCGCGCAACTGCAGGGAGTCGGCGCCCGGTCACGGCACGGCACCCGCGCGCACTTTGCGCGGGTGCAATGAACTTGACTTCGGGGCGCGTTCGTTGCGCCCCGAAGTCAAGTTCACGGCATGGGATGCGCCCGCGCCAGCGCGATCACGTCGGTGCGGATGGTCGCGGGGTCCTCGTCGCCCAGGGCGCGGTCGATCAGGTCGGCGACGGCGTCCATCTCGGCGGTGGTGAAGCCGCGGGTGGTCAGCGCCGGGGTGCCCAGGCGGATGCCCGAGGTGATCCACGGCTTCTTGTCGTCGAAGGGCACCATCGACTTGGAGACGGTGATGCGCACCGGGTCGAGGTGGTCGACCGCCTTCTTGCCGGTCAGCCCCTTGGGGCGCAGGTCGACGAGGAGCAGGTGGTTGTCGGTGCCGCCCGAGACGATCCGGTAGCCGCGGCCCGAGAGCGCGTCCGATAGCGCGCGCGCGTTGTCGATGACGGCCTGTTGGTACGCCTTGAAGGCGGGCTGGAGCGCCTCGTGGAAGGCGACCGCCTTGGCGGCGATGACGTGCATCAACGGCCCCCCTTGGGTGCCGGGGAAGATGGCGCGGTCGAGCTTGGCGGCGATCTCGGGATCGCTCGAGAGCAGCATCCCGGAGCGCGGCCCGCGCAGCGTCTTGTGGGTGGTGGTGCTGACCACCTGCGCGTGGGGCAGCGGGCTCGGGTGGAGGCCCGCGGCGATGAGCCCCGCGATGTGGGCGACGTCGGCGAGCAGGATCGCGCCGACCTCGTCGGCGATGGCGCGGAAGGCCGCGAAGTCGATGATCCGGCTGTAGGCCGAGGCGCCCGCGATGATCAGCTTGGGGCGGTGCTCGAGCGCCCGGGCCCGGACGTCGTCCATGTCGATGCGCTCGGTGTCGGCCCGCACCGGGTAGCTGACCACGTCGTAGCGCTGCCCCGAGAAGTTGACCGGCGAGCCGTGGGTGAGGTGGCCCCCGTGCGCCAGGTCCATCCCCATGATCGTGTCGCCCGGCTCGAGCAGGGCGTGGAAGACCGCCAGGTTGGCCGAGCTGCCCGAGTGCGGCTGCACGTTCGCCCAGTCGGCGCCGAAGAGCCGCTTGGCGCGCTCGATGGCCAGCGTCTCGACCTCGTCGACCACGTCGCAGCCGCCGTAGTAGCGCTTGCCCGGGTACCCCTCGGCGTACTTGTTCGTCAGCACCGTGGCGGTCGCGGCGCGCACGGCGCGCGACGTGAAGTTCTCGGAGGCGATGAGCTCCAGGCCGTCGAGCTGCCGTTCGGCCTCGCGGTCGGTCAGCGCGAACAGCTCGGGATCGACGGCGCGCAGGTCGGCGTCGAGGTGGGGGAAGGGGTTCATGGCGGGCAATGTACCGCGGGTCCGCGGACCCGACGGCGCGCTACCCTGCCCTATGGAACCCGTCCGCTTCGGCCCCACCGGCTTGCAGGTCTCGCCCCTCTGCCTCGGGATGATGAGCTACGGCGACGCGTCGTGGCGCTCCTGGGTGCTCGACGAGGCGGCCGCCGAGCCCTTCGTCCGGGCGGCCCTCGACGCCGGCATCAACTTCTTCGACAC
>JAABSI010000043.1:0-2254 GCA_011390455.1 Trueperaceae bacterium
TCGTACCCGCACCCGTGGCTCATGCCCGACTTCTGGCAGTTCCCCACCGTCTCGATGGGGCTGGGCCCGATCCTCTCGATCTACCAGGCGCGCTTCAACCGCTACCTGGAGGCGCGCGACCTCAAACCCAAGGGCGACGGCAAGGTCTGGGCGTACCTGGGGGACGGCGAGACGGACGAGCCCGAGACGCTCGGCGCCATCAAGTTCGCCGCGCGCGAGCGCCTCGACAACCTCATCTGGGTGATCAACGCCAACCTGCAGCGCCTCGACGGCCCGGTGTTCGGCAACGGATCGATCATCCAGGAGCTCGAGGGCATCTTCCGCGGTGCCGGCTGGAACGTGATCAAGGTCGCCTGGGGCAGCAAGTGGGACGAGCTGTTGGCGAAGGACGACGACGGCGTCCTGGCGCGGCGGTTCAACCGGTTGATCGACGGGGAGTCGCAGCGCTACGCCGCCTTCGGCGGGTCCGAGCTGCGCGCCCGCTTCTTCGACACCCCCGAGCTCGCGAAGCTGATCGAGGGGTGGAGCGACGAGGACCTCGACCAGCTCAACCGCGGTGGCCACGACCCGGTCAAGGTGTACGCCGCCTACCATCGCGCGGTCCGCCACGAGGGCTCGCCGACCGTGATCCTCGCGCGCACCGTCAAGGGCTACGCCCTGGGCGAGAAGGCCGAGGGTCGGAACCCGACGCACCAGCAGAAGAAGCTCGACGAGGCGGAGATGCGCAAGTACCGCGATCGCCTCAAGATCCCGATCTCGGACGACGAGATCGCCAAGTTCCCGTTCTTCCGCCCCGAACCCGACGCCCCCGAGATCGCCTACCTGCTCGAGCGCCGCGAGGCGCTGGGCGGCCTGATGCCGCGGCGCATCGTCAAGGCGGAGCCGATGGCGGCGCCCGGGCCGGAGCTGTTCGACGAGTTCTTCGAAGGCAGCGAGCGCGAGGTCTCGACCACCATGGTGTTCGTCTCGGTGCTGCGCAAGCTGCTCCGCGACGAAGCGTGGGGCAAGCTGATCGTCCCGATCATCCCCGACGAGGCGCGCACCTTCGGCATGGAGGCGCTCTTCCGGCAGATCGGCATCTACTCCACGTACGGCCAGCTCTACGAGCCGGTGGACAAAGAGAACCTGATGTACTACCGCGAGACCAAGGACGGTCAGATCCTCGAAGAGGGGATCACCGAGGCCGGGGCGATGAGCTCCTTCGTCGCGGCGGGCACGGCGTACGCCACGCACGGCGTCAACACGGTGCCGTTCTACATCTACTACTCGATGTTCGGGTTCCAGCGCATCGGCGACCTCGCCTGGCTCGCCGGCGACATGCGCGCCAAGGGCTTCATGCTCGGCGCGACCGCCGGTCGCACGACCCTCGCCGGCGAAGGGTTGCAGCACCAGGACGGCCATTCGCACCTGCTCGCCTACCCGATCCCGAACCTCGAGGCGTACGACCCGACCTTCGCCTACGAACTCGCGATCGTCATCCGCGAGGGCATGCGGCGCATGTACGAAGAGCAGGAGAGCGTCTTCTACTACTTGACGCTCGGCAACGAGAACAAGGCGCAACCGGCCGCGCCGGAGCACCTGACCCGCGAGGAGCTCGAGGAGGGGGTGCTCAAGGGCCTCTACCTGTTCCGCCCCAGCCCCAAGAAGCGCGCGCGCAAGCACGTCCAACTGATCGCGGCCGGCGCGATGATGCACGAGGCCCTGGCCGCCGCCGAGAAGCTCGAGGCCGACTACGGCGTCGCGGCGCACGTCTGGAGCGTCACCAGCCTCAAGGCGCTGCACCGCGAGGCGCTCGACGTCGAGCGTTGGAACCGCCTGCACCCGATGGAGGAGCCGCGGGTGCCCTACGTCGCGCGCGTGCTGGACGGCGCCAAGGGACCGCTCGTCGCGGCGACCGATTACGTGAAGATCCTGGTCGACGCCCTCGGCCGCCACGCGCCGCGGCCCATCGTGGCGCTCGGCACCGACGGGTTCGGCCGCTCCGAGGCGCGCGCCGAGCTGCGCGACTTCTTCGAGGTGGACGCCAAGCACATCGTGTTCACCGCGCTCACCGCGCTCGCCGCCGATGGTGCGATCGAGCGCAAGGACCTCGCCAAGGCCCTCGACGACCTCGGGATCGACCCCGAGAAGCCCAACCCAGCCGTCGCCTGACGACGGCGCGAGAGGAACCCCGTGCCCCAAGAGTTCAAGCTTCCCGAGGTCGGCGAAGGCATCGAATCGGGCACCGTCGTGGCGGTGCTCGTGAGCGAGGGCG
>JAABSI010000043.1:2945-24241 GCA_011390455.1 Trueperaceae bacterium
CCTGCGCCAGCGCTACAAGGACGTCGTCCAGAAGGCCGGCGCCAAGCTGACGCCCACCGCGATGCTCGTCAAGGTGATCGCGAGCGCCCTGCGGCGGTTCCCGGACTTCAACGCCAGCATCGACGTCGAGAGCCAGGAGATCGTCTACAAGCACTACGTCAACGTCGGGGTCGCGGTCGACACCGACCACGGGCTGCTCGTACCGGTGATCAAGCATGCCGATCGCAAGAGCATCGTCGAGTTGGCGGTCGAACTCGAGGAGCTCGCCGCCAAGGCGCGCGATCGCAAGCTCGCCCCCGACGACATGAGCGGCGGCAACTTCAGCGTCTCGAACCTCGGTGGCATCGGTGGCACCGGGTTCACGCCGATCGTGGCGCCGCCCGACGTGGCGATCCTCGGCGTCTCGCGCAGCTCGATGAAGCCGGTATGGAACGCCGAGACCGACACCTTCGAACCGCGGCTGATCATGCCGCTCGCGGTGACCTACGACCACCGCCTCATCGATGGGGCTGCGGCGGCGCGCTTCCTGCGCTGGGTGTGCCGCGCCGTCGAGGAGCCCTTCCTGCTCGCGCTCGAAGGCTGACCGAAGGAGTCCCGTCGAACGGCGCCGCCGACGCGATCGGCGGCGCCGTTCGACGTCCGCACCCGCGTCCTTTGGCGGGCGCACCCGCGTCCCTTAGCGGGCGCACCCGCGTCCCTTAGCGGGCGCACCCGCGTCCCTAAGCGGGCGCTCATGCGCCGGGTGCTAGCATGACCCCTGGATGTCGCCCGCCGATGCCGTCCCCCACGAGCGCGTGACCGCGCACGAAGCCCCCGACGGCGCTCGTGCGACCGCGGTGTCCAGCGCTGAACCCGTCGCAGCGGGTCGCGTCCTGCGCGCCCGCGGTCTGCGCAAGCGCTACGGCGCGCGCACGGTCGTCGACGGCGTCGACCTGCACCTCGAGCGCGGCGAGATCGTCGCGCTGTTGGGCCCCAACGGCGCCGGCAAGACCACCACCTTCTACATGATGGTCGGGTTCGTGCGCCCCGACGGCGGACGCATCGAGCTGGGCGACGTCGACGTGACCCGGATGCCCATGCACCGGCGGGCCCGCTCCGGCCTCGGCTACCTGGCGCAGGAGCCCTCGGCGTTCCGGCGCATGAGCGTTCGCGACAACCTGCTCGCCATCCTCGAGTTCCAGAAGTTGACGTCGGCGGAGCGCTACGCCCGCGCGGACGCGCTCCTCGACGAGTTCCAACTGACGCGCCTCGCCGACCATCGGGCCGACACGTTGTCCGGAGGCGAGCGCCGGCGCCTCGAGATCGCCCGCAGCCTGACGATCGACCCCGATTTCATCCTGCTCGACGAACCGTTCACCGGCGTCGATCCCAAGTCGATCCGCGAGATCCAGAAGCTGGTGGCTGACCTGCGGACGCGGCGCGGTCTGGGCGTGCTGCTGACCGACCACAGCGTGCGCGAGACGCTGGCCATCGCCGATCGCGTGGTGCTGATGTTCGACGGCCGCGTCCGGTTCGACGGCTCGCCGGCCGACTTCGCCGCGGACGAGGCGGTCCGCGCCTCCTACCTAGGGCACGACTTCCAGCTGTGACCGAGCGGATGGGGCGGCGGTCATGACCTACGTCCTCGGCCTCGTCGGTTTGCTCGTCTTCCTGGCGGGCGTGATCGCGTACGCCGGCGACCGCTTGGGCACGTGGGTCGGTCGTCGCCGTCTGACGCTGTTCGGCGCGCGCCCCAAGCGCACCGGTCAGATCGTGGGCGTCGCGGCCGGCATCCTGATCATGCTGACCACCCTCGGGGTGTTGGCGCTCGCGTTCCGCAATGCGACCCAGACCCTCGTGAACGCCCAGCGCACCGCCGACGAGCTCGGCCGCCTGCGGGGGCAGGAGCGGTTCCTCCAAGACCAGGTGGGCGTGCTCGGCGACCAGCTCCAGGCGCTGGAGGCCGACCTGACGCAAGCACGCGCGGTGATCGGCGAGGCCGAGGCCGCGCGCGACGCCGCCCTGGCCGATCGCGACGCGCTGCTCGAGGAGGCGGAGGCCACCGAGGTGCAGCTCGAGGCGCTCGCGGCCACCCTCGAGGCCGCCCGCGCCGACCTTGCGGGCGTGGAGACCGAGCTGCTCGCGGCCCAGGCCGACCTGACCGCCGCCACCGAGGAGGCGGCCTCGGCGCGCGCCGATGCAGATGCGGCGCGCGCCGAGGTCGACGACCTGGCGGCGCAGATCGAGAGCGTCGAGGCCGACCTCGCCGCAGCGGCCGAGCTCCTGCTGGTGCGCGACGTCCAGCTCGCGGAGGCCGACGCGGCGCTCGCAGCGGCCGAGGCGCAACGCGCGAGCGCGGCGCTCGCCGCCGCCGAGGCGGAAGCCGCGCGCGACGTCGCCTTGGAGGATCTCGACGCCGCATTCGCGGACCGGGCGGCTGCGGTGGCCGACCGCGAGGCGGCCCTGGAGGATCGCGACGCGGCCGTGGAGGAGCGCGCGGCGGCCCAGGAGCAGGTCGCCGAGCTCGCCGCCCGCACGGAGGAGCTCGGTGCGCAGCTGGAGGGGTTGACCGACACGATCGCGGTGCTCGAAGGCGAGGCGACGCGCTTGGAGGCCCGCGCGAGCACCCTGCAGCAGGAGAACGTGGGGCTGCAGGCGCGCAACGACCAGCTCGCGGCGGGCAACGCCGACCTCCAAGCGCGCAACGCCTCGCTGCAGGAGCTGAACGCCGCGCTCCAGGAACAGATCGTGGTCGGCAACGATCAGGTGCGGGCGCTGCAGGGCCAGGTGTCGGTGCTCAACGATCGCCTGGAAGAGCAAGCGGCGCGCCTGCGCGAGGTGCAGGAGGAGTTCGCGCGGGTCTCGTCGGGCGAGATCACCTTCGAACGCGATCAGGTGGTCTTCTCGGGCGCGTTGCACGCGCGCGACGCTGCCGAGGCGCGGGAGGAGCTCGCGGCCTTCGTGCGGGCGGCGAGCACGCACACGGCGAGCCTAGGGGCCGGCGAGGTGGCGCTGAGCGCCGAGCAGTTCGCGGGCCTCGTCGAGGTGATCGCGGAGACCGAGGGCTCGGACCTGGTGCGCCTGATCTCGCCGCGCAACCAGTTCAACCCGGCCCGCACCGAGGTCATCGTCGAAGCGCTCGAGAACAGCCGCCTGTTCGACGCTGGGCAGCTGCTGCTCTCGCGGCCGGTCCACGTCGGCAGCGCGGAGCTGCCGGCCAGTCAGGACGAGGTCCGCGCGTTGATCGCGCAACTGAAGGCCGACGTCATCCGGACGCTCCGGCGCGCGGGGCTGGACGAGCTCCAAGTGCCCTCGTTCGTGGGCCTCTCGGACGAGGGCTTCGCGAACCAGTTGCTGCGACTGACCGGCCAGGTGGTGGTCGGGGTCGTCGCCCGCGGCGCGATCGAGCGCTCCGGGCCCGCCACGGTCGAACTCGTCATCCTCTACTGATCCTGGACCGGCGATCGCGCGATCACGCGTCGGCGGGCTTCGTCGGCAGCGTCAGCAGGTACGTGCACAACACGATCGCGATGACGGCGAGCAGCAGGTCCACCCACACGATCGGGATCAGCGCGATGCTCGTGCCGATGCTGAGGACGATGGTCGTCACGGCCAGGGTCTTGGCGCGTCGGCTCAGGCCTTTGCCGTCGCGCCAGTCGCGGACGAGCGGCCCGAACAGGCGGTGGTTCATCAGCCAGTTGTAGAAGCGCGGGCTGGAGCGGGCGAAGAAGTACGTCGCGATCAGGATCCAGACGGTCGTGGGCCAACCGGGCACGACGACCCCGATCGCGCCGAACACGACGCTCGCCCATCCGAGCACGAAGTAGGTGGTGCGCAGCACGGGGTTGCGCTGGACGCGCAGCTCGTGGCTGTAGTCCACCCACACGCGTTCGCCCCGGCGGACCGCGCGGGCACGGGCGCGCGGCTCGCGGGTGGGGGAGGGAGGGGCGTCGTCGGGCACGGCCCGGCATGGTACCGCTCCGGATCGGACGTCGGATGCGACCGGCGTGACGGTGTCGACGCCGGTCGCGGGGTGCGGGTTCGGCGTCAGCCGGCGCGTTGCTTCAGCAGGTCGCGGATCTCGGTCAGGAGCTGGACGTCGGCCGGTGGCGCCGGGGCGGCGGCCGGGGCTTCGGCCACCTTCTTCACGAAACGGGCCTGCATCTGGTTGTACGAGCGCACGACCAGGAAGATCACGAAGGCGATGATCAGGAAGTTGATCAGCGTATTCAGGAAGGCACCGATCTGGATGACGGGGGCCCCGGCCTCGACCGCCTCGGTGACGGTGGCGTACTGGTCGGCGTCCGTGAGGATGAACCCGAGGTTGGCGAAATCGACGCCGCCGATGATCAGCCCGAGCGGCGGCATGATCACCTGGTTGACCAGCGAGGTGGTGATCTGACCGAACGCAGCGCCGATGACCACCGCGACCGCCAGATCCAAGACGTTGCCTCGGTTGATGAAATCGCGGAACTCCTTGAGCATCGCGATCGGCTCCTTCGGGGGCCGGGGCCCCAAGTGGGATGGCGCAGTGTACCGGCGTGCGTCGGTGGTGTGCCTCCGTCGCCGTCGCCGCGCCGCAGGGGTTACCATCGGGCGTCATGACCGCACCCCTCGTCCTCGTCGCCGATGACCACGAAGGCCACCGCACCCTCGTCGACCTGCTGCTCGCGTCCGAAGGGTACGAGCTGGCGATGGTCGAAGACGGCAAGGCCGCGCTCGAGTGGCTCAAGGACCACACCCCCGCGCTCGCGATCCTCGACGTCGCCATGCCGCAGCTCGGCGGCCTCGAGGTCGCCGAACGGATCCGCCGCATCGGGCGCCTCAAGGACACGAAGATCGTGATCCTGACCGCTTTGCGCGACCCGCAGACGCGCGAGGGGGCGCGCCTCGCGAAGGTCGACGCGCTCGTGATGAAGCCGCTCGAGGGCAAGGACTTCCGCGACCTGATCAAGCGGGTGCTCGCGGGCGAGCGTCAGCCCTTCTGACCCCGCGCGCGCCGCTGGCGGCGCGCCTCGAACAGCAGCAGCGCGCCCGTCGTCGCCACGTTGAGCGAGTCGGCGAGGCCGGCCATGGGCACCCGCACCTGGGCGTCGGCGTCGGCCAACCACGCAGGGTCGAGGCCTGCGTGTTCCGTGCCGAGGACGATCGCCACGGGCCCGCACAGGTCCGCGTCCCACAGGTCGACCGTCGCCGCGGGGGTGGTCGCCACGACGCGCATGCCGCGCGCGCGGAGCGCGGCGCGGGCTTCGTCCGGCTCGACGGCGAGGACCGGACGCGCGAACAGGCTCCCCATGCTCGCCCGCACCACGTTCGGGTTCGCGAGGTCGGTGCCGGCCCCCGTGACCAGCACCGCGTCGACGTCGGCCGCGTCGGCGGTGCGCAGCAGGGCGCCCAGGTTCCCCGGCTTCTCGAGTCCGTCCGCGACCAGCCAGAGCGCGTCCGATCGTGCGGGCAGATCGGCGAGCGCGCGCGTCGGGGGCACGACGAGCGCGAGGACGCCGTCGGGGTGTTGGCGGAGGCTCGCCTTCCGGAAGGCGGCCTCGGAGAGCGTCCAGCGTTCGGCGTCCAGGTGCTCCCGGCGCGGCGCCAGCGCCCGCGCCTCCGGCGAGTACAGCGCCGCGCACGTCGCGAGCACGACGACGCGCCACCCGCCGTCCACCGCGCGCTCGACCTCGCGCGCCCCTTCGACGAGCGCCACCCCCTCGGCGTCGCGCGCCCTGCGCTCGCGCAGGCGGACGAGCCGCTTGACGCGCGGGTTGGTCGGGCTCTCGACGTGGGCGGGCTCGCGGTGCATGGATGCGCATGCTAACGCTGTCGGTCGGTAGACTCGCCCATGCTCCCTTGGATCTCGGTCGATGCCCTCCGCGCCCGCCTGGGCGACCCCGACCTGCGCCTGGTCGACGTGCGCTCCGTGCTCGGTCGCCCGGGCGCCGGCCGCGCCGCGTTCGAGGCCGGCCATCTCCCCGGTGCCGTCTTCCTCGACCTCGAGGACGACCTCTCGGCTCCGCTCGGTGCCCACGGAGGCCGCCATCCGCTCCCCGACGCCGCCGTCCTGGCGGCGACCTTCGGCGCCGTCGGCATCGGCGCGGGCACCCACGTCGTCGCGTACGACGCGGGCGACGCCATGGTCGCAGGCCGGGTCTGGTGGTCGTTGCGCTGGCTCGGTCACGACGCGGTGCAGGTCCTCGACGGCGGCTTCGCCGCCTGGGTCGCGGCTGGTGGACCGGTGGCGGCCGATCCGGTCGTCCCCGCGCCCGTGCGCTTCGAGGCGCGTCCCCGCCCCGAGATGCTCGTCGATCGCCACGACCTGCTCGCCGGCGCGAGCGAACCCGGCCGCGTGGTGGTCGATGCCCGCGCCGCCGAGCGGTACCGCGGCGACGTCGAACCGCTCGATCCACGGGCCGGCCACGTCCCGGGGGCGGTCAATTTCCCGTACGCGGACAACCTCGAAGGGGGCCGCTTCCGCTCCCCTGAGGAGCTTCGCGAGCGCTACGCGCCGCTCGCCGCGGCCCGCGAAGTGGTCGTCTACTGCGGGTCGGGCGTCTCGGCGGCGCACGACCTCATGGCGCTCGAGGCAGCCGGGATCCACGGCGCCAAGCTGTACGCCGGCTCGTGGTCGGACTGGGTCAGTTACCCCGACGCGCCGGTCGCCGTGGGCGCCGAGCCGTGACCCCGGAGGCGGCATCGCCCCGGACGGGCCCGTATGGTGGGGCATGACGAACGTCGAACCTCAACCACTGGGCGTGCTCGGGCGCGTGCTGCGCGAGCCCTTGAACGCCATCACGCACGGCGTCGGTACGGTGCTGGCGATCGTCGGCGGCGTCCTGTTGGTGGTGTTGTCGGCCGGCGACGAACGGCGCACGATCGCCTTCGCGATCTACGCCGCGTCGCTCTTCCTGCTCTACCTCGCGAGCACGCTGCTCCACGCGGTGCGCGCGCGTCCGGAGGTCCTGAGGCGCCTGCGCTTGTTCGACCACGCGGCGATCTACCTGCTCATCGCCGGCACGTATACGCCGATCGCGCTCGTCAGCCTGGCGAGCGTGAGCCCGGCGTGGGGGTGGTCGGTGTTCGGCATCGCGTGGGGTGCGGCCGGCCTCGGCGTGATCTTCAAGCTCGTCTGGCTCGATGCGCCGCGCTGGCTCTCGACCGCTTTGTACCTGGGCCTGGGCTGGATGGCCGTGGTCGCCATCGCGCCGCTGGTGCAAGCGTTCCCCTGGTCCGCGCTCGCGTGGTTGGGCGCCGGGGGCGCCTTCTACTCGGTCGGGGCCGTCGTCTTCGCGCTCAAGCGCCCCGATCCCTGGCCGAAGGTGTTCGGGTACCACGAACTCTGGCACCTGTTCGTGCTCGCCGGGAGCACCTGCCACTACGTGCTGATGCTGCGCTACGTGCTGCCCGCCTGAGCCTGGCGGCGGCCGGACTGGCGGTTCCGTGCGTCCACCGGTGATGTCTGCCACCCGAATGCAACCTCTACGCCCGTAGCCTGGCGCATGCCGGATCCCGCCTTCGCTGCCGTGCGTGCCCGCCTCCGTGAGCTGGTCGACCTCCAGGGGGCGCTCGCCCTCCTCGACTGGGACCAGTCCGTGTGCATGCCCGCCGCTGGCGGCGGTGCGCGCGCTCGCCAGATGGAGACGATCGTCCGCCTCGCCCACGAGCGGCACGTGGCGCCCGCCTTCGAGCGCGCGCTCGTGGCCGCCGAGCGCGCCTCCGCATCGCTCGATCCGGCCGATCCCGACGCGGTGCTCGTGCACGTCGCCCGGCGCGACCTGGAGCGGGCGCGGCGGGTGCCGGTCGCGTTCCACGTCGCCCGGGCGGCCCACACCAGCGCGGCCTTCGAGGCCTGGCGGCGCGCCCGGCCGCGCGACGACTTCGCGGCCGTGGCGGACCATCTCGAGCTCAGCGTCGAGCTCGCCCACCGCTACGCCGGCTACTTCCCAGAGGCCGCCCACGTCGCCGACCCGTTGATCGACGAGGAGGACGAGGGCGCGACGGTGGCGCAGCTGCGCCCGCTCTTCGAGGTGCTCGGCGACGGGCTGCGCCCGTTGGTCGCCGCCGCCGTGGCGGCGCCGGCCCCGGCGCCCCTGCCCGCGGGCCCGTACCCGTCCGCAATGCAGCTCGAGGCGGCCCTCGAGCTGGCGGTGCGCATCGGGTACGACCTCGGTCGCGGGCGACAGGACGTGGCGCCGCATCCGTTCGCCACCCGCATCGCCGGCGGCGACGTGCGCATCACCACCCGCGTGAACGAACGCGACCTGACCGAGGCGCTGTACTCGACCCTCCACGAGGCCGGCCACGCCCTGTACGAGCAAGGGGTCGGCGCCGCGTGGGAGGGCACGCCCGTCGCCCGCGGCGTCTCGGCGGGCGTGCACGAGAGCCAGTCGCGGCTCTGGGAGAACCAGGTGGGGCGCAGCCGCGCCTTCTGGACCTTCGCGTTGCCGCATCTGCGCGCCCGCTTCCCCGCGCTCGAGCACGTCGATGTCGACGCCGCGTACCGCGCCGTCAACCGCGTCGCGCCCAGCCTGATCCGCACCGACGCCGACGAGCTGACGTACACGCTGCACGTCCTGCTGCGCTTCGACCTGGAGCTCGAGCTGCTCGACGGACGCCTCTCGGTGCGCGACCTGCCCGACGCGTGGGCGGCGCGCTACGCACGCGACCTGGGCGTACGCCCCGAGCGGCACGGCGAAGGCGTCCTGCAAGACGTGCACTGGTTCGCGGGCTTGGTCGGGGGCGCGTTCCAGGGCTACGCGCTCGGGAACGTGCTGAGCGCCCAGTTCTACGCCGCCGCGGCGCGCGCCGTGGGCGACGTCGAGGCCGCGGTCGCCCGCGGGTCGTTCGTCGAGCTGCACGGCTGGCTTCGCGACCACGTCTACCGCCACGGCCGCGCCAAACCCGTCGACGCCCTCGTCCGCGACGCCACGGGCGGGCCGATCGATCCCGGACCGTACCTGGCGTACCTTCGGCGCAAGTACGAAGCGCTCTACCCAGCCTTGGCCCACGCGTGAGGTAGCCTTCGGTCGTGACCGATGCCGCACGTCGCACGTACCTGGCCCTGGGACGGGGTTTCGTCCTGCTCGGGATGGTGATCGCGGTCCTCGCGATCGCGGACGCGGTGGCGAACCTCGACTTCTTCCGCGGCAGCCCGCTGGGCACCGCGCTCTTCTTGGCGCTGGTCGGCGGCGCCTTGCTCTGGACCGTGCGCCAGGCCGACGCCCAGCGCGCCGAAGACGAAGCGGCCGACGGGGCCGCCGAGGAGCTCGAGGACCCCGGCGCGTGATCGAGGTCGACGGGCTCCGCAAGGTCTACCGCGTGCACGAGAAGGAGGCGGGCCTGCGGGGCTCCATCCGCGCCTTCGTGGCGCGGAGGTACCGCGACGTCGCCGCGGTCGACGGCGTGTCCTTCCAGGTCGCGCCCGGCGAGGTCGTCGGGTTCCTGGGCCCCAACGGGGCCGGCAAGACGACCACGCTCAAGGTCCTGTCCGGGCTGCTGCATCCGAGCGAGGGGCGGGTCCGGGTGGCCGGCTTCGAGCCGCGCCGCCGCCAGACCGCCTTCCTTCGCGGCATCACGCTGGTCATGGGGCAGAAGCAGCAGCTCTCGTGGGACCTCGCGGCCGTCGACTCCTTCCTGGTCAACCAGGCGATCTACGAGATCCCCGACGCGGTGTATCGCGAGCGCCTCGGCGAGCTCACCGAGATGCTCTCGCTCGACGGCCTGCTCCACAAGCAGGTGCGCAAGCTGAGCCTGGGGGAGCGGATGAAGTGCGAGCTCGCGGCGGCGCTGCTCCATCGGCCCAAGGTGCTGTTCCTGGACGAGCCGACGATCGGGCTCGACGTGACCATGCAGCAGCAGGTGCGCCGCTTCGTGGCCGACTACAACGCGCGGCATGGCGCAACCGTGGTCCTCACGTCGCACTACATGGCCGACGTCACCGCGCTCGCCCGCAGGATCCTGGTGATCGACCACGGCCGGCTGGTCTTCGATGGAGACCTGCAGGGTCTGGTCGAAGCACGGGCGCCCGAGCGCCGGGTGCGCCTCACCCTCTCCGAGGCGGCCGATCCGACCGCCCTGGTCGGCATGGGCACGGTGCGCCGGGCCGAGGGGCTGGTCCTGGAGTTGGGCGTCCCGCGCGGCGACGTGGCGCGCGTCGTAGGGGCCGCGCTCGCGCGGCTGCCGGTGGTCGACGTCGCGATCGAGGACGTGCCGGTCGAGGAGATCGTCGCCGACCTGTTCGCGGCGGGCAGCGCGTCGCCGGGGGCGGTCGTCGGCGGACCGCGGTGACCGCGCTCGGCTGGAACGTCCGCAAGGCGCAGGCGCTGTTCGCGCACGCCTTCGCGACCATGACCGAGTACCGCGCGGAGATCGTGATCTGGATGATCTCGGGCTCGCTGCCGCTCGTGATGATGGCGGTGTGGATGGCGCTGGCGGCGGACGGACCGGTCGGCGGCTACGCGGCGGCCGACTTCGCGGCCTACTTCCTGTCCGTGTTCCTGGTGCGCCAACTCACCGTCGTGTGGGTCGTGTGGGAGCTCGACCGCGAGATCCGACTGGGCGAGCTCTCGCCCAAGCTGCTGCGGCCGATGGACCCGATGTGGGTGCACCTGGCGGACAACGTCGCCGAGAAGGCGGTCCGGCTCCCGCTCGTGGCGGTGCCGGTCGTCGCCGGCATGGCTTGGGCGGGCGTGCGGGTGCCGATGACCTTCGAGGCGCTCGGCGGGTTCGCGCTGCTGGTCGTGGGGGCGTGGGTGATCAAGTTCTTCCAGCAGTACGCGACGGGTTTGCTGACGTTCTGGACCGATCAGTCGGTCGGGCTCGAGCGGGTCTGGTTCTCGGTGGCGATGGTGCTGTCGGGGGCGCTCGCGCCGCTCGACCTGTTCCCGGAGGCGCTGCGCGCCGTGCTGCCCTACACCCCGTTCCCGTACCTGATCGACGTCCCGGTCCAGGCGCTGTTGGGTCGGCTCGGCGGAGCGGACCTGGTGCAGGCCTTCGCGGTGCAGGCCGCCTGGGGCGCCTTCTTCGTCCTCTTGCGCTGGGTGCTGTGGCGGCAGGGGCTGCGCCGCTACGGGGCGGTCGGCGCGTGAGGCGCTACCTCCGCCTCTGGCGCATCTTCTTCACCCACTCGCTGGTGCAGGACCTGGAGTACCGCGTGAACTGGTGGATGAACGCTTTCAACGTCCTGCTCTTCCTGGGGTCGAGCGCGCTGGTGCTGGGCGTCGTGTTCCTCCAGGCCGACGCGATCGGCGGGTGGACCTTCGACCAGGCGCTCACGCTCCTCGGCGTCTACCTGCTGCTCGAGGGGGTGACCGCGGTCTTCCTGGTCCCCAACCTCAACCGGGTGCCGGAGTACGTGCGCAAAGGGGAGCTCGACTTCCTGCTCCTGAAGCCGATCGCGGCGCGCTTTCTCGTCTCGACCCGCTACGCGAGCGTCTGGTGGACGCCGCAACTGGCGATCGGCGTGGCGGTGATCGGCGTCGGCATGGCGCGTCAGGGGACGCTGTCGTGGGCCAACGTCGCCCTGACGCTCCTGCTCCTGGTCGCCGCGACCGCCATCTTGTACGCGGTCTGGTTCGCGCTGACCACGACCGCCTTCTGGTTCGTCAAGGTGGACAACGTCTCGGAGCTCTTCACCGCCTTCTTCGCGGCCGGCCGCTTCCCGGTGAGCGCCTACCCGGGGTGGGTGCGCGCGCTCCTGACCTTCGTCGTCCCGATCGCGTTCCTGACGACGGTGCCGGCCGAGGCTGCCTCCGGACGGTTGACGTGGGCGGCGGGGCTGGGCGCCGTCGCCGTCGCGCTGCTGCTGCTCGCGGCGTCGCAGGCCTTCTGGCGGTACGCGTTGGCGAACTACACGTCGGCCTCGAGCTGAGCGCGGGCGGGTAGGCTCTCGTCCATGCGCCTCGTCGTCGAGCTCGTCCCGCGCGACCTCCCCGCCCTCGAGGCGCAGGTGACCGAGGTGGCGACCCTGGCCCACGTCGACGCGGTCAACGTCCCGGACCTGACGCGCTTCGAGCTCCGCGCGTGGCAGGCGGCCGTGGCCGTGCGCCGCCTCGGCGCCGAGCGCTGGGCGGCGATCCCGCACGTGCGCGCGATGGACGTCGACCTCCGGCGGCCCTGGGATCCGCTGGCCGCCCTGGACGCCGCCGGCGTGACGGAGGTGTTGGTGGTGACGGGCGATCCGCCCGCCGACATGCGCCACCCGGTCACGGGCGCGGGCGTGCTCGACGTGATCCGCATGATCAAGCGCGAACGCCCGGAGTGGCGGGTCTACGCCGCCCTCGACCCGTACCGCGCGGGCTTCGCGCAGGAGCGCGACTACCTGCAGCGCAAGCTGGACGCCGGTGCGGACGGCTTCTTCACCCAGCCCTTCTTCGACGTGCGCCTGATGGCCGTATGGCGCGAGCTGCTCGCGGGCGTGCCGGTGTACTGGGGGGTGACGAGCGTGACCTCGGAGCGCTCCCAGCGCTACTGGCTCACGCGCAACCGGGCGGTGTTCCCGGCGGGCTTCGAGCCCACCCTCGCCTGGCATCGCCGCTTCGCGGGCGAGGTGCTCGACTTCGCGGCCCACCACGACACCCACGTCTATTTCATGCCGATTCGGGTGGGGATCCGGGCGTGGCTGGGCGAGCTGCTCCGCTGACGGTGGCCGAATCGGCCCCGATTCGGGTGGGGATCCGGGCGTGGCTCGGGGACGTGCTCAGGTGATGGGTGGCTCCGGCTCGTAGGCCAGCGCCGGCGCCAGCCAGCGCTCGACCTCGGCCAGGGGCACGTCGGTGCGTTCCGCGAGGTCGGCCACCTGGTCGCGACCGATCTTGCCCACCCCGAAGTAGCGCGCCTCGGGGTGCGCGAAGTAGAGGCCGGCGACCGCCGAGGCCGGCGTCATCGCCAGCGATTCGGTGAGGCCGACCCCCAGCCGCGCCTTGGCGTCGAGCAGCTCGAAGATCGTCGTCTTGGCGCGGTGGTCGGGGCAGGCCGGGTAGCCGGGCGCCGGGCGGATCCCGCGGTAGCGCTCGGCGATCAGGTCGTCGACGCTGGCGTGCTCGTCGGGGGCGTACCCCCAGGAGCGGGTGCGCACCAGTTCGTGCAGCCGCTCCGCCGCCGCCTCCGCGAGCCGGTCCGCGAGCGCCTTGAGCAGGATCGCCTGGTAGTCGTCGTGCTCCGCCTCGAAGGCGCTGGCGCGCGCCTCGGCGCCGTGCACGCTGACCACGAAGGCGCCCATCCAGTCCGGGGCGCCCCCCTCGGGCGCGACGTAGTCGGCCAGCGCCAGGTGGGGTTGGCCGGGGCGCTGGGTGCGCTGCTGGCGGAGCGTCGGCACGACCGCGCGCACCGCACGCCGGTCCTCGTCGGCGTAGACGAGCACGTCGTCGCCGCGCGCGGCCGCGGGGAAGAGCCCCCAGGCCGCCCGCACCTCGAGCCAGTCCTCGGCGACGATGCGCGCGAGCATCGCGATCGCATCGTCGTGGAGCTCGCGTGCGTGCGGCCCCACCACGGGGTCCTCGAGGATCGCGGGGTAGCTTCCGGCCAGCTCCCAGGCGAGGAAGAACGGGGTCCAGTCGATGCGTTCGACCAGTTCGTCGATCGGGAAGGGCGCGCGCATCTGGACGCCCGGCTCCTGCGGCGCGACGACGTGGCGCCAATCCTCGAAGCGCGGCGCGTGGGCGCGTGCCTCCTCGATCGAGCGCAGGTCGCGCGCGGCCGTGCGCGCCTCGTGCTGGGCGCGCGTACGCGCGTGGAGCTCCGCAGCCTCGACCTCGAGCGCCGGGCGCAACTCGGTCGACACCGCGCGGGTGACCACCCCGACGGCGCGCGAGGCGTCGGCGACGTGCACCGTGAGGCCGTCGTAGGCGGGCGCGATCTTGACCGCGGTGTGCGCCCGCGACGTGGTCGCGCCGCCGATGAGCAGCGGCAGATCGAGGCCCCGGCGGGTCATGGCGCGCGCGACGTGCACCATCTCGTCGAGCGACGGGGTGATGAGCCCCGAGAGCCCGATCGCGTCGACGCCCTCGGCGACCGCCGTGTCGAGCAGCCGGTCGGCGGGCACCATCACCCCCAGGTCGAGCACCTTGAAGCCGTTGCAGCCCAGCACCACCCCGACGATGTTCTTGCCGATGTCGTGCACGTCGCCCTTGACGGTCGCGAGGAGCACGGTGCCGGCGTGCGTGAGCGCCCCCGTGGCGGCCGCCGCCTCGAGGTGGGGCGTGAGCGCGGCGACCGCCCGCTTCATCACCCGCGCGCTCTTGACCACCTGGGGGAGGAACATGGTGCCCGCGCCGAAGCGGTCGCCGACGACGTTCATGCCGTCCATCAGCGGCCCTTCGATCACCGCTAGCGGCGCGCCCAGCACGCCCATCGCTTCGAGCGCGTCCGTTTCGACGAAGGCGTCGAGGCCGCGCACGAGAGCGTGGACGAGGCGTTCGGTGACGGGCAGCGCGCGCCAGCCGTCGTCGTCGATGCGCGCCTTGGCGGCGGCGCCGGAGCGCGATTCGGCGTAGGCGATCAGCCGCTCCGTGGCGTCGTCGCGTCGGTCGAAGAGCAGGTCCTCGACCAGGTCGCGCAGTTCGGGATCGAGCTCGTCGTACTGACCGAGCGTCTCGGGGTTGACGATCGCCAGGTCGAGGCCGGCGCGGCGCGCGTGGAACAGGAAGGCGGCGTGCATCGCCTCGCGCACCACCCCGCTGGAGCGGAAGGCGAACGAGACGTTCGAGATCCCGCCGGAGGTGCGCGCGCCGGGGAGGTGCTCCTTGATCCAGCGCACCGCCTCGATGAAGTCGACGGCGTACCGCGCGTGCTCCGCGATCCCGGTGCCCACGGTGAGCACGTTGGGGTCGAAGATCACGTCCTGCGGCGCGAAGCCCGCCTCGTCGACCAGCAACCGGTACGCGCGCGAGCAGACCTCGATGCGCCGCTCGAGGGTGTCGGCTTGGCCCCGCTCGTCGAACGCCATGACCACGACCGCCGCCCCGTAGCGGCGCACGGTCCGCGCCTGCTCCAGGAAGGCCGCCTCGCCCTCCTTGAGCGAGAGCGAGTTGACGACGCCCTTGCCCTGCAGGTGCTTGAGGCCCGCCTCCAGGACCGGCCAGGACGAGGAGTCGAGCATGACCGGCACCCGCGCCACGTCCGGCTCGGCGGCGAGCAGGTCGAGGAAGGCGGTCATGGTGGCGGGCCCGTCGATCATGCCCTCGTCGACGTTGACGTCGATGAGCTGGGCGCCGCCGGCGACCTGATCGCGCGCCACCTCGACCGCCGCCGCCAGGTCGCCCGCCTTCACCAGCCGCGCGAAGCGCCGCGAGCCGGTGACGTTCGTGCGCTCGCCGACGTTCACCAGGTTGGTCTCGGGGCGGATCACGAGCGGTTCGAGCCCCGCGAAGCGCGTCTGCGGGTCGGGTTCCGGTGGGACGCGCGGGGCCACTCCGTCCACGGCCGAGGCGAAGGCGGCGACGTGCTCCGGCGTCGTGCCGCAGCACCCGCCGAGCACGTTGACCCAGCCCTCCTGCACGAACTCCCGCAGCACCGCCACCATCTCGTCCGGCCCCTCGTCGTAGCCACCGAAGGCGTTCGGGAGGCCGGCGTTCGGGTAGACCACCGTGAAGACCGGCGCCAGGCGCGCCAGCTCCTCGACGTAGGGGCGCAGCTCCTTGGGGCCGAGCGCGCAGTTGAGGCCCACCGCGAGCAGGTCGGCGTGCGCGATCGAGGTCCAGAACGCCTCGAGCGTCTGCCCCGACAGCGTGCGCCCCGAGGCGTCGGTGATCGTGCCAGAGACCATCAGCGGCACCCGGCGCCCGGCCGCCGCCATCGCGACCTCGCAGCCGACGAGCGCCGCCTTGGCCACCAGCGTGTCGAAGACCGTCTCGATCAGGAGCAGGTCGACGCCGCCCTCGAGCAGCGCGGTCGCCTGCTCGACGTAACCGGCGAGCACGGCGTCGAAGGTCACGTCTCGGTAGCCGGGGTCCTCGACGCGCGGGGAGAGGCTGAGGGTCTTGTTCGTCGGCCCCAACGCACCAGCGACCCAGCGCGGGCGCTCCGGGGTGGCCACCGCGTCCGCGGCGGCGCGCGCGAGCCGCGCCGCCGCGACGTTCAGGTCGACCACCACGTCGCCCAGGCCGTACTCGGCCAGGCCGAGGCGGGTGGCGTTGAAGGTGTTCGTCTCGATCAGGTCGGCGCCGGCGGCCAGGTAGGCGGCGTGGATGCCCTGGATCAGGTCCGGGCGCGTGAGCACCAGCAGGTCGTTCGCGCCCTTGAGGTCGCGCGGGTGGTCGCGGAAGCGCTCGCCGCGGAAGGCGGCCTCGTCGAGCGCCTCGCGCTGGATCATCGTGCCCATCGCGCCGTCCAGCACGAGGATGCGGCGGCGCAGGTGGGCGGCGATCGGATGCTCCATCGGGGCCGAGTCTACGCCGGGCGTGGCCTCAGTCGACGTCCGCGCGCAGGAAGCGCCAGGCGAAGAGCGCCAGGAGCGCGACGGTGTAGGCGCCCACCACCCAGGCGGCGTGCTCGAGGGTGATGCCGGTGCCGAGCAGCCCCCCGAGGTCGAAGTCCACGCCGTCCCCGCCGGCGTTCGCGCCGAACGCCTCCACGAGGTCGCGCGCGGGTTGGCGTGCAGGGGCGTAGACGTTCGCCGTGAAGAAGTAGGTCGGCAGGTCCTCGAACACCTGCCGCAGACGGATCGTCTGCAGGAACGCGTTGAAGCGGTTGATCGGCTGGAACCCGACCACGGCCGCGTAGACCGTGTACAGACCCTCGAGGAGGGCGGGCAGGAAGAAGACCATCACCAGGCCGAGCGCCACGTTGCGGGCCACGTGCACGAACAGGAAGGCGAGCGCGACCAGCGCCGAGGCGAAGGCCCACTGCACCACGTACAGCCCGATCAGGCCGGCCCATGCGCCCGAGAAGTCGGTCGGGAGGAACGCCATGCCGATCGTGCCGAACAGGGCGCCGGCGACGACCGCGCCGCCCATGAGCGCGCCGACGACGATCATCGCGACCACGAACTTGCCGGCGAGCACGGCGAAGCGGTCCGGTTGGACCACGAGGACCGTCTTCCACATCGCGTGGGTCCGCTCCTCGCCGACGATCAGGGCGGCGAACAGCGCCACGACGATGACGTAGAAGGTGGGGGTGACGTACGCGGGGCCGACCAACCCCAGGCGCGCGATCCCGAAGGGGGAGGCGAACTCCTGGAGCAGCGGCGCCATGCCGCCGAGGTCGTTCGCGATCGCCCCGAGGTTGTCGAGGAGCACGCGGCCGACCACGAGCGCCAGGACGGGCAACAGCACCCACCAGAGGCCGGCGACCACGATCGTCCGGCGCTTGCGGCGCACCTTGAACAACTCGGCCCGAACGACGTTCACGAAGGCGTTCACGACGGCCTCCCATCGCCTTTGAGCAGGCGCAGGTAGGCGCCTTCGAGGTCCTCGCTCGTGCGCTCGGCGTCGCTGATCTCCACGCCGGCCCGCACGAGTCGGGCGACGAGGCCGTCGGCGTCGGCCGCCGGCACGTCCACGCGCGCGCCCCGCTCGCCGTCCGCTTCGGGTTCGTACCCGAGGTCGCGGAGCGCGGCGAGGAGCGCGGCGCCGTCGGTGGCGCGCAGGCGGTAGCGCACGGAGGTGGTGTCCAGCTGGTGGAGGAGCGTGTCGAGCGACCCGTCGAACACCAGCTTGCCGGATTCGATCGCGAGGATGCGATCCACCAGCTTCTCGATCTCGGCCAGGATGTGGCTGCTGACCAGGATGGTGACGCCGGTGGCGGCCACCGCGCGCAGGTTCTCGCGGATCTCGGCGATGCCGACCGGGTCGAGGCCGTTCGTCGGTTCGTCGAGCAGCAGGACCTCGGGCTCCCACAAGAGGGAGCGCGCGAGGCCCAGGCGCTGCCGCATCCCCTGCGAATAGGCGCGCACCCGCTTCTCGGCGGCCTGGTCGAGCTTGACGAAACCCAGGACCTCGTCGATGCGGCGCGCCGGGACGCCGCCGTGGAGCAGCGCGGAGTGCCGCAGGTTGTCGCGGCCCGTCATGTAGGGGTAGAAGCTCGGCTCCTCGATCATGGTCCCCACGCGCCGCAGCCCGGGACCGGGCACGCGTTCGCCGAGGACCCGGCCCTCGCCGCCGGTCGGGCGGATGAGGCCCGCGAGCATGCGCAGCGTGGTCGTCTTGCCGGCGCCGTTCGGGCCCAGGAAGCCGACGATCTCGCCGCGTCCGATGGCGAAGCTGACGTCGTCGACGGCAGCGGTCCGGCCGTAGCGCTTGGTGAGGTTGCGGGCGACGATCGCGTCCAACGGGGGCCTCCGACGCCGCGACCGCGGCGGGTCGGGCGGCGCCATGCTAGCACCGCGGCGCGGTTCGGCCGGTGTCCGGTCCAAGCTCGAGGTCGGTCGGCGCGGTCACTCCTCGGTCGGTTGCCGGGTCATCAGCTCGAGCAGCGCCGCTTCGGGCGCCTGGCCGCCGGACACGACGGCGAAGACCGCGCTGGTGAGCGGTAGGTCGAGTCCGTGGGCGCGCGCGTAGGCGGCGACGTGGGCGACGGTCGTCAAGCCCTCGGCGGTGAGGCCGGAGGCCTCGAGGTCGGCGCGGGTCGCGCCGCGCACGAGGTGCGCTCCGGCCTGGTGGTTGCGCGAACCCGGCGAGGAGCAGGTGGCCATCAGGTCCCCCAGCCCGGCGAGGCCGTAGAACGTGCGGGCCTCGCCGCCCAACCGGGTGCCCAACCGCACGAGCTCCGCGAGCCCGCGGGTGACCAGCGCCGCCTTGGTGTTGTCGCCGAGCTCCAGCGCGTCCGACATGCCCGCGGCGAGGGCGATGACGTTCTTGAGCGCCCCGGAGACCTCGACGCCGACCAGGTCGGCCGAGCGGTAGACGCGGAAGGTCGATTGCGTGAACCACCCCTGCACCGCGTGCGCCAACGCGGCGTCGCGCGAGGCGGCGGTGGCGGCCGCCGGGCGGTCGCGACCGATCTCGGCGGCGAGGTTCGGCCCCGAGAGCGCGGCGACCGGCACCCCCGGGTGCCGCTGGTGGACGCGCTGCGAGAGGCGGACGAGCTCGGCGTCGACAAACCCCTTGGCGCAGGACACGACCGCCCTAGGTCGCGGCAGCGCCGCCAGGAGCTCGTCGGTGCCGCGCACCGGCACCGCGAGCACCACGGCGTCGACGGCGTCCACGGCGGTCGCGAGGTCGCTCGTCGGATGGACGTGGGGGCCGAGCACGGCGCCGGGCAGATGGCGAACGTTCTCGCCCGCGGCGGCGATCGCCGCCGCGTGTTCCGGGTCGCGCGCCCACAGGGCGACGGCGTGGCCGTTGCGGCCGAGCAGGCGCGCGAGCGCGGTGCCCCACGCACCGGCGCCGAGGACGGCGATCCGTGCGGGGTCCGGTGCGACCGTGGGTGACGCGCCCGACATGCCGGCACGCTACCAGGGATGCTAGAGTCCACGACGTTGGTCCGGCGCATGCCGGACGCCGTCCAGGAGGCACCATGCCGGTCTACGTCTACAAGAACCTGACGACGGGGGCCACGTTCGAGGTCGAGCAGCGCATCACCGCCGACGCGCTCACGGTCGATCCGACCACGGGCGACCCCGTCAAGCGCCTGATCCAGCCCGTGGGCATCGCCTTCAAGGGCTCGGGCTTCTACGTCACCGACAGCCGCAAGAGCTCGAGCGCGGCCCCCAAGGTCGACGCCCCCAAGGGGGACGCGGCCAAGCCCGACGCGTCGAAGTCGGATGCGCCCAAGGCCGATGCGCCGCCGCCCACGGCCGCCGCCAAACCCGCGTCGGGGAGCTCGAGCGCCGCGGGCGACTAAGCGTCGCGCGGACGCCGGGGGGCTTCGCCCCCACGGCTGCGCGCCGTTGCGGTCGCTTCGCGACCGCCGCGCGGCTTCAGCGCGATTCGACGAAGCGGACCTCGTACAGCACGGGCCAGAGCTTGCCGGTGAGCCACCAGCGACCGGTCTCGGGGTCGTGCGCGACGCCGTTGAGCACCGCGTCCCCGTTGGCGCGGACCGCCGCGTCGTCCGGGACGAGCGCGGCCGCGTCGATCACCGCGTCCACCCGACCGTCGGCCTTGACGATCCGCACGAGCTCGGTCGTCAGCCACACGTTCGCGATCACGTGCTCGCCGACGCACTCGAGCTCGTTGAGGCGTTCGACGGCGCGCCCGTCGCGGCGGACGTCGACGTGGCCGAGCAGCTCGAAGGTGACCGGGTCGCGCCGCTGCAAGCGCGACGAGCCATCGCTCATCCACAGCTCGCGGCCGTCGTGGCATAGCCCCCAACCCTCGCCCTGGTACGTGAAGCGACCGACTTCCTCGAACGTATCGAGGTCGTACACGAGCGCCGTGCCCTCACGGTAGGTCAGCTGGACGAGTCGATCGTCGACCCGTGCGAGGCCTTCCGCGAAGAAGCGCGCGTCGAGCGCCCGGGCGCGGACGACGGAGCCGCTCTCGAGCGCGACCTCGCGGACGTCCGACAGGCCGTAGCGCCCCGTGCTCTCGTAGAGGCGCCCGTCGTGGAAGAGCAGCCCCTGCGTGAAGGCGTTCGGGTCGTGCGGGTGGGTGGCGACGACCTCGGGCGTCCAGCGCACGACGTCGGCGGCGCTGCAGGCGGTGAGCAGCGCGATCGCAGCGCTGGCGGCGAGCGCCCGAGCGGCGCGGCCGAACGCGGGGCGCGTCGCGCGCCGTGCGGTGGCAAGCGGCGCGCGCGTCATCGCGCGCCCTCGGGCGTGGCGGCTGCGGGGACGAGGAGGTCGGCGACGGCGTGCCAGACCGCATCCGCCAGCGCGTCAGCGCCCTGGTCGGCGTCGAGGCGGCGCCAGCGGCCGGGATCGGCGTCGGCCTGCGCCGCGAAACCGGCGCGCGCGCGGCGGTGGAAGGCCAGGTCGGCGGCTTCCAACCGGTCGGGCCGTCCGCGCGCGGCCACCCGCGCCAACCCGACCGCCGGATCGAGATCGAGCAGCACCACCCGGTCGGGGACGCATCCCTGGACGGCGCGGGCGTTCACCTCGGTCACCCAGTCGAGATCGAGCCCACGGCCGTACCCCTGGTAGGCGACGGATGCGGCGGCGAAGCGATCCGAGAGCACCACGCGTCCGGCCGCCAGGGCCGGGGCGATCACCTCGGCGACGTGCTGCGCACGCCCGGCGGCGTAGAGGAGGAACTCCGCGAGCGGGTCCACGCGCAGGTCGGGGTCGAGCAGGACGTCGCGCACGCGGTCGCCCATGGTCGTCCCGCCCGGTTCGCGGGTCTGCAGCGGCTCGATGCCCGCGATGCGGAGCCGCTCGGCGAGCCGCGCGATCTGCGTCGACTTGCCCGCCCCCTCGGGTCCCTCGAAGACGATGAAGCGCCCACCTTCGC
>JAABSI010000044.1 GCA_011390455.1 Trueperaceae bacterium
CGCCTCGGCGACCTCGGCGACGCGGGGGCGATCGGCCGCGTGCTCGTCGGCCTCGCGGCGGTCCTGACCGTGCGGACCGCGGCGCAGGCGTTGGCGGGACGCGCGTCGGGCTTGGAGCTCCGCTACCGCCCTTGGGAGACGGGGCTGCTGCTGGCCGCGGCGATCGCGGCCGCCTTCGGGGGCCCGATGGTCGCGCCGGGTGGCGTGTACCCGCAGGCGCGCACTTGGTCGCCGCGAGCGCTCGCCCCGGCGCTCGCAAGCGTCGCCTTCGCGGGCGTCGGCGCCGTGCTGCTGTTGGGGTGGGCGGCCTGGTTCGCCACCGGCGTCCCGGCGCTCGCCGGCCTCGCCGGGCCCGTCCTCGCCTACGCGTGCGTCCTCCTCCTGCTCGACGTGCTGCTGCCGTTCTTCCCGATGACGGCGTACGCCGGGCGGCGGATGCTCGAGGCGTCGCCCTGGGGTTGGGGGGCCATGGCGGCCGCCACGGTGGGGCTCTGGGTGGTGTGGCTGGGCGGATGAGGCGACGGCGTTCGGCTCGGAGCGCCGCGAGGAAGGGGACCTGCAGGTCCAGCGGGGGACCGTAGACCCCACGGGCCGCGTCAGATCTCCTTCCACACGAGCACGGTCGCGAGCGCCATGGCCGCGCCGACGAGGGCGACCACCGCCGAGGACCCCGCGAGGCCGATCGCGGCGACCACGGCGCCGAGGGCGTAGCCGCCGTCGCGGAAGAAGCGGTAGACGCCCAGCGCGGTGGCGCGGTCGGCGACCGGCACGCGGTCGGCGACCAGGGCGATGAGCGTGGGGTACGCCATGCCCGTGCCGAGGCCGAGCACGGCCGCGGCGGCGAGCAGGCCCGCGAGGGTCGGCGCGAACGCCAGCAGCCCCAGGCCGGCCGCCTGGAGGAGCATCCCGGGCAGGATCAGGCGCCGCCGACCGAACCGGTCGGAGAGCGGTCCGAAGACCACCTGGCCGCCCGCCCAGACGAGCGGGTAGAGGCCCGCGACGGCGCCCACCTCGGCGAGGTCGAAGCCGCGGGCGGTCATCATCAGCGGCAGCGCCAGCCACACCAGCCCGTCCTTGAGGTTGGTGGCCGCGCCCAGCAGGCTGGGCACGCCCACCCCGCGGGTCCAGCGGAGCGGCGAGGGCTTGGCGGCGGGGGCGGTCTCGGGGACCAGGAGGCTCAGGAGCAGGCCCAGCGCCGAGACGCCGACGCCCAGGTAGAACGGCTCGGGCCGCAGCCCGTACGCGGCGGCGACCAGGCCGGTCGCGAAGGCGAGGAGGCTGACGCCGAGGTAGCCGGCGAACTCGTTGACGCCCGCGGCGAAGCCGCGCCGCGAGGCAGGCACCAGGTCGACCATCATGTTCACGGTCATCGACCAGGTAAGCGCCTGGTTGACGCCCAACAGCACGTTCGCCGCGACGATCCACGACCACGACGGGGCCCAGATCAGGAGCAGGGGGATGGGCAGGCCCAGCGCCCACCCGACGAGCAGCACGCGGCGGCGCCCGATCCGGTCGGCCCAGGCGCCCGCGACCAGGTTGAAGAGCGCCTTGGCGACCCCGAAGCTGATGACGAACGCCGCCAGCGCGCCCCCCTGGGGGAGGCCGAAGACGTCGCGGCCGAGCAGCGGCACGACGGTGCGCTCGAGGCCCACCATGCCGCCCACCAGCACGTTGATGAGCGCGAGCAGCCAGAAGGCCCCCGGCACGCGCTCAGCCAAGCTCGCCCACCGCCTCGACCGGGCGACCGGCGGCGCGCCAGTCCGGCAGACCGTCGGTCAGCCGCAACCCCTCGCGGCCGTGGGCGCGCAGGATCGCGAGCGCGTCGTACGACATGACGCAGTAGGGGCCGCGGCAGTAGGCGACGACGGTCGCCCCCTCCGGGAGCTCGGCGAGGCGGGCGGCGAGCTGGCCGACCGGGATCGAGCGGGCGCCGGGGATGTGGCCGGCGCGGTACTCGTCGTCCGGACGGACGTCGAGCACGACGACGTCGCCGTCCTCGAGGCGGCGCCGCAGGGCGTCGGCGGTGATCGACTCGAAGCCCTCGTCGCCGCCGCGGTACGCGGCGACGGCGCGGTCGATCTCGGCGAGCTGCCCTTCGCCGAGCGACCGAACGGCGCGCCACACGTCGACCACCTGCGGATCGGCCAAGCGGTAGCGGACGTAGGTCCCGTCCCGGCGCGTCTCGACGAGGCGCGCGGCCTTGAGCGTCCGCAGGTGCTGCGAGGTGTTGGCCAGCGATTGGCCGACCTCGCGGGCGAGCGCCTCGACGGTCCGCTCGCCCTGCGCCAAGACGTCCACCAGCTCGAGCCGGACGGAGCTGGCGAGCGCCTTGGTGATCCGCGCGAACTGCTCGTAGACGGCGTCCTTGAAGGCTCGGGAGGTGAGGGTCGGGGGCTCGCTGCTCATCTGCTCAAGAGAATACTTGATTAGGGTATCGGGGGTGCCGGAGGGGGCGTGCGCCGCTGCGCGACGGGTGGCCACGGTCGCGGTCGCGGGCCTGTCGACGTGCGCGCTCGGCGTCCCGGTCTCGACCGCCAGCGGTTTCGGCGACTCGGCGCTGGCCTCGCCCTGACGTTCGCCGCGTAGCGTCGCGGCGTGCAGCGACCTCACCCGGCGAACCCAAGCGGTGGCGGCCCGACGTCGGCCGCGCCCGGCCCGATCCTCCAGGCCTTCTCCCACCGCGACGACGAGCAGGCGCGCCCGCTGTTCGAGGCCTTCGAGCAGGGCTTCCGGCACATCGAGATGGACGTCTGGCACGTGTTCGGGCGGACGCTCGTGGCGCACGATCCGCAGGACTTGCGGCCATGGAACACGCTCCAGCGGCTCTACCTCGATCCCCTGCGCACGCTGCACGAAGACCGGGCGATCTCAGGCGGCGACCCCATCTGGCTGTTCGTCGACACGAAGACGCGCGCGCACCCGATGCACGGGGCGCTCGAGCGCCTCGCCCATGCGTACCGCGACGTGGTCGCGGACCCGACGAACCCGGCCGACGAGCGCCCCGTGCGCCTGCTCCTCACCGGCAACCGACCGAGCTACGAGCGCCTCGAGCGGACCCCCGACCGCCGCACGGCGCTCGACGGGCGCCTGAGCGACGTCGGCGTGCGGACCGACCCGACGATGATGCCGGTCGTGTCCGACCACTGGCGCAAGCACTTCACCTGGCGCGGGCAGGGGGCGATGCCCGAGGAGGAGCGCGCCCGGCTGCGCGGCCAGGTCGCGGCGCTCCGGGTGTCGGGTCAGCGGCTGCGCTTCTGGGAGACGCCCGACGCGCCGGGACCGGAGCGCGAGGCGCTCTGGGCGACGCTGCTCGACGAGGGCGTCGACCTGATCAACACCGACGACGTGCACGGTCTGGCCGCGTTCCTGCGGCGACGGGCCGGCTGAACCGCGCGCGGTCGGGAGCGGTCAGGCAGGAACGCCGGTGAGCTCGAGCTCCTCCGCGAAGTGGCACGCGACGCGCGAGCCGCCGACGGTCCGGCGGAGGGGGCGTTCGGAGCGGCACCGCTCCTTCGCGTAGCGGCACCGCGCCGCGAACGCACACCCGGGCGGGCGCTTCGCCGGGTTCGGCACGTCGCCCTGCAGATGGATCCGGTCCCCGGTCCACGCGGTGGGGTCGGGCATCGGGATGGCGGCGAGCAGGGCCTCGGTGTACGGGTGCTTCGGCCGCCGGTACACCTCGATGGCCGGCGCCTCTTCGACCACCGCGCCCGCGTAGAGCACCACGACCCGGTCGCACAACGAGGACACGACCGACAGGTCGTGCGAGACGAACAGCATCGTGAGGTTGCGTTCCGCCTGGAGCCGCTGGAGCAGGTTGAGCACCTGAGCTTGGACCGAGACGTCGAGCGCCGAGACCGGTTCGTCCGCGATCAGCACCTCGGGATCGGTCGCCAGCGCCCGCGCGATGCCGATGCGTTGCCGTTGCCCGCCGCTGAAGGCGTGGACGTAGCGATCCATGATGCTCGGTGGCAACCCGACGGTGTCGAGGAGGTCGCGGATGCGGTCGTCGCGTTCGGAGCGAGGGGTCTCGGTGAGCAGGTCGATCGGTTCGCCGATGACCTCGCGCACGGGGAGCCGTGGGTCGAGCGACCCGTACGGGTCCTGGAAGACCATGCGGACGTGCCGGTGCACCTCGCGCAGGGTCGCCTTCGCGGCCGAGGCCACGTCGAAGGTGCGGCCGTCCGCCAGGTTCAGCGTCACCGAGCCGCGCGTCGGCGCATGCAGCCGCACGAGGGCGTGGGCCAAGGACGTCTTGCCGCTGCCCGACTCGCCGACCAACCCGACCGTCTCACCGCGACGGAGCGTGATCGAGACGTCGTTGACCGCTTCGGCCGTACCGATGCGGCGTTGCAGGAAGCCGCCGTGGATGGGGTAGTGCACGTCGACGTTGCGGACCTCGAGCGCGGGCTCGTCGCGGGGGGCGCTGCGCGCAGCGGTCGGTCCGTTCGCCTCGGGCGCGATGGACGCACCCACGCCGACGATCGGGACGGCGCCACGGGCGCCGCTCGCGGCCACGGCCGTGGCGTGCGCGTCGTCGTGCAGGTGGCATTGGACCTGGTGCTGCGGACCGACGGCGGATTCGGCGGGTGGCAGGACGTCGCACAGGCCGGCGACCGCGTGGGCGCAGCGATCGACGAACGCGCAGCCGGGCACGACCGCCGACGCCGAGGGCACCGATCCGGGGATGGCGTAGCGGGTCGTGGTGCGCTCCGGGTCGACGCGCGGGATCGACGCCATCAGACCGCGCGTGTACGGATGCGCCGGGTTCGCGAAGACCTCGCGGACCGGGCCGGACTCGACCACGCGGCCCAGGTACATCACCGCGACGTCGTCCGCCATCTCGGCGACGATGCCCAGGTCGTGCGTGATCAGGATGAGCGCCATCCCCTGCTCGCGCTGCAGGTCGCGGAGCAGATCGAGGACGGTCGCCTGCGTGGTCACGTCCAGCGCCGTCGTGGGCTCATCGGCGATGAGCACCGCGGGATCGCAGGCGAGCGCCATCGCGATCATCGCGCGTTGCCGCATGCCGCCCGAGAGCTCGAAGGTGTAGGCGTTCAGGCGGGCGGCGGGTTCGGGCATGCGCACCCGCTCGAGGAGCTCGATCGCGCGCGCCGTCGCCTCCGCGGGGGTCACCCGCCGGTGCAGTCGGATCGCCTCGACGATCTGGTTCCCGATCGTGTGCACGGGCGACAGGGCCGACATCGGCTCCTGGAAGATCATCGCGATCTCGTTGCCGCGGATCGACCGCAACTCGCGGCCGTACGGGTCGAGCTTGGTCAGATCGACCAGGCCCGACGGGCGGTCGAGCCAGACCTCGCCGGCTTCGACGACGCCCGGCGCCTGCACGAGCTGGAGGATCGAGCGGGCGGCGACCGATTTGCCGCATCCCGACTCGCCGACGATGCAGAGCGTCTTGCCGCGCTCGACGGTGAAGGACGCCTCGCGCACCGCGACGACGTCGCCACCGTCGGTGCGGAAGACGGTCCTGAGCCCCGCGACCTCGAGCACGGGCGGTGCGGCGGCCGCCGTCGGGGCTTGGCTGCGCGGGGTCGTGGGCGGGAACGTGTGCATGCCCATGGGTCAGCGGTGCCCGTAGAGCGGGTTGCTGATCGCCCAGGCGCCCAGGTCGTCCCACACCTCGAGCGTGGCCCAGCGGAAGGCGCCGGCGCTCAGGAGGTGGTGCGCTTCGCCGGACGCCCCGCGCCCGAGCGGGTGCCGCTGGCCATCGACGACCAGTTCGACCCGAGCGCCTTCCGGGACGTCGCGCCAGCCGCATGCGACCCGCAGCGTCGCGTGGTGCTCCGCGACCTCCCCCATCCCGTACGTGCGCCCGTTCGCGTCGGTTGCCTCGAGCCGTAGGGTCGGACCGGCCGATACGTAGGAGCGGCCGCGCTTGAGCCCCTCCAAGATGCCCTCGCGCGAGAACGCCTCCGCGTACACGACGTTGGCGGCCGGGCGGCCCGCGTCCGCCTCGGCGATGTGGTGCGCCATGCCGTGGTGGTCGGAGCCCGCCGTGGCGACGAGGCGGTGGCCCTCGGTCAACCACGTCTGCCACAGCTGCACGCCCTCGTGGTTCTCCGCGTGCCACACGCCGTTCCAGATCTCCACCGCCATCGCGTTGCCCGGCATCATGTCGGGGTGCTCCCAGCGGCAGCCGCAACAGAGCGGGTCGCCGACGTTGCGCGGGTGGCAGATGACGGACAGGCCGCCCGCGGCGTGGATCGCGGCGGCGATCTCGGGCACCGGGATCGTCGAGCCGTCGGGTCGGCGCCACTCGATGCGCTCGAGAACGCCGACGGCGAGCATGTGGCCCCGGTAGGTCGACATCTCGCTGCCGCCGAGCGTCAGGAAGCCGTCGCTGGCCCGATGGAGATGCTCGGGGAGCCCGGTGACGGTGTTGTGGTCGGTGAGGGTCGAGAAGTCCAGACCGCGGCCGCGCATGTAGGCGATCAGCTCCTCGCTCCCCCAGCGCCCGTCGCTGTGCCAGGTGTGGGCGTGCAGATCGCCGCGGTACCAACCCGGTCCGCGGTCGGCGGGCACGAACGGCCCCGGGGCGGGCGGCACGGCGACCGGGTCGGCCGCTGACTCGAAGGCGACGTCGATCTGGAACGAGACGGTCGCGTCGACGATGCGGTGGATGCTCAGGAACACGGTCCAGGCGCCCGGCTCGATGCGCGACGGCGGCGTGCCCGCGCTGGGTAGGGGTCCGATGTTCGTGCCCTCGTCGAAGCGGTCGCCTGGCCGGTTGATCTCGGCGACCCAGCCGTTCGGCCCGTTCACGGTCATGCTCAGCTGCTGCGGCAGGTCGGCGCCCTCGGTGTGGGCCGGCTGGTACCGGAGGCGCACGTTGACGTTGGTCGTGCCCGCCGGGACCTCGAACGGGAAGACGCGGGTGGAGCGTTCGTCCGCGGCGGTGACGGTACCTTCGAAGTGGACGGCCATGGGGGTCCTTTCGGCGTGGCAGGGATCAGGCGAACGGGTCGGCGGCGTCGCGCAGACCGTCGCCGAGGAAGTTCATCGCGAGCACGGTGACGATGACCGCGACGCCGGGGAAGAAGAGCCACGGGGCGGTCGCGACCGAGCGGATGTTCTGCGCCTCCTGGAGCAGCACGCCCCAGCTGACGACCGGCTGGCGCAGCCCGAGGCCGAGGAAGGAGAGGGCGGTCTCGGCGAGGATCATCGCCGGGATGGCGAGCGTGACCGCCGCGATGATGTGCGAGAGGAACGAGGGGACCATGTGCCGGAACATCACGCGCAGCGGGCCCGATCCGTCGAGCCGGGCGGAGCGGACGAAGTCCTCGTTCTTGAGCGCGAGGAAGCGCCCACGGACCACGCGGCCGAGGCCCGTCCAGCCGATGATCGACAGGATCAAGGTGATGTAGAAGTACACGAGCGCCGGCGAGACGTCCTTGGGAAGGGCGGCCGCGAGGCCGATCCAGAGCGGGATCGAGGGGATCGACTGCAGGAACTCGATCAGGCGCTGGATGATCGTGTCGATCGCGCCGCCGTAGTACCCGGATAGGCCGCCGAACAGGACGCCGAGGAAGAGGCTCATCGCGACCCCGATGAGGCCGATCGAGAGCGAGATCTGCGAGCCGATCAGCGTCCTCGAGAACATGTCGCGGCCGAGGCGGTCGGCGCCCATGAGGTACATCGGCCGCTCGGGGTCGGCGGGACCGAACAGGTGCCGGTCGGCGCGGAGGAACCCGAACAGCCGGTACTCGGCGCCCCTCGGGAAGAGCCGGAGCGGGATCCTGCTCTCCGGGTCGACCTCGAAGACGCGCCGACCCGAAGCGTAGTCGAGGCTGACCGCGAGGTCGTGGACGTACGGACCCCACACCACCCGACCGCTCTCGTCCGTGTGGACCCAGCGGATCGGTTGCGGGGGCGCGTACGTGTACTGCGAGCGGTACTCGTTGGGCCCGAAGGGCGCGACGAAGGGCGCGAAGATGGCGATCAGGTACAGCAGCAGCGTCAGGACGCCGCCGAACATGGCGAGCCGATGCCGCCGGAACTTGCGCCACACCAGTTGCCCCGGCGTGACGACGCTCGGGCTGGGGTCGGCCGCGTCGCTGCGCGAGATCGGCCGGAGGTTGGCGCCGCTCATCGGTACCGGATCCTCGGATCGAGCCAGGCGAGGAGCAGGTCCGAGACGAGCGTGCCGACCACCGTGAGGACGCTGAGCATCATGATGAAGCTCCCGGCGAGGTACATGTCCTCCGCCCGCAGCGCCTCGAGGAGCAGCGGACCGGTCGTTTGCAGGCTCAGGACGACCGATACGATCGTGGCGCCCGAGACCATCTGGACGAAGACGTCGTTGAGGCTGCTGACGAACGGGTTGAGGGCGATGCGCAGCGGGTACTTGACGATCGCGTCGCGCTCGCGCATGCCCTTCGCGCGGGCGGTCACGACGTAGGGCTTCTTGAGCTCGTCGAGCAGGTTCGCCCGCACGATGCGGATCAGGCCGGCCGTGCCGGCGGTGCCGAGCACGACCATCGGCAACCACAACTTGCCCAGGAAATCGCCGAGCTTGGCCCAGGACCACGGGGCGTTGATGTACTCCGGTGAGAAGAGACCGCCGACGCTGGCCCCGAAATAGCGGAACGAGACGTACATGAGGACGAGCGCGAACAGGAAGTTCGGGATCGCCAAACCGACGAACCCGAAGATCGTGGCGACGTAGTCGCCGATCGAGTACTGCCGGACCGCGGAATAGACGCCCAGCGGGATGGCCACGATCCAGACCAGCAGCAGGCTCGAGAAGGAGACGACGAAGGTGAGGGCCAGCCGCGGCCAGATCAACTGGTTGACCGGCAGGTCCCACTGGAACGAGAAGCCGAAGTCGCCGCGCGCGACGATGCCCGAGACCCAATCCCAGTACTGGGCGATCCACGGGCGATCGAGCTTGTAGAACGCGCGGATGCGCTGCACGTCCTCCGGCGATACGGTTTGACCGCTCTGGCGCGCCGCGAGCACATAGGTGTCGGCGTAGTCGCCGGGGGGCAGGGTGATGACCGCGAACGCCACGAGCGAGATGGCGATCAGCGTTGGGATCATGTACAGGACGCGTCTGAGAAGATAGCTGAGCATAGGTGGGGTGCCCTTGGGTCGGGTTTGGAGTGGAGAGGGACCCCACGCCCG
This sequence comes from Trueperaceae bacterium, assembly GCA_011390455.1. Next base: position 9,145 of record JAABSI010000044.1, read on the forward strand.
GGAGCGCACCCGGGCGTGGGGTCGAACGGTCGCGCAGCCTGGCGGCGCCGCCTAGCGCGCGGAGGTGTCGAAGTAGAACGACTCGAAGTTCATCGGGCCCGGGCCCGGGTAGAGCCAGCCGCCGATGATGGGGTCGGGCACGTTCCGGAGGGCGTTGTTCACGACGCGGTAGTCGCCTTCGGGCATGGCGAGGCCGATGACCCAGAGGCCGTCCGAGTGGAGTTGGAGCAGCTCGTCCATGTACGCCATCTGGTCGTCCGCCGAGGCAGCCTTGGGGATGAGCGAAGTGAGTTCGATCATCCGCTGGATGTCGGCGGGGGGCGTCACGATCGGGTTCGCGGGTTCTTGGCCATGCACGTTGGCGTCGCCCCAGGCGTACCAGCCGAAGGCGGCCTCTGGGACGTACTCGTCGGCGGCCAGGATCGGCAGCAGACCGGTCCCGTTCTCGCCGGCCCACACGTACGCATCGACGTCGTTGCCCTGCCGCGCGGAGCGGGAGAACTCGTCGGAGCCCACGATGACGTTGACGTCGATGCCGACGGCTTCCCAATCGCGCTCGATGAGCTGCATGACGTCCGCCCAGTCGGCGCGGAAGCCGGCGTTCACCAGCACGTTGAAGGTGAACGGCTGGCCGTTCAGGAGGCGCATGCCGTTCGCGTCCTTCTCGGGGAGCACGCGGTCGAGGTGCTGGTTGGCGAGCTCGGGGTCGTGCTGCGTGTACTGCGTGGCGCGCTGCTCGTCGTAGAAGGGGCCCGATCGCGGCGCCATCTGGTGCGCCGTCCCCTGGCCGATGTAGACGGTGTCGATGACGTTCTGCCGGTCCATCGCGAGCGAGAGCCCGATGCGGAAGTCGAGCTCCTGGAACAGCGCGGCCCGCTCTTCGAGGTCGTGGGTGTACTTGATGTGCAGGAGCATGTGGTTGTGGTCGGTGTTGGTCACGTCGACGAAGCGGAAGTCGCCTTGCGCTTGCGAGTCGAAGAGCACGGCCTTGTTCGGCGGCTGGCAGACGTCGCGGCGGCAGAAGTGGTCCTGCCCGTCCATGGTGCGCAGGACGCGGACCTCTTCGTCCGGCGTCAGGCTCCAGGTGCGCTCGTCGATGTAGGGGAGCTGGTTGCCCGCGGCGTCGACCTTGAAGTAGTACGGATTGCGGACGAAGGTGAAGCGCTCCTGGCCCACGTACGGGGCGGTCGGGATCCAGGCGGTCATGAGCGGCCGATCGGGGTTGTTGTACTCGGCCGCCTGGCCGTAGCGGCCGATGTTCGCCGCGAACCACTCGTTGTAGTCCGTGTAGCCGTCGCGCTCCATGATGGCGGCGACGTTCTCGGGGTTCTTGTTGATCGAGAACTGATCGAGGTAGTGCGCGGCGTACTGGGTCACCATGACGCCGTACGGCGTGGAAAGGTTCTGCAGGAGCGTCGCGTTGGGCTCGCTCCAGCTCAGGCTGAAGGTCAGGTCGTCGATGACCTCGAAGGTCGGCGCCTCGCCCGCGACCCGGAAGTACCCGTCGCAGCAGTTGAAGGGCTGGAACAGGACCTCTTCGAAGAACCAAGCGATGTCGGCGGTGCTGTACGGGTGGCCGTCGCTCCAGCGCAGACCTTCGCGGAGCGTGAAGGAGTAGGTGGTCCCGTCCTCGGAGACCTCCCAGCGCTCGGCGATGTTCGGAACGATCTCGGAACCGTCGGCGCTCCACCGGACCAGGTTCTCGTACCCGAACTGGCGGAACTCGGCGAGGCGGCTGCCGTCGTACAGGTCGAGCAGTTCGCCGCCGTACGTGCCGATCCCATCGGCGCCGGCGATGACCACCGGGTTCTCGGGGAGGCGTTCGGCCACCGGGGGCAGGTCGCCCGCGGCGACGCGCTCGGCCAGCATCGGGGCTTCGCCGTACGAATCGAAGGGCTGCGCCGCAGCCGTCACGGCCAGCGTCAGGCCGAGCGTCAAGGCGAGCGTTCGGAACAGGGTGTTCATCAGTGGCGGGTCTCCCTCGTGAGATGGTTCGGTGTGGACCGGCGGTCATGTGGGGGCGGGTGTGCCGACCACGCCCCCTCCGCGAGGGTAGGCGCCGATTGTCACGGTGGCGCCATCGGGACGTCAGCGACGCGTCAGCGATCGCGTACGCCACCGCCGACCGTGCTCAGCGAGGAGTGGCTGCCGGGCCCATGGGTGCGGCCGTTCGGTCCTCGATGCGCGGCCACGCCCAGGCGTACCGGACGACGAGCACCAAGAGCGCGGCCTCCACCACGGCGCCGAGCCAGAAGTAGAGCCACGTCTCGCCGATCGCGTTCCCGAGCGAGACGACGACGAACAGGGGGGCGACCACGAGGTTGGCCCAGCGGGCGGCGGCCGCCGGGAGCGTCAGGGAGAGGGCGACCATCAGGATGGGCACGGTCATCAGGACCAGGGCCCCGAGGGCCCACGCCGGCGTGATGTCGAGCGTCCAGACGCGTCCGGCCAAGATGCCGTCGATGGTGCCCGGCTCGTAGAAGCCGATGATGTCGACGTAGACGTAGAGGAGCATCACCGCGACCCAGAGGGCGGAGAGCTTCGTTCGGGTGGGCACGCGCGGGTCGACGAGGGGTCGCGCGTGCGCATAGGCGTCGTCGTGCGTCATGGAGGGGCTCCTTCGGGTCCGGCGGCCGTGCACGCCCAGTCGGCCCCATGGTGCGAGAGGCTCGATCCGGTGTCGTGTCGGTGGGGGTTCGGACGCAGCTTACTTAGTAACCCTACGGTCGCTCGGTACACTTGTCAAGCCATGGCCGCGTCCGACGCCTCCACCCCCCGTGCGCCGCTGACGAAGGAGCGGGTGCTGGACGCCGCCATCGAGCTCGCGGATCGGGGCGGGCTCGGCGCCCTCACCATGCGCCGCCTGGGCGCGGCGCTCGGGGTCGAGGCGATGTCGCTCTACAAGCACGTCGCGAGCAAGGAGGCCCTCCTCGACGGGATGGTCGACCGGGTGATCGGCGCCATCGCGATCCCCGAAGCAGGCACCCACTGGCGCGACGCGATGGTGCAGCGGGCGGCGTCGGCGCGCGCGGTGCTGGGCCGCCATGCATGGGTGATCGGCCTGCTGGAGGCCGGTGCCGATTCGGGCCCCAGCACCCTGCGCTACCTGGACGCGATCATCGGGAGCCTGCGGGCGGCCGGCTTCTCGATGGAGGACGCGGGGCGCGCCTTCATGGTCCTGGACAGCTACGTGTACGGGCACGTCGTCCAGGAGTCGAACTTCCCCTTCGCCGCGCCGGAGGAGATCGCTCAGACGGCGGCGACGGCCCTCGAGGTGGAGGCGCTGCGCGCGTTCCCGAACCTGGCCGCCATGTACGAGCACGCCACCACGTACGAGCACAGCCTCGACGCGCAGTTCGCCTTCGGGCTCGACCTGGTTCTCGACGGGCTGGAGCGCCTGCGGGCCGGGTGAGCGCGGTGGAGGGCGCCGGCGTCTCGGTCGTGCTCGTGGCCTTCGTCTCCGCCCTGCTGGTGGGGACGGGACTGAAGAAGCAGCCGGGGTTGGGCGTCCTGGGGTCGATCCTGGTCGTCGGCCTGGTGCTGTGGGCGCGCGGCGACGGGTGGGGGGCGCTCGGGTTCGCGGCGCCGGCCTCGTGGTGGCCGACCGTGGGGCTCGCCCTGGGGTTGGGCCTCGCGCTGCAGCTGCTCTCGATCGGGCTCGTCGAACCGCTGTCCGAACGATGGACCGGCGTGGCCCACGATCACTCCGTGGTGGCGGGGGTGCGGGGGAGCTGGAGGGCCTTCGGGCTCTGGATGCTGCTGGTGTGGCTCGTGGTCGCGCCGCTCGAGGAGATCGTCTTCCGCGGCTTCCTGATGACGGAGATCGCGCGGATCGTCGGGACGTCGCCATGGGCGACGCTGCTCAACGTGCTGCTGGCGTCGACCGTGTTCGGGTTGGCCCACGGGTACCAGGGGCGCAGCGGGATGGTGAGCACCGGGGTCGTTGGCGCGGTGCTGGGGTGGGTCTTCGTCGCCAGCGGCTTCGACGTGTGGCTGGCGATCCTCGTGCACGGCTTCATCGACACGATCGGCATCGCGCTGATCGCGGTGGGGGCGGACGAGGCGATCCGGCGCCGGCTTCGGGGCGCCTCGGCGTGAGGATGGACGAGGTCCGGGAGCGCTGCCTCGCGCTCGCACCCGACCTGCCCCGGTTCGTCGAGACGCGCGATCTGCTGCGGTCGGAGCGTTCCGTGGTGCTCGAGAACCCGACGCGCGAGGGCTTCGTCGTCTGGAGCGACGCCCGGGGCCTGGGCTGTGTGGTCGGCGCGCCGGAGCCCCGCGCCCTCGCGCGCGCGGCCGACCAGGTCCCGGAGCTGCTCGCCTTCGACGACAACGTCGAAGCCGTGCGGTCGCTCCTTCCGGGGTTCGAGGCGGAACGGGCCACCCTCTACGCCGCGCCGGAGCGTCTTCCGTCGGCACCCCCGCACCGCTGCCGCGCGCTCGACCGGAGCGAGATCGCCTCGCTGGACCACCTGCCCGCGGACCTCCGATCGGAGCTGACCGCCGCCGCGAACGATGGAGCGCCGGTCGTCGCCGCCTTCGACGGCGACCGTCCGGTCGCCTTCGCCTACGTGGCGTCGGAGACGGAATCGCTGTGGGACGTGTCGATCGACACGATCGAGAGCCACCGGCGCCACGGGTACGCGGCCGCCGCTGTCGTTCGGCTCATGCGGGCCATGCAAGAGCGGGGGAAGTCCGCCGTGTGGGGGGCGGTGGAACGCAATCGAGCGTCGGCGAACCTCGCGCGGCGCCTGGGGTTCGTGGAGGTCGATCGGCTGTGGGTGCTGACGCGACGCCCCGCCTAGGCGCTCATCCGTTCGGTTTCCCGGGTGCCCGCGAGCCGTCGCGTCCACGGGGCGGCGCTCTTCGCTTGGCCGCCTTCCGCGGCTCGGTCGTTACGACGTGCAGGTACCGGTCGGTGCGGCGCGCGCCGAGCGGCCCCAGCACGATGCTGATGCCGACGACGAAGAGCGCGATCAAGGGCGACCACACGGCGATCAACATCGCCACGAGCAGCACCAAAGCCCCGACGCCGTAGCCGGCGAGCAGGCTCAGGTAGCGCTCGCGGGGCACGTCGCCCTGCACGAGTCCGCGCGATCCGGCGCGGCCCAACAGCGTCAGATGGAGCAGCGTGAGCACGGCGAACACGGCGACGAACAGGACCACGGCGATCGTCTGGGCCGGGGCGACGCCGAGGAGGCTGGTCGGGTACGGCACCAGCGCCACGAACGCCAACAGGACCAGGTTGATGGCGATCACGCCTGGCTCGAGCGCCTCGAGAAGGTCGAGCAGTCGGTGGTGCTGCCACCACAGGTTGGCGACCAGCGCGAAGGACAGCGCGAAGGCGACGAACTGCGGGAACTGATCGACGAGCGCTTCGGGCAACCGGTGCAGCTCCGTGGTCGGGACGTCCAGCGTCAGGACCAAGAGCGTCAGCGCGATGGCGAACACCGCATCGCTCAGGTTGACGACGCGGTGGAAGGCAAGGCTGTCCCGCGCGAAGCGCTGCGGGTCGACCGGCCGCTGCTGTGCTCGTGCCATCGAGTCATCCCTCCGTGGTCGCGTCGACCCTAGCGCAACGGGGCGTAGGAGCGTCAGGGACGTTCGTCGCGGCGTGGGGGCGGCGGGACCGAGCCCGCGGTTCCTTCCGGCCGTTCCGGTTCGGACGCCGGGCGCCGTCGGTCGCGACGGTGGTGGGGGCGCGCGATCGCACCGCACGTTCCGGAGTGCTCCACGCTCGCATCCGACCTACAGTGCGCGCATGCCGCATCCACCGTCCACCGATCCCGTGCCCCGACGGGCGGGGCACCACGGCCTCGGGATGACCCTCATCGGTCTGGGACGCGCCGCCGACGACGGTCGGCCGCTGTTCGCGCTGCGCGCGAGGGCCACCGGGAGGCGGATGCGCGCCGGCGCGCTCCGCGCGGTCCGCGCCGACGGCTCGTGCCAGGGCGACCGATGACCCGCAGGCAGGATGCGACCACCGCCGATCGCCGCTGGGCCGCCGTGGTCGAACGCGACGCCACCGCCGACGGCGCCTTCTTCTACGCCGTCCGCTCCACCGGCATCGTGTGCCGCCCCGGCTGCGCCTCCCGGACCCCGAAACGTGGCAACGTCGCCTTCTTCGACACCCTCGAGGAGGCGCGGCGCGCCGGGTTCCGGCCGTGCAAGCGCTGCACGCCGGACGAACGGTCGCCGCAGGAGCGCTTCGCGGCGCAGGTCGTGCGCGCCTGCCGACGCCTCGAGGACGAGGAGCCCGAGCCGACCCTCGAGGCGCTCGCGGCCGAGGCGGGCCTGAGCCGCGCGCACTTCCAGCGCGCCTTCAAGCGGGCCGTCGGGCTCACGCCGAAGCAGTACGCACGCACGAGGCGGGGCGAGCGCTTCCGCGTGAGCTTGGGGCGCGCCGCGAGCGTCACCGAGGCGATCTACGACGCCGGCTTCGGTTCGAGCAGCCGGGCGTACGAGGGCGCGGCGCTCGGCATGACGCCGTCGGCGTACCGGAACGGCGCCGCTGGGCTGGCGCTCCGCTACGGCGTCGCCGCCTGCTCGCTCGGCTGGCTCGTCGTGGCCGCGTCCGAGCGCGGGGTCTGCGCGATCGAGTTCGGCGACGACCCCGCCGAGCTGCCGGCGCGGCTGCGGGATCGCTTCCCCGGCGCGGAGCTCTACGAGGGAGGGCCGGAGTTCGTGCGCGTGCTCGAGCAGGTCGTCGCCTTCGTCGAGGCGCCCGCCCGTGGGCTCGGTCTCCCGCTCGACATCCGCGGGACGGTCTTCCAGAAGCGCGTGTGGAACGCGCTTCGCGAGGTGCCTCCCGGGGGCACGGTCGGGTACGCCGAGCTCGCGGCCCGGATCGGACGCCCCGAGGCGGCGCGCGCCGTGGCGGGCGCCTGCGCGGCGAACGCCCTGGCGGTGGCGGTTCCCTGCCACCGCGTGGTGCGCGCCGACGGCCAGCTGAGCGGGTACCGCTGGGGCGTCGAGCGCAAGCGCGCGCTGCTGGAGCGGGAGCGCGCGCCGAGCGACGCGCCCGGGGAGGAGTCGCCGTGACCGCTGGTCGCGCCGCTGCGCGCGGACGGCGTCGGGCGCGGCGACGACCGTGGGCGCGGTTGAGTGGAGGCCTGAAGACGCGCGCGATCGGCGAGCAGGCGAAGAAGCATGGCATTCGCATATAAGACGTATGCGCAACCCACATCATTCCCGTTGGCCTTGACTCCACGGGCGACGCGTGCCAAGTTCGTGGGGAAGGCGCGACGCGCGCGATCCGAGCGGCGGCGCCCCGCGTCGTTGCCGACGGAGGTTTGTGTGTGAAGCGATTCGATCCCTTGCCAGTGGCGTGGACGACGACGGGCCTAGCCGCGGACGAGTTGAACGAGGCGTCTTGCGCCGCGGCGTGCGGCGCCAGCCCAAGGAAGTCGAGGTGCGAACGATGACGACGAAGACGAACACGACGCTGTGGGACCGGCTGTTCTCGAGCTACGTCTCGAAGACGTATCGAGGCGATCGCGAGGCGTTCGAGCGCATCCAGGCGTACTTCACGGAGGCGGCGCGCACCACCGAGGAGGCGTGGGAGCGCGTGCGCGACGACGACGGCGAGGCCGTCTTCAAGAAGGGTGAACCCGTGGCGCTCACCTTCGACTATCGGTCGCCGACGCTGGAGGTGCGGTCGATCATCGGCTACGACGCCGAAGATCGGACGATCACCGTCACGGTGGGCAACCAGGGCTTCCCCGGCGAGGTGCACCTCGCGCGGGCGCGCTACGTGGCGCTGCTCGACAAGATCGACGCGTACGTCGCCGAGCACGCCATCGCGGTCGCAGCTGAGGGTTGATGCCGGCCGGGTCCGCCCGCAGCGGGCGCGCTTCAGCCCGGTCGTCACGCTCGGAGCGCGCCATCGCCGCTACGGTGCGGGTGAGGAGGTCCCCATGGACACCGACCCCATCACCGTGCTCGGCATCGCCGGCAGCTTGCGCAAGGACTCGTACAACCGGGCGCTGCTTCGCTCCGCCCAGTCGCTGACGCCCGACGGCATGCGCCTCGAGATCTTCGATCTCCACGGCCTCCCCTTCTACGACGCCGACGTCGAGAAGCAGGGCGATCCCGAACCCGTGACCGAGCTCAAGCGGCGGGTGCGCGAGGCCGACGCCCTCGTCATCGCCACGCCCGAGTACCAGCACAGCCTGCCGGGCGTCCTGAAGAACGCCCTCGACTGGGCCTCGCGGCCGCCCAAGGACCCGCCGATGAAGGGCAAACCCGTCGCGATGATGGGCGCGACCCCCGGCCGCTACGGTACGGCGCGGGCGCAGGCCGAGCTCCGCAAGGTCCTCGCCTACAACGACACCGTCGTGGTGAACCGCCCGGAGGTCCTGGTCTCGAACGCGGCCGAGACCTTCCGCGACGGCGAGCTCGTCGACGAGAACGCGCGCGGCTTCGTGCGCGAGCTGCTCGCGGCGCTCGACGGGTGGGCGCGGCTCCTGCGGGATGTGCGGACGCCGGGCTGAGCGCGGGTCGTTCGGCTAGCCTGATCGCATGAGACGCAGCACGCTCGTCGCGATCGCTGCGGGCGTCGGCGCGGGCCTCTTGGCCGCCCGCATGGTGGCCAACACGTACCGCTTCACCGTCGAACGGATCCGCAGCGGCCTTCCGGGTCTCGAGACCGACGTTCGGGTCGTGCTCCTGTTCGACCTCCACTACGGCCCGTACATCCGGCGGGGTTCGATCGCGGCCTGGGTCGAGGCGGCGCTCGCCGAGCGGCCCGATCTCCTGATCGTCGGCGGCGACCTCGTCGACGGCTGGGCGGGCGAGGACGTGCAACCGCTCGTCCACGAGTTGGGTCGGTTGCGCGCACCCCTCGGCACCTTCGCCATGTGGGGCAACCACGACTACATCCGCTTCGGCGACCCGTCCGGGTTCGCCCGGCGACTCGAACGTGTCGGCATCACCGTCCTCGAGAATCGTGGGACGCTCGTGCGTCAGGACCTGTTCCTGGCGGGCCTCGACGACGTCGGCGAGGGGGAGCCGGACCTGGCGGCGGCGCTCGCCGGGCGACCGGCGGGTACCGCCTGCCTGCTCGTCGCGCATAACCCGGAGGCGCTCTCGTACGTGCCCCCGGAGGTCGGTCTGACGCTCTCCGGCCACACGCACGGCGGCCAGATCAACGTCCCGGGCATCGGACCGCTCATCAAGGCGTCGCACTACACCCAGCGCCTCCTGCGCGGATGGTCGCGGCAGCCGGCCCTCGGCTACGTCTCGCGCGGTCTCGGCGTGAGCCTCCTGCCCCTTCGACTCAACTGCCCGCCGGAGCTGACGGTGCTCGAGCTGACGCCGGCCGAAGCCTGAGCCGTCCGCGCCGCCTCGTCCGCTTGACGGGCGCCGTCCGTACGTGTGATATTCCTGTCACATGTCCACCGCCGTGATCGCGGACCCGACCGCCGCCGCCGAAGGCGAAGAGGCCTTCTGGCGCGCGCTCGCGAACCCGTGGCGGCGCCGGATCCTCGACCTCCTCCGCGACGGCCCGCGCACGACCGGCGAGCTGGCCGAGCGGCTGACCGAGGTCTCGCGGTACGCGGTCATGCAGCACCTGGGCGTGTTGACGGACGCGGGGTTGGTCGTCGTCGAACGGCGGGGGCGCCAGCGCTTCAACCACGTCAACGCCGCCGTGCTGCGCCGGTCGTACGACCGCTGGGTCGACCGCTACGCCGACGGCCTCGCGGGCGAGCTCGTCGCGCTGGGGCAGCATCTAGAGGAGGAGGGGTCGATGAGCGACGCACCGGTGCACGAGGTACCCAGGGTCCTGAGGCTCGAGAGCGAGCTCCGCTTCCGAGCGCCGCCGGAGCGCGTGTTCCACGCGTTGACCGACCCCGAGACGATCCTCCGCTGGTTCCCCCACACGTACGGCGAGAACCGGGTGAAGCGCGTGGTCTTCGAACCGTGCGTCGGCGGCCAGCAGTACGAGGACTGGGGCGACGGGCGCGGGTACCACTACGGCCACGTCACCGAGTGGGACCCGCCGTTCCGGTACTCGGTCCGCAGCCGGCTCCACCCAGGGACGGTGATGGACACGCTGGCCGTCGTCGAACCGACCGCCGAGGGCGCGCTGCTCCGCAGCTCGCGCGTGATCGTCGGCCCCATCAGCGACGAGCAGGAGCGCGGGATCCGCTTCCACGGCGACCTCGCGCGCTTCGCCGACGCGATCCGGGGCGTCGTCGAGGCGGACTGACGGGCCCGCCCGGGGCACCGAGGGAGGCAGGCATGGCGCAGACGTCCGAAGAAGCGCGGGAGAGCTACGTGAAGGGCCTCGAGGCGAAAGCCGGGCGGCCGATCGAGGAGCTGGTGGCCGAGGTCGCCGGCTGGGGGCCGGGCAAGCACGGCGAGCTCCTCGAGCGGGCCAAGGCGGCCTTCGGGCTCGGCCACGGCCACGCCAACCTGCTCGTCCATTTGGCGCGGGAGCGGAACGAGCCGGGCGCCGAGGCTGCGGCGGCCGACGCCGACCCGCTCGACGCGATCTACGCCGGGTCCAAGGCACCCCTGCGGCCGCTCCACGAGGCGCTCCTGGCGCGGCTCGTCGACCTCGGCCCGTTCGAGGTCGCGCCCAAGAAGGCGTACGTGAGCTTGCGACGCGCCAAGCAGTTCGCGATGGTCGGCCCGGGCAGCCGGGGCCGGCTCGAGGTCGGCGTCAACCACCGCACGGCGGACGGCTCGGAGCGCTTCGAGGCGCTCGGGCCGGGCAAGATGTGCAGCCACCGCGTCTACGTCGCCGAGCGCGACGAGATCGACGACGAGCTGCTGGCGTTCGTGCGGGAGGCGTACGAGGCGGCGGGCTGACGCGCCGTGCCGAAGGCGGCGACCGACGAGGACGGTGGCCGCCATGCCGTCGAGGACGCCGTCACCCGACGATCCGCGCCACCAGCGCGTCGAGGGTGGTCGCGTCGGCGAACGGCAGCTTCGCGCGCGCGGGCGCTTCGGCCGCGCCGGTGTGGAACGCGGTGCGCGCCTGGGCCCGCACCGCCGCCGGCGTCGCCGGGTGGTCGCGCACGTACCGGTACAGGCCCAGCGCGCGCACCCGGTTCCCCTCGTGCGCCCAGGCGTGGCGAGGACCTTGAGCGCCTCCAGAACGCGGGCCGTTTCGTCGCCGCGCCACGCCACGTCGATGGCCTCGCGGGCCGACGCCGCGGCCGCGGCCGCATCGTCCCGTCTCTGGGCGACCTGCGCTCGGCGGACGAGGGCCGCCGCCTCCGATCGCGCGTCGCCGTCCTCCCGTGCGGCCCGCAGCGCGTGCGCGTCGAAGTCGTCGGCGGCATCGAGGTCGCCGAGCGCCGCGTGCAGCATGCCCAGGTTGCCGGTGATCGACCGCGCGTCGCGCCGGTGCCCGGTGCGCTTGGCCAGCGCGAGTCCGGATTCCCACACGCGGCGCGCCTCGGGGAGGCGGCCCTGGTCGAAGAGGGCCAGGCCCAGGTTCGTCGCCGTACGCGCCGTCGTGCCTCACGGTCGGCTTCGTCTACAACGCCGCCGCCCGCGGGATCGACGTCCGGGCGATGGAACTCGACCTCGATGGGGCGCTCGACCTGCGGCCCTTCCTCGGCCTCGACCAAGAGGAGCGCCCCGGCTTCCAGCGGATCGACGTGCGCTACCGCGTCGACACCGACGCACCACGCGAACAGGTGGAGGACCTGTGCGCCTACGTGCAGGGCACCTCCCCCGTTCTGGACGTGCTCGCCAAGCCCGTTCCGGTGTCGGTGACGCTGGAGCCGTGAGCGTGGGGCGGCTGCGCTCGGAGGAGCCGCAGCCCGACCCGCCGGGTCCGGCGGTGCGTCGTGCACCGCCGCCCGGGCCACGCCCTCCTCTTGGAGCGGCGAAGCTCCCTGCCGGTCGTCCCTGCCCGTGCGCCCCGGTGCCGGAACGTGCAAAGGTCGGGCACGAACGCCCGGAGGTGCGCCATGCCGTCGCATGCCAAGGTCGAGGGGCCCGTCTCGTACTCCGCGTCGGTCGAGGGGACCTACGGGGCTCCCGTCGCGCCCTGGTTCGCGGGCCACCGTGCACGCGGCGCGGGCTGAGGGTCCGACCGCGATGGCCGAGAACAAGACGAAGCCCACGGGCGCGAGCGTCGAGGCGTACCTCGACTCGAGGGCCACCCCGCAGCAGCTGGCCGACTGCCAGGAGCTGATGGCGCTCCTCCACCGGGTCACCGAGGAACCTCCGACGATGTGGGGCCCGAGCATCGTCGGCTACGGTCGCTACCGCTACACCTACGAGACCGGCCGCACCGGCGAGATGCCGGTCGTCGGCTTCGCCATCCGCGGTCGGGAGATCGTGCTCTACGTGACCACGGCGAGCGACGCCCAGCAGGCGCTGCTGGCTCGGCTCGGGCCGCACAAGATGGGGACCTCGTGCCTCTACGTCAAGCGGCTCGCCGACCTCGACGTGGCGGTGCTCGAGCAGATCGTCGCGGGCTCGGTGGCGGAGGTGCGCCGGCGGTACGGCTGACGCGCCGCTTGGGCCGCGCCGATGTTCGATGGGCACACCCGATCCCAGGGACGGCCCTTAGGCTGACCGTGAAGATCCTCACGAGAAGGAGGAGAGCTCATGGCAGCATTGGTGAAAGTGATCGAAGTGTTGGCCCAGTCCGAGAAGAGTTGGGACGACGCGGCTCAGGTGGCGCTCGCGGAGGCGTCGAAGTCGCTCAGGGGCATCAAGAGCATCTACGTCAAGGACATGCAGGCGATCGTCGAGAACGATCGGATCGTGCAGTACCGGATCACCGCGAAGGTCTCGTTCACGCTCGAGCGGGACGCCTGACCGACCGCACCGACGGAGCGGCGGGCGCAGCACGATGGCGCCCGCCGCTCTCTTTCGTGGCGGCTTCGGCCGCGAGGCCGAGCGGTTCGGTCCCCGCGCCTCGGGGGCGACGGTCGCGTCCTCCTCGATCCGCTGGGCTAGGTGCCGGGCGCGCCATCGTCGTCGATCGCCGGCTCGGCCTCCGCGGCCTCGAAGGCCGCCTCGGCGGCCGACGCGACGCTGCGGTAGACCGGCCCCAGGTGCGCGACGAGGTCGTCGTCGAGTGCGGTGAAGGGGCCCAGCCGCCGCAGTAGGGAGAGGTCGGGCCGTTCGGTGGGGAGGTCGATGCGGGGCGGCGGCTCGGCAGCGGCCCAGTAGCCGGTGGGGTCGAGCGGGGTCGCGTCGGCTGCGGGCGCCGGCTCGGCGTCGGCCTCGACGGATGGGGCGGCGCTCTCGGCGTCCGCGCCGGATCCTGCGCCCACCTGTTGCCGCAGGCCCTCGAGCAGTTCGTCCTGGCCGCGGCCGCGCAGGCGGAAGAGGAGGAACGGGTCCTCGTCGAGTTGCTCGCCGAGCAGGTAGCAGGTGGCGGCGATGTGCTTGCAGACGGTGGCCTTGTCCGGGCAGCTGCACGAGAGGCGCAGGTGGTCGGGCTTGGTCGGGAAGAGCGAGGCGCGGGCCTGGGCGAAGACCTCGTCGATGCCGCGCGGCATCTCGCCGGCGAGGAGGCTGGCGGCGAGGTCGGGGCGGCGCGCCAGCGCGGCGACGACGCGCGCCCACGCCTTGTCGGAGAGCGGTGCCAGGCCGATCGTCACGCGGTAGGGCGCGCGGCGCGAGCCTTGGACCTCGGCGAGGACCGTGCCGGTCTGCTCTTGGATCGAGAGCACCTGGCCGGAGCGGGCATAGGTGCGGCCGCGGGCGAGGCGGAGCGGGGTGATCAGCCGCTCGAGGGCGGCGACCCAGCGCTCGGCCCACCAGCTCTCGACGAAGGCGCCGCGCTGGCGGCGGCTCGCGACGCCCTGGTCGGTGGGGATGGCGCGGGTCGGTCCGCGGCGGGGGCGGGGGCGGCGGGGGCGGCGGCGCGTCATCCGAGCGCCTCGCGCCGCAGCGCCACCAGGTCGCGCAGGGCGCGGCCGTCGAGGTTGACGAGCGCCCGCTCGCCGGAGGCGATGACCTCGCCGGCCAGCGCGCGCTTGCCCTCGATCATCTCGGCGATGCGCTCCTCGAGCGTGCCGACGGTGACGAAGGCGTGCACCTGCACGCCCTTGCGCTGGCCGATGCGGTAGGCGCGGTCGGTGGCTTGATCCTCCACGGCGGGGTTCCACCAGCGGTCGAAGTGGAAGACGTGGGAGGCGCGGGTGAGGTTGAGGCCGGTGCCGCCCGCCTTGAGCGACAGCAGGAAGATCGGGGGCCCGCCCTCGGCCTGGAAGGCTTGGACCATTTGGGTGCGGCGCTCGGCCTTCACGCCGCCGTGCAGGAACGGCACGGGGACGCCGAAGCGGGCGGCGAGGTGCGCGGCGAGGAGGTCGCCCATCTGCCGGTACTGGGTGAACACCAGCGCGGCGTCGCCGGCGTCCAGCGCCTCGTCGAGCAGCGTGCACAGGCGCGCGAGCTTGGGGCTGCGGCGCTCCGAGGCCGCCAAGGCCGCGGCGTCGGCCCCGCCCGCGTACACGGTCGATAGCTTCTCGCCCAGCGCGTGGGCGGGGTGGTTGCAGACCTGCTTGAGGCGCGTGA